>CAIXQV010000662.1 GCA_903921605.1 uncultured Planctomycetaceae bacterium | reverse complement strand
TAACAAATAAGGCTTTGACTTCGCGACGTTCGGAGTGAGAGCGTGGTTTGGCGGATTGGGGTGGAGCGGAGAGAGTTCCTGGCTGAGCGAGCCAGTGGAGCCGAAGCTCAAGGCCTCTGTTCAAGAAGCCCGGCGGTTGCAGTTCGCCGCGTACTCTCTTGAGAAAAGCTTGTCGCCGTCACGCGACGGTTTGGGGTTTTCGGTTTACCGCTTTCGGAGAATCGCAAAGTAGTCTCCGAGTCCAGCATTATGGCGAGGTGCAGTTGGCTGCTGGGCCTGATCATGTTGACCTGAAAGCAGCCCTTCAGCGAGTAATTTTCACTATCGGCGCGCACCGCGATCCCGCACGGCTTGGGGCGTGTTTCAAAAATGACGGTGATGAGGGTTGGAAGTCGTCCCATTACCTTCCTCTAACCTGAATCCAGAAACGACTGCGTATGATCGGGCAGCATTCGCTTCATCAGCACGCGGCCGTCGGCGTTGAGGATCATGATCACGCTCAGGGCTCCGCCGCAGTCTTTGCAGCGGATGCGTGTCTCATGGCGACTCGGTTGCGGAGCCACACCGCTGCCCAGCCAGAATGTCCAGCCTCGATGCAGCCATACGAGCCATCTCACGCGATCCAGTGTCGTCCGCGAGTTTGACGCCATCCATCCATAGTGCCGCACCTTACGAAAGCCCTTCGGCAGTGCGTGCTGCAGAAAGCCCCGCACAAACTTCCAGCCTTCGACGGTCTTAGAGATCGTGCTCTTAGATCCGGATGGCGTGCATTTATAAGTGACAGTCGACTCTGTACATTCCAGAATACGATTGTCACTGATCGCCACTCGGAAAACATACGGCGCGAGATACTTTAAGACGGCTCGTCCATCCTGTACCGGCTCGACATCAACGATCCAGTCCTTTAGCCAGACCGACGGATCGATGTTCTTCTCGAAGCCCGCTGCTCGCATCGCTTCACGAAACTTCTGACGATAGACCTTTCCGGCCGCCGCTGCCGGAAACAGAAAGTTCTCGGGCGTCGAGATCCATTTCGTGCCGTCTGCATTGACTCCTCCGCCCGGGACGACGAAGTGGACGTGCGGATGAAAGACCATCGGATCTCGTCCCCACGTCTGCAGGACGCCAAAAAATCCGACCTTGTCCGATCCCAGCCACTTTGGATTGGTCAGCAGTTTCAGAATCGTCGCTGATCCTGTCGCGAAGATGGCTTCGTAGCCTTCGTTCGGACAGGCGCGCAGCAGTCCCCGTAGTTCCTCGGGCACTGTAAATGTCACGAGAAAGTGATGAATCGGCAGCAGGCGATCGCTTTGCTTCTGCAGCCAGGCCTGAGTCTTCTCATGCTGACAGTTCGGACAATGCCGATTGCCGCACGAGCGACCCACCCAGTGCTGATGATGACACTGAGCGCACTCAAAGATCACATGTCCAAGCTCACCCGTGCGACATCGCTGAATCGCGCTGAGCACTTTTCGCTGCTGGAGTGTGATCTTCTCACTGCACTGCTGAAGAAACGCTTCGCCATGCTGCCGTAAACAGTCGGCGACTGTCGGCACCAGAGGCTCCGAATTCTGACGAATCCGGCTACTTCACCGGCACAGCGCCCGCGTTGTCTTCTGGTGGCTTTCGAAGGGGACGACGAAACAGTTCGTTGATCACTTTTCGTGCATCGATCGCGGCCGTATCGGTGAGATGCAGATAGATCATGGTCGTCTGCAGGCTGCTGTGGCCGAGATACTGCTGAATCAGACGCAACGGCACTCCGGCCTCCAGCAGATGAGTCGCGTAACAATGTCTCAAGGTGTGCGTCGAGACCTTTTTGCCGAAGTTGATCTGCTTCGTAATCTGCTTGATCGCTCCCTGGATCGCCGTGACGCTCATCGGTGTCTTGGCCTGAGAGGGGCCGGAGGGATGTGACACGCCACGATGATTGCGTCCATCGGCAGGAAAGACAAACACAGGATGCCGATGAGTGAGCCAGAATTGACGCAGCAGTTGCAGGGTCGCTTCCGGGAGCGGGATGTACCGATCCTTTGCGCCCTTGCCCCGATGCACATGCACCATCATCCTTTTCGAATCAAGGTCGCCGACATGCAGATTGCGAGCTTCCTCAAGGCGAAGCCCCAGCGAATACACCGTCCAGAAGAAGACCAACATTCTTTGCGTGGTGCAACAGTCAATCACGCGATGACTCTGTTCGATCGTCAGAACTTCCGGCAGAGATTTCACGTCTTTGATTCTCATCTGCGCCAGCGTCTCCCACTTGCGTTTGCAGGTGCGAGTGTAAAAGAACTTGACGCCGCTGTAGGCAACTCGCAGTGATCCGCTGGCGAACTCCTTCTCGTTCTTCAGGTGCAGAAAGAATTCGCGAAGCTGATCTTCGGTGATCTGATCGGGCGACCGTTTGCAGAAGTCTGCGAGTTGTCGAACGGCTCTGAGGTAGCCTTCGTGAGTGCGTTTTGCCATGCCGCCGAGATGCAGATCTTCGCTCATGCGTTTGTAGAGCGGGCCGTTGAAGTACGGCGAATGTGTGAGTCCTCGCTCACTGTCCGGTGCCGTGCCAGCTGGCTCGACGTTTTGTTTTCGACGAGCGTTCCGACGGTTTTCGGAGTCATCCTGATTGCGATTGTTGCTGCTGTTTGAGGCCATGATCACGTCCTTCTGTCAAAGAAGCTGAATCGAGCATCCAATGACGCTCTTCAGCAGACAGCGTGATCATTCCTCATTGCCAGACGCGACCATTTCTCAGTACCATTCACCCCCACGTAACCCCGCCGCGACAGCGGCTTACTTGAACTGGCAATTGCAAACCATTACCAGTCACTCAGCGGCCGCCATGGGACCGTGGGCACCGCCAGTGATGACCTATTCGTATAACGCAGAAGGCTTATTGGCATCATCGGTCGATCAGGCGCAACGAACAACATTGT
>CAIXQV010000661.1 GCA_903921605.1 uncultured Planctomycetaceae bacterium | reverse complement strand
GTGGACTAGCGTTTCTTCTTTGGTTTTATCGATGGCTGAACGGCTAAAACAGCATCAGAAACAGCAATCCTGTCATTCAGATCAATTGCGACGTGACGAAACAAAATGAATGCTTTAGCCAGTTTCTCTTCAGCATCCTTAATCGCAGGTTTACCAAGGATCGCACTCACGTTACGGTTTATTATCGTCCGTTCGAGGTTGATGAACACTTCTTGCCATCGAGCCTGTAGCCGGAATATTTCCGATCTTAGTTCGTTGCATATCGTCAATGCCTTTTCAGCCAGTCTGATTCTCTTCGAAAGGCTTGTAGCAAGTGACCGACGATACTTCTTGGTTGTTTCGACAGTAACCCATTCCTCACCCTTATTGTCAGTTCCGCCATCCAGCGTGAACATGGATTCAAATTCTTGAATCAATTCGACTAGAAACGTGGCACAATCCAATGGCTCTGGTATCCATCGTTTAGCCAATTGAACGTACTCACTATCGGCCATTGACTGACTGCCTTACGTCGTGTCATTACTGAAATTGTTACTGCGATCACTCTTACAGATTTTGTGTCGAAAATCGAGCGCTGTGGACCACGGTGGTACGCAAGCCCAAACTGCCTATTGGCGAGGGGTATGCACTTCAGCCCTATAAATTTCAACCCCTAAGAAATTCAGCAATTGCCTTGGAAACGTACTCACCAAATTGGTTGTAAACCATGATCCCCGCGATGATCGCCAAGAGAAGAGAAATAACTTTCAAGTACCAAAGCTGAGCTTTTGCAGTGCCGGCAACATCAGCGGACTCGGCAAGTGAAGGTACTGTGGCTCTTCGATTCATCCTAGGCAGATGAAGCTCATCGTCCGGTTCCGCCTCGTCTTCGCTGGTCTGCAAGTCGTCTTGATCTTCAACCTTGATGCGAGCAATTCCACACTTGGGGCAAGTAATGGTTTTTCCAATGTGCTTTCGATCGACTAAACCCGTCTTGCCGCATACGCAGTGAATTCTGACTCGCGGTTCCATGTTCAACCCCCTTACACCCTGACTTGTCGATTCAGCACGAAAGTCTCGCTGCTATGAGGGGGCGTTTCAATCATCTGCTGAATTTACTTCTCAGATGGCAACACTGCAGAATTTCTCAGCAGTGCCACAATTCTCTTTTGTGTCTCTCTCGGCAACACTCCCCAGACATCATCGGAACGAAGAATCTGAATGAACTCAGGGGCCAATTCCTGGGGCCAGTTGCTGCATTCAGTAGGTTTAATGAGCAAATCTGATTCGTGTTCCGGTCCAATATCGTCCACTCACATCAAAACAGGTTTCCCCACAATTCGTGCGGAAACCTGTTTTTGTTTGCGGCCAGTGGAATCTCGTTTTCTGGCAGAGTTATCCGCGGCGAGCGAGCAGTCCTTCTGCCTCGAAGAGGCCGCAGCGCGTAGCCCAAGGCTTTAGCCGGCGGAAACATGCCACACCCAAGCCAGAGCCAGAGCCGTGAAACCGCGAAAGCTCCTGCCGCCGTTTTCGCGGCTTGAAGCCCCTATTTTCACGAACCTCAGGCTGAAGCTTAGGGCTATACGCTGCCGCAGCTTCTCTGCGAAACACAGCGAGAACTGCGCCGAACAACGCCTTTCGAATTCGTCGAAAAACAGCTCGAAACTTTGATCACACAAAGTGTACGTACGCTAAAACGTCCCCAGATTCTTTTGCTCCAAGACAGCAAGCGGAAACAATACGACATTTCTGAGCCTGAGACACCAGCCGATCGCTGCTTTTAAATCGGCTAGCGTCTCAGCCCGCCGGGGCGTTATGAATACTCTTCGATCTCGGACTCCCAATGGGTCTGATAGATGGATTGCCTGTACTGAAAAGCTTCGCGGCCTCCTTCCATGATGTCGGTGATGTAACGGGCTACATGCGGCGAATCAAGACTACCCGCCGCGACCATTCGCGACAGGTCGCGGCCGGTGGCTTGCAAGACAACACACTGTTCCGCATCTCCCAAGACGGGAAGATTTGGGTTATGCGTTGCGATAATTACTTGTCGCCGAAGTTTCATGCTGGCAAGGATATTTACAATCACTTGGCGAATGAGCCGATTATCGAGATTTTCCTCTGGCTGATCGATGACAAGCGGGGAGTCGCCATCCTCCGCCCTCTGGTGCTGATTTATCAGTGCAGACGTGTCTGGCGTTCCCTCGTGGAGCAGCAGGTCTCGCAACGTATTTGGCATCAACCCGGACGCAAGTAACGCCGACCTGCGTTGCAGCTTGAATC
Organism: uncultured Planctomycetaceae bacterium; assembly: GCA_903921605.1. The sequence goes on along the minus strand of CAIXQV010000661.1, from coordinate 4,877 downwards.
GAGGAAAAACAGCATCAATGTGTTTTTCCAACCATACGCCGAATTCACTTTTGTCGGCGAGCGGATTCGCCTTAACTTCGATCCGGAGCACTTCGCCATCCAGATCCCTTCCCAATTGCATTGTGAGCCTGTCCGCCTGGGACGTTCGCAGTTCTGTGCGTTTTTGAGACTCGGCGACTAGTTGTTGAAAGAGCGTCATCCGTGCCGTCAATAGTTCCTCAAACGTAGCCATTATTGTCCATAACGGCAGCGACGGCTTTTGGTTCGCCAAAGTGGAAGCCTTTCCTGACGTCGACTTCGCGATCGCCATCATGGCGAACGCAACGCTGGACAAAGACGGCAACGATCTGGAATCAACGGCGTTCGCGGAAATCCAGCAGCGCCTGATGCATCGCTTCGCAGGAAAGTAGTTGGTCGCCCAATTGGGCTGCATTGTTGCCAGGTTGGACGCACCTCCACTTGTGATTTGCAAGTGGAGATGATATGACGAGTGGCCGGGCGGGGATGATGCCGATCGATCTTCAGCCGAAACGTTTGCGCAAGCTCAAAGAACGAAACGTCGCATCAAGATAGCTCAGCAGATCGGCAGCGTTGAGTTAAACGCACGGTTCCATGAACACCAGCTTCTTAAGCAGGACTTGTTGGCCTGAAGATATTCGGGAGTAATTTGATGTTCTTAGATCAATGCGTGGCACCTCGATCACAATACTTTCGTTGCTCCGTTGCCAGTCTGCTGCTGGTGCTTTCGACGACTATTGCACGAGCTGATGAGGTCTTCGTCGCTGGGGCCAAATTCAGCAACAATACGAATGTTGCCTACCCGAATTGTGCGGCGGTCGTTGATGTCACGAAGTCACCGTATTACGCAAAAGGCGACGGAACGACAGACGACACCGATGTTTTGCAGCGAGCATTGTCGGATATCATGGGGCAACACAAGATACTCTACTTTCCGAACGGAACGTATCTGGTTTCCAGGACGCTGAACTGGTCTAAGAAAAACACTGAAGGCAAAGACGCCTGGGGAATGAATTTTCTTCAGGGACAGAGTGCCACCAAAACGATCATTCGCCTGAAAGATTCGACCTTCACTGAAATTGAAAAGCCTGGCAGCATCATGTGGTGTGGTGGCTTTGGGTCTGCGGATTGGTTTCACAACTACATTCAGGACATGACCTTCGACGTCGGAAACAATAATCCGAGTGCGATTGGGTTGCAGTTCTATTCGAACAACTTCGGAGCAGCCCGCAATTGTCGGATCGTCGCCGGAAACAACAGCGGTTTGATTGGGCTCGACCTTGGTCATCGAGACATGAACGGTCCGCTGCTTGTGCAAAACTGTGAGATTGTTGGTTTTCAAAAAGGCATCGCAACATCGCGAGCGGTGAACAGCCAGACCTTCGAAAATATTACTCTGCGCGATCAATCGCAGTTCGGATTTGACAACGAAGGTCAGGCGATCAGTGTTCGAAGTCTGCTGAGCGTAAATCGCGTGCCGGCGATTCGCACTTATGGAACATTCTGCCTGCTTGATGCGACACTGAAGGGGCTCGACGGAGCCAATCAAGTTCCTGCCATCATCAACTATAACGGTGGAAGGCTCTTCGTTCGCGACGTCACCAGCACCGGCTACAGCCGCGCGATTGGAGACGTGGAAACTCCTGACTGGTACGCGGCCGTGCGGCTTTCGAACGACGACAAGCCTGGCACTCTCGGGCCGAACGTCGGTGAGTTTTGTTCACACAGTTCGACTCAGCTATTTGGCTCAGTATCCGGATCGCTACGACTTCCAGTGAAAGAAACTCCTGTCTCGGAAAAGGATGCTCCCAATTTGTGGGCTGTGGTCGACAAGTTCGGCGCGGATCCGACTGGCAATCAGGATTCGTCAGCCGCTATACAACGTGCAATCGATTCGGGTGCGACGACCGTTTTCCTGCCGGGATTTTATAACCTGACGCAGCCCATACGGCTCCGAGGCAAAGTGAGCCGGCTGATCGGGACTGGAGCATGGATCGACTACTCCTCGAACTCCAAGCCCGACATCATCATCGAAGACGGTGAGTCCCCCATTGTCACGATCGAGCATATTGCTCACATCCATGGTGGAATCCGGATCAACACCAAACGGCCCGTCGTCCTGCGCAGCATTGGGGTACGATCTGTCGATTGCCGTACGAACGGAGATGTCTACTTTGAAGATGTTACGACTGATGATCTGCGTTTCAATCCAGGTCAAAACGTGTGGGCCAGGCAGTTGAATGTTGAAAACGAAGGGACACATCTCTCGAACAACGGCGGAAACCTGTGGATCCTGGGCTACAAGACGGAACGAGGCGGCACGCTGTTGAACACGACGAACAACGGCCACAGTGAAGTTCTCGGCGGCTTCAGCTACACAACCACCGCAGGAAAACTTGCGCCGATGTTTGTGACGGACAACTCGTCTGTCTTTACGTTCTTTAATGAAGTCTGCTACAGCGGCGATCCGTTCGAAACGCTGATTCGCGAGACTCGCGGCACCGAAACCAAAATCGTGAAACGGGGCGAAGGCATGACTGCACCGTATTCTTCAGGGACACGGAAAGCACCTTGAACACGCCGTTCTCTACGCCAACATCGGCCGACCCGACAAACGGATCTTCGTCAACGGCGTCGGTGACGCGTGTGGCCTGACGCTGCCCGAGCCATTCTGACGGCGGCCAGCTTTCGCAATTAATTCTACAAGAACTGCAGGAGCTGATCGGCCGCGTACGGATCGCTGTATTCAATTCGGGGCAGGAGATGCGTGACGTCGGACAAGAAATGCAGCGTATCGACACAGCATTGGCGAATCCACCAGAGCGACTGAACCACTTCGACCTGACACGCCGATGAACTCACAAACCGAATTTTGCGGTTACTCGTCGCCGTTGAGAGTTGACGAATTCGACAGCCGAAACAACGACTGGTTTGCGATCACAAAGATGCAAAAATGATTGCTTTCGCCACGCAACGGCAGAATCCAACCTTCACGAGTTTGAATCTCCTGGGTGAGCAATGGCACCGAAGTCTGCCGTTTTGGTTCTTCGGCCTGATGTCAATTGTCAAACCGCCCGTCGCGAGTACGAGTTGGTACCGCCACCAAACTTCGAATTGCAGGTCATATCGTTGATACGCACTATCCGCCATCCTTCTGGTGACGCAGAAAAATCTGGCGGCAATTGATCGGGAGATGAATGCGGTCTTTCCTGGCTGTAATGACGGCGCCCGTTTTGGCTCACATGATCGAGATGTTCTTCCCCAACGACAACGAACTTGTTCAGGCATGCGAGCTTCAGTGTCTGGGTGAACCACTCCCCATGGGCTAGCAGATTCGTTGACAGAGGCGTGTTCCGTTTCACAATGCCTCCACTTGATTTCAGTTTTCACGGGCCAACTTCAGCACCAATTCCCGAAGTTCATCCGTCGTTCGAAGTCGATCGGGGATCCGGGTCGCTGACCAACTCCTTGATCAACACGGAAGGCAAATTGCTTGTCATTCATCCAATTCGTGGTATTGAAACGCGTTCGACAGTAATCCGCTGACCGAAAAAACTTTTTCTCAAATCAATGCATCGCCGTATCGCGTCCTGTATCGAGACAGATTCTCAGGAACATGATTGCCGCCTTTTACGAAAGACGATACGCTCAGTAGGATATCGCGATCAAACAATTGCCATTGCAAACACTGCGAGCAACACAGTCGGCCATCATTTTTCAGTCGACCCGAAGAGACGACAGCTCGTCAAGCTTCACTGCAGTTTCTGCCCTTGGTCTCATCGTCTTATCCCTTTGGGCCCCAGAATCGGTTGACTGACACACTGTCAGACACCTGTTCTCGAGGCGTTCTAACGAGGCGTAACAATGAAATTCATGCGAGAAGCTTTCGTTCGAGTTTGGCGAGACGCCCGATTTCCTCAACGGCAACAGTCCCGAAACCGTGACACGCTCAGACTTCTGCAGCACGAACAGCTTGAACAACGATGCGTGCTGACTCTCCCGGCCACACAGACTTTCGCTGAGGGCGACTTGGTCGTGTATAACGGCCCGGATGTCGATTTGGTGAACGACACGCCCGCGTTTGATGCGTTCATCGACTTCGCCGGTGATGTGGATTCCTATTTCTTTGCCCCCCAGTTCACCGGAGCGTACACGATTGACGTGGGCGACTTTGGAAATACCACCGATCCTGAGGTCGCGGTTTATATTGCCAGTACCGGGGCACGTATTGGTTACAACGACGACGTGTCGTTGTTTAATGATGATGCGAAGTTGACTATCAATCTGACTGCAGATGTTCGCTACATCATTGCCGTGGGGGATGAGCCAGCGACGACGGCGGGCAATGTTTCGATTATCGTTTCTGCACCCTTCAAATCGGGCTCGTTCCCATTGACACCCGATGCCTTAGGGGACGCCTCAGCAGCAGTAACGTTGGATGTCCCAACCGACATCGACTACTACTCGATCACGGCCCCTGCTGACGCGAACGGAGTCTTAACAATTTCGGCAGCGGCGGCGACATTTACTCAGCGACTGGCTCTTTTTAATGCCGCCGGAACGCTGCTCCAGGGGCCGCTCACTTCGCTGAATATCTCGAATGCGGTTCCCGGTCAGGAATACCGCATCGCGGTGTATTCAAACAACCACGCAACCTCTGGTTCGATGAATCTGCTTGTCAACTTCGCCACTGAGCGCCCGGACATCCGCATGACGAGCGCGACGGGCAATGGGGGCACCGGAATCGCGATTACGTATGAAATCGCAAACGGCAATGTTGCGCCGTTCAACATCGACATTTTTCAGTCCATTGATGGACTGATGGACAACGTCGATACGCAAATCGGCACGTTCTCTCC
>CAIXQV010000660.1 GCA_903921605.1 uncultured Planctomycetaceae bacterium | reverse complement strand
AGCTGAACATCAGGAATCGGGAGAACATCAGCGAAGGCAGTGATTTACTGCAGCTTCTCCAAGGATGGATCAATGCGGATTCGGCACTCACTCAAGGCGTTCGTGCCCTTCATACTCATGCTGGCAGCCGGGCGCAGCGTCCAGGCACAGTATGGCCCACCAGGTCCACAGCAGCCGATGCCGCAGGGGGCTTACCCGGGCGGTCAAATGCCGTACCCGTCGCAGTCGCCGTATCAGAAGCTGTTCGATCAGACGTATGTCTCGGACGGATTGTGGTTCAACAACTCCAACAACGGCTTCGGACCATTCAATAGTCCTCGCAAGTGGACCTTTGGAGTCGACTACACCCGAACCCGCACTCGGAAGATGGGTGGCCTCGTCGGTGCTGAGGGAGTTCAAACCTATCTGCAACAGAACAGCGAGGCCGGGACCTTAGTTGTAGATGGGATGGACTACTACAACTACTTCAATGCCGCCTCGGGATCGATGATCCCACAGCTTGACAATGATGGGATGCGCCTGACCAGCGGATTCACAAACGCAGATGGTTCAGGTCTGTTGCTGAATGCTCAGTTCAGTGGTGCAGAGACAGCTACATTCGATGCCCGAGCGATCGCCCTTTCTCAGCGTATGGATACATTGACGGCTTTGAACATGCAGGCCTCCGGTGGTCACACCAGTGGCGTGGCCTTCAACGCTGGAGGAACTAATGATTATGACATCACTCAGAACCAAATTCTTCCCCCAGGCGTCGTGTTCGACTCCACTGATGTGGACAACTACGGTATCTACGGAACCACGTTCGACGTTCTTGATCGCACTGTGCTGAATCTCTATGGCATCCCGATTCTTTCGGGTGACCCATCCCCACCGAGCAATGGACTGAACGGTTCAACCGTTCCTTACGATCTGCAGTTTATCCTGCAACATCAACTAAATACTTACGGCGGATCAATTGACTGGGCCTTCACACCCACGATTGATCGCGGCAATCTTGTTGTGCGACCAATCGTCGGCGGTCGCTACTATCGTGTCGACGAAACATTCGCCTTCTATGGCGAATCAACGCTGCTGTCCTACGGAACGGGAGATGGCACTTCTCCTGACAATGCCAAAATCTTCCCTGTTGGAGATGGTGTAATTTCCGGCACGGGAGGTGGTACCAACACGACCATCATCCCGGATACGCCGGGTGAAGGAGGGACAACGGACTTCAATGCTCTGACAGGAACGAACTCAACTCACCTGATTGTCAAATCCTTCATCAACAGTCACGTCACCAGCAGTCTGGCCGGCCCTGAGTTTGGTTTCCAGTATGAATTAGGTGATACCAAAGGCGTCAGGTTCACGGGGTCGACCCGACTTGCCGCTATGTTCAACGAAGAAAAGATACATCTGAGCGGCGACAACATCGGTAACTTTATGGGGGTTCAGGTCACACCAGACCCCGTAACCGGAAACGATCTTGAAACCCAGATGTTCGACACGAACACAACGCAGGGCCCATCGCAGAATGCCTTTGCGGATCAGGACACAACGGTGCACTTGTCCCCGTTGTTTGAGCAGGGATTGAATGTTCAGTTGCCGATCTTCGGGGCCGTTCCGGTGCTGAAAGATATCCAGTTGCTGGAAGAGGCCAATCTGAATCTGGGCTGGAACTGGTTGTGGGTCGGACAGATTGCTGATCCGAACGAGTCAATTCTCTATCAGTCCAGTCCGCTCCTGAATGTCTTTCCGGAGATTCAGACAGAGCGTGGCAACCTGTTCCAGAATACACTCAGCGTCGGTGTCAACTGGAATTACTAGAACTGCTGGAAACTCAGTAGCGCTGCACGGTCGGAACTGCCGTGCAGCGAGTCTCAGGAATTCAGTCCGACCAGCCACAATTGAAAGCAAGAACTATCAGCGTCGCTTCGAGACTCAGGATGTTGCATTTTGACAACAGTCTCCTGAAGGGCCTGAGGTATGATCGACGCTCCACACACTCGAACTGATCGCCGCTTTCGACTGGGCGGTTCCAGTGTTCTCCGCCATGTGGCCCCCAAGCCTGTCGGTATTGTCAGCATCGGACTCAGGCAGCAGACGGTGACCATTCTTGGTGCCGTTGGAGTTGATGTCCATGTTCTGTCTCAGTCACCTCTGGCGGTGGGACAGCATCTGACCTTTATCGTCAGCTCTTCCTCACGCGGGCCGGAAATCGCAATCCCGGGCATTGTTCATTGGGCCAATCCCGAAGGAACAGGCACAGAAGCCGGCATCGCGCTGCAGGAACCAATTCCGAACGAGATCGCTTTGAAGCTGCCCGGTTGCGAACGCGAATGCATCCGGTATGCCTGCCGAATCCATGGCAAGATGCTCTGGATTGACGGAGCCCCAAAGTCTCAACCAGCAGTCGTGATCAACTACTCACGAGACGGGATGTGTATGCAGGTTGCCTCTGCAGTTCCCGTTGAGTGTGATGCGCAGTTTGTGTGGTGGACGGAAGAAGAAGAACATCGGATCGACGGTGTCGTTCGCTGGGTGATCGGTCAGGACGAGAGATTTCTTACCGGTTGTGAACTGGTCAAAGAACCTGGCTATCGCCTTGCAGGTGTTAGACTCTGAGCCGGGCCGCGAGATTCCCGGGATCGCGTCCACACGCCGCCTCAGAGGAGCTTAAGCTGCTGCGTCCATTCCTCTCAGGAACAACCGAACGGATTTCCGAACTTCTTCAGCGGGCGGAATCTCAAGCGGCTGGAATCCAGCGCACATCATGGGCAACGGTGGCATGACAAGTCCAAGAAGCCGTGCGGCCGCCCAGTGCGGATCCGGGATGCGAAGGATGCCCCTCTGATCCAGTTGAGTCAGATAGATCGCCATCTCCCGAAGACCTCGACCAAAGCCTGTCTCGTAGATCAGTCGCGCATTGTCGGGGAATCTGCGACCCTCCGACATCAGCAGAAAGCACATACACGCGCCGTCTTCTGACAACAGGATCTGCAACAGCGCGTGGAAATATTGTGTCAACATTTCCTCGGGATGAATGTGATCTGCATCCAGCTCCGGCAATGCTGCAAAAACTTCCTCGGCCCGTGTTCTCACCGCCTCTTCAAAGAGCTTTTCTTTGGAGGGGAAGTGATTGTAAACCGTTGCCTTGGAGACTCCGGATCTGGCAGTGACCTGATCCATGCTGGTATCTGCAAAGCCCTGAGCCATAAACAGCTCACGCCCTGCGTCCAGGATTTGTCGCCTTTTCTGTTCTGATCGACTCAAAGGTTCTTCAGAAGGTAACGGCGGCGATGTCAGGCTCATTTTGAACTCCTTTCGCAGGGTGGTTTTCCGCAGATGAAGATCCTCGAGAACTGGCCGTCAGGTGGCCATCCTGCATCTCGATAATCCGATCGGCAATATCCAGAACTCGTACATCATGCGTCACCATCAGAATGGGACGCTTCTGTTCTCGCGCAAGGCTTTGCAGTAAATTGACGACTTCGCGTCCCGAAGTCCCATCCAGCGCTGCGGTGGGCTCGTCCGCAAGAACCAATTCCGGCCGCCCTACCAAAGCTCTTGCAATCGCAACACGTTGCTTTTGACCGCCGGACAGCCGCGACACATGATAATTCATCCGTTCTCCCAGACCCACCTGCTGCAGAATGCGAGTGGCCCGTTCACGCCCCTCTTTGACAGTCACATTTGGCTGCAGGTCAAACATCACCTGCACATTCTGCAGGGCAGTCAGGTACGGTAGAAGATTGTGTGCCTGAAAAATGAAGCCAATCTTACGTCGTAGTTGCAGCAGATCAGTTTGAGAAGCATTGTGCAACGAATGGCCCAGCACATCCAGTCGCCCTTCCTGCAGTTTCCGCAACCCTGCGATCAGCGTTAACAACGTCGTTTTGCCGGATCCGGAGGGTCCGGTCAGGAGCACGATTTCACCCGGCTGAATGGCAAGTTCCACATCAAACAGAATCTGCTTGCGTAACTCGCCCTGGCCAAAGGAAAAGTTGATTCCTGAACCAGTGATAACGGCATTTGAATCATCGGTTTTCATACACCACTCGACTTTCCGGATCAGAATACGTCTGCGGGGTCCGCAGATCGCAGTTTGCGAACAGCCAGCATTCCGGAAAAAGTACACATCAGAATCGTTGCGAAGATCAGAAAGACGCCTCGCATCGGCTCCATGTATAACGGCAACTGAGTAACTTTGCGCAATCCGGCATACATGGCGGCCGCGATGAGTGATCCCGGAACAAATCCCATGGTGGCCAGTTGCACGGACTGCCCAAGAACCAGTTGGTAAAGATAGCCGTCAGAGAATCCCATCGCCTTCATCGTGGCATACTGCGGCAGATGATTCGTGACATCCGTATAAAGGATCTGATACACGACGATGAAGCCAATAAAGAATCCAACGACAGTGCCCGCAGTAAAGATGATTCCGATCGGTGTTGCGGATCGCCAGTAAATCAGTTCCAGTTCTTTGAACTGTTCCACGGTCAAAACCTGAACTTCTTTCCCCAACACCTTTTGAAACTGCTCCTGCGCAGAGACAACCGATACTCCGGGCAACAGCTTTACGACACCAACATCGATCTCGGCTGATTTCCGTTCCGGGAAGAGTCTCAGGAAATTGGCATGACTGACGAGAACATTGCCGTCAACGCCGAATGAAGCTCCCAGATCAACAACTCCGGCCAGTGACATGCGACGTCGATTAAGCTCCAGTTCCACGGGTTCGCGTCTTTCGACGGCCCCCACGACGTCACCAAAGCGAGGTCGCGCCATGCGATCGTACAGGAACACATCTGTATTCCGAAGTTGCTGCAGATGCTGTTCGATGCCGGGCAGTTTGAGTGACGCGTTGTCGGTTTCAATTCCGTAACATTGAATCGACCGCATTTCTCCGTTCCACGGATTCTTCCATTCCCCTGGAGCAAGGTAAATTGAAAACACGTCGCTGACATCCGGACTTCCTCGCAGACGATACAGCAGCCGACTGGAGAAAACCTTGCTGTGCAGCAAATGTTCGTATTGGCTGTGGACGATCACCAGTTCGCCGTTCATTGAACCGTGAAAAACCACGGCACTGGCGAACAGGGCTTTCATCAATCCCAGTTGCATCCACATCAAGACAACCGAAACCATAACTCCGGCAACGGCGGCAAACAGCTTCATCTTCTCATGTTTCAGCTGCAGCCACGACAAAGGGATTCGCTGACTCATTGTGACAGCCCCTGCGCTCCAGCCGGATTACTCGCATCACTCATGTCCGTCGAGGAGGAATGCGACTTCGAAGTTTCAATCGTGACCTCAACTTTAGCCCATGACAGTCCGGAAACTCGCTGACCGTCTTTGTCGTCCAGCCGAATTCGAACTTCCACAATACGAGCATCTGTATCATCAACCGGATCACTCGAAAGCACATCTTTGCGGCCAATCAGACGCCCGACCTCAATCACACGACCATGTAAAGTTGTGTTGAGATTCCTCATCGAAATCGTCGCTGGCTGGCCCAGTGCAACCTTCAGAATGTCTGACTCGTGAATCTCAGCGACAACGTCCATCTGCCGTGTATCACCCAAATCCAACACTCCCTCTGATCCGATGCGTTCTCCGACCCGCGTATGAATCTTCAGAATCTCTCCGTCGATCGGACTTCGAATCATTGAGATCTCAAGATCCGCCTGAGCACGCTGTACTGTCGCCCGAGCCCGTGCGACTTCGGCCTCTGCTTTTTCAAGATCGACGACTCGGACTTCTGCCAACGCCACCAGCGCAGATTCATACTGAGCCAGTTCGCGCCGGAGCACATCAACATCTGCTACTCGCGTGTCCAGATCATCCTCAGAAACGGCTCTGTTCTTTCGCAGTTCCTTAGCACGCTCAAGCTGCTTTTCGGCGAGCTTCAAACGTTCGCGAGTCCGTGCAATCAGTTCCTCCTGAGCTCGAAGATCACCGGTCTTTGCGCCGGCCTTGATCTGAGCCAGAGATTTCTCCGCAAGCAACACGGAGGCTGTGGCCAGATCAACGTCGGCTTGCTCTCGACGATTGGAGTCAAGAATTGCCAACACCTGCCCGGCATGAACCTGGTCGCATACGCGAACCATTATCTTCTCGACAACAGGTGGCTCCATCACTGACGGTGCGTTGACATGGATCACTTCGCTCTGCGGTTCAATTCGTCCCAGTGCTCCCACACCGAATTCTGACAGAGACGCCACGGGGGCCGGGGTGTTCTGTTCCACAATGGGCAGGGAACGATTCGCCGCAAAGGCTCCTGCCATGACGACGGCTGAACAGAAGACAAAAATCAATGTTTTACGCATAGGCCACCAGAAATGAACGGTTCAGTTTAGTTCATATATCATAGACACTGAACCGTTCAGTTCAATTATTTTCTCGGCAGTATTTTCGTCTTCGCGATCGGAACAACCCGCAAAGTCCATGCAAACCGCCAAATCTACTCAAGCGGAAAGGCCGGATCTCTCGATTAATCGAAGAGCGAGTGATGTGTCGTGCGACCATCGGATCGCAAGTTTGGAGTATGAGCGAGCTTTGTCGCTGGAGAATGCAAATGCCGATTCGACGGTCCGTCCTGAGTGCTTTTGGACTTCTGATTTTTGGAACCGCTGTGCTCTACGGTCAGCAGAATGACCCATTTGCGGAATGGGACCGACAAAATCCACGCCCAACCGCAAAGAAGGCTGCATCGAAAACGCCAGTTGCGGGTGTGAAGTATTTCTCTCCAAACTCTGCGGAAGAGGTCTCTTCCGAGAAAGCATCGGCGGACACACCAGACAACAAAGCATTTGAGGCTTCTCGTCAGCGAATGCGTGAACGCATCGAGACGGGGTCAGCAAACAAGTCCGAGGCCTCACAGAAACCCGTCGCCGCTGCAAATGCAGCCAAGCCCGGAACAAAGTCATCTTCTGCTTCCGCCGGCACAGAGAAACCTGTGGCAGAGGCTCATCGTCCCGTCGCAGAGTGGGATGTTTCCACGGCAACAGGGAAGCTGAAGAGCAATGGGGCGGCCAAAACCTCCTCGGACCAATCGTCGAAGCAGGCATCTTCGGGAAAGGTTCAACCAGCAGCTTTTGGGGAGACTGCTCGAAACTCCGGCAAGAAGATTGTTCAGGTGAGTCAGTCTGATTCTGATTTCGAGGCGGACTCCGAATCGCCAGAGCCAGCAGAAGAAGAGAATCCATTCGCGAGCTATCTTGAGAAATCTTCCAGCTCGAAAAAATCTGCCGAGATGCCTCCGGAGTTCAGTGAACAGTTCGCATCGGGAGACGAGGGGGAGAAGGCTGAAGCTCTTCTGAAATCCGCCCCTGCTTCTCGAAAAGCTGCGGCCATCGCCAAGCCCGCCGCACAACTCAATACATCAAAGACTCCCGTTCTAAACGCTCCCGCCGAAAAGCCTGTCGCAACAAAGTCTGCTCCGGCTAAGTCTGTCCCGGTGAAAGCCGTTTCTGCAACTCGATCTGCCGAAGTGTTGCCAGCAACGGGGTCAGCGACTCCGGCTGCGGATTCAGGTCCACAGTCGCCAGGGGTCACCGTACAATGGGTTCGCCGCGGCGAGTTCAATGTGGGCCAGGAATGCGACATCGATCTTGTCGTGCAGAATACGAGTAAATCGGCTGTCCGAAGCGTGATGACAGAAGCCAGCATTCCGGCAGGGCTTGAACTTGTTGAAGCAAAGCCACCGGCCATGGAAGGCTCAGAAACACCCACATGGACTTTCGGCGAACTTAAGCCCGGGGAAACGCGCACTGTCGCTTTGAAGGTCATTCCACGTCAACGTGGCGACGTTCGTCTTGATGCCTTTGTGCGGATGACCGGCTTTTCCTCTTCAGAGTTTTCAGTACAGGAACCGCTGATCAGCGTAGAAGTCAGCGGACCTGAGACTGTGGAAGTCGGACAGCAGGCCGGTTACGTTGTGAAAGTGACGAATCCCGGAACAGGGCTCGCCAACAACGTCGTGATTCAGGCCGCAATTCCCGAGGGACTGGAACATCGCAGCGGCAGTATTTTGTCAATTGATATCGGTACACTGAACGCGGGAGAGTCGCGTCAGGCAAAGCTTAGCCTGACCGCAGTCAAAGGCGGCGTTCAGAATGTGGCCGTGCGAGCCATCGCATCAGGCGATCTGACAGACGAAACCACGGCGACCGTCACCGTCGCTGAACCTAAGCTCAAGATCGCAATCAACGGACCAGAAGAACAACTGGCCGGACGAACGAGCGACTACACGATGACAGTTTCCAATGCTGGTGGAGTCCCGTCTGAGAACGTACGAGCCAAGTATCGCATTCCACAAGGATTCGAATTCGTCTCTGCCAATCGAGGTGGTAAGTACAGCAAGACGGATCATTCGATCGAGTGGTTCGTGGGAACACTGCAGCCGGATGGATCGAGTGATTTCAGTCTGACTCTGCGAGCCACCGAGCCAGGTGAACTGCTGCATCAGGCCGGAGTCATTTCAGAACACGGTCAGGTCACGATGTGTGACTACAACACCGTTGTCGAAGGCATGGCCGCGCTGGATCTGAAGATTGTGTCCAGCAGCAAGGATCTGGCCAAGGGTGACGATGTGACATGGGAAGTGCATATCCGCAACACCGGAAGCCGTGCAGCATCGAATGTGGGTATGTCCTGCGAATTGCCGTCAGGAATCCAGCTCGTTGACGCAGAAGGTCCATCCGAGCACATTGCTGAGAACGGAGTTATGGTTTTCCGCTCTCTGCCAACGATCGCTCCGGATCAAGAGATTGTCTACTCCATTCGAGCAACCTGCCTGCGGGAAGGCAATCATCGCCTGCGTCTGCGAGTCGCGAGCGAGTCGATCTCGGAACCGCTGATTGGCGAAGAATCAGCAACCGTTGTTGAACGCTGATCTGACTGCAAACTCACCGCAAAACCGGGACTTGCTCCCGAACAGCTCAGAAAATGCATGAAGAGAGAAGTCAACGAGGGCGCTATCCCGGTTGTGCAGGAGTCTCCTGATCATCTCATAATCAGGCAACTCCAAAGTACTCCCGGATGAACTGACGGCGGTCTGCGCTCTGCACATACTGCACGAGCGCATACAGCTTCTTCTGGTCTCGCAGAAGCTTGGCCGCACGACCTTCCTCGTCGGCCAATGATTCGGGAAGGTCTCCCTCCACGATCAGGTTGGAAAGATCTATCTCGTCCTGAATCACTCCATGTCGTTGCAATAAGGACAGGACGGTCTCCACTCGTCGATCATGACGCTGGCGGTCACACAGACGCTCTCGCAGCCATTCGATGCCAAACGCACGAATCTGTTCTGTGCTGTGCGTAAGATGGTGATAGACACGTTCGCAGAATTCGGCATCCGGATTCGTCCACCGAATAAACTCGATCTGAGTATTCAGATCGCGCTGGTCGTAAAGCAGAGTACACTCCGACGGCTTGCCATCTCGGCCCGCGCGGCCGATTTCCTGGTAGTATGACTCCATCGAACCAGGGATGTCCGCATGAACGACAAAGCGGATATCCTCCTTGTCGACTCCCATTCCAAAAGCATTGGTCGCAAGGACCAGGCGAGACCGCCCCTTCATAAAATCGTCCTGAATATTGCGACGAACATGCCGATCCAGATCGCCGTGGTAGCAGACGTGATCGATGCCCGCAGCCTGGAGCCTTTCACTGAACTCCAGCAGAGTTCGAATCAGAGTGAAATAGACGATGCCGCTGCCTTTTGAATCCGGGGTCAGCCAGCGATCGAAAACGGCCTCCATGGATTCTTCTTTTTCGTCAGCCTCCCAAACTTCTTCCACCCGCAAGTCCAGATTCGGGCGATCAATCCCTTCATGAAATGTGCGGACTTCGGCAACATCGAGTCCCAGTTGACGAACAATGTCCTGCTGCACATCAAGCGTGGCTGTCGCGGTCAGAGCCATCGTCACCGGATTGCCCAAAATGGCCCTGAACTCCGCCACACGAGTATAGTCGGGCCGAAAATCATGGCCCCATTCGCTGATGCAGTGAGCTTCATCGACGGCCAGCAGCTTCACTTCCCTCTGCGCAATGATCTCCAGAAACTCAGCTTTGCGAAAACGTTCCGGAGTCACATACAGCAAACAGTAATCGCCTCGCGCCACCGCGGCATAACGTTTTTCCCGATCTTTGCGGCTCAGCGACGAATTCACAAACGTGGCGGAAATCCCTTTCGCCTGAAGTGCGTCCACCTGATCCTTCATCAAAGCAATGAGCGGCGAAAGAACGAGTGTGATTGGTGGTCGTCCTCCGCTTTTCTTGTTGTGCAGCATCAGGGCCGGGATCTGAAAGCACAGCGACTTGCCGCTTCCGGTTGGCATAATCACCAGACTGTGTCGACCAGCACTCACGTGTTCGATGATTTCCGCCTGTGCGACCCGGAACTCCGAATACCCGAAGTAGTGCTGAAGAAGTTCATTTGCAGATTTCATAAAGCAGAGTCAATCCCACACATGTTGCCAAAAATCAACAGTTAAAACTGATCCGAACCAGCACTATAACTGACGTCGCTTTGTCAGCTTTACGTGCACATTTGTCAGAAACTTCCGGCCCATATCTGCGGAAGAATCAATAGTTTAGAACACCGCGACGTAGCCGGACAGGATCCTGTTTCCTCTGCGGTGTTCGAGAAATAGTCCGGAAATCGCAAAAAATGATTTTGCACCAGACAATCATGCGTTTTGCGGGTTCCGAACTGATTCTTGTGTGATCACAAGCGGCATCCAAACCACAATCAGTTCCGTTTGAGAAATCAATAACAGCTCCATGTCGAATCCCAGAGTGTCAGTCGTCATTCCTGTCTTCAACGGCGCCGAGGATCTTCCCGGTGCGATTGAAAGCGCGTTGAATCAGCGGGACTGTGAAACCGAAGTGATCGTGGTCAACGATGGCTCCACAGATGGAACCAGGGATGTAATCGATCGGTATGGCAACAGAATCATTGCCATTCACCAGAAGAACCTTGGGGCTGCCGGTCTTTCCAGAACTCGAAACAACGGGGTTGCTGCATCATCTGGTGAGTGGATCGCGTTTCTTGATCACGATGATCTGTGGGAACCCGATAAGCTGGCTTCCCAATTGAAGGCAGCACAACGGACGTCGGCAGACATTGTCTACACGAATGCACGCAACTTTGGAGATGTCTCGCGCGTCAGTGACATTCGGAGCGATCCGACCGCAATGCCCGAAGGCGATCTATTCGAAGCGTTGCTGATGGACAACTTTATTGTGATGTCCAGCACGATGATGAAACGTTCCCTGTTCGACAGGATTCAGGGGTTTACGGAATCGCCTGTGCTTGCAGAAGACTGGGATCTTTGGCTCAAAGCCGCTGCGGCTGGAAGTAAGTTCGCCGCTGTTTCAGAACCCGTCACCATGTATCGCTGGCGGCCCGGTTCGTT
>CAIXQV010000659.1 GCA_903921605.1 uncultured Planctomycetaceae bacterium | reverse complement strand
TAGCGGAATCAGTAGTTTCAGAGTCGCTTGGCGCAGACTCGCCAGTCGCTGGTTCCTCGGGACCAGGAGAATTTTCTTCGCCAGGTTTCTTAGATCGTACTTCTGGTGAATCATCGCTTTTCACGGGATCCCGCTGAGCATCCTCGGACGGCTTATTCTGACCCTCTTGTTTGCCTGGAGACGGTCGATTGTTCAGATTATCTTCTCGTGGTTCATTCTTCCGCAAACCTTCTTGTGTTCCATCATTCTGTGATGGAGTTGTTGACGCATCATTCTGCGGCGGAACAGGCAACTGCGATCCGTTGTCGCCAGGTTTTGGCAACACACCGTCCTTTGCGAATTGCTCCAGCATCTGCTTCATCTGCTGTTGCACCGCAGGATTCTCCATGGCTTTGCGAAGCTGATCGGGCGGCACAGAACTTAGATCCGGCGGCACGAACCCTGGCGGCAATTTGCTGGCGAGATTCTTCAGGGCTTCCTGAAACTGCTGCAGTTGTTGAGGCTGAAAGGGAGATTTCTCAGGAGTCGCTTCGTTCTTTTTCTGCTGCGATGAAGGGGCATCAGCGGGTGACGGCAATTCGGGTCCTGTGTCTGATTCCTTCTGTGCTTGCTCGGAATTCTTCTGCTGAGATTCTACAAGCGACCGCAAACGTTTCAGCAATTCCATGTGCTGCGGCAGATCAGCTACGCCACGTTCCGGCAACGGCAGGGGCCGCTGCGAGGGATCGTCCTGAGCGTTTGCGAAACCGAAGCCCAGACACAGCAGCATCGCGACCATCGCGGTTCGGATCTGTGAGCCATGAATCATCATGCACATTGTCCAGCAGAATGAGAGGCAGGGCTTCGGGAAGAAAAGAATGGCCTGCAGATCAGTTCGACGAACGACCTTGTTTCTCACCTATTTATACGCGGCGAGGATCGCACTTACCAGACAAATACGCCGTACGCTGTCGCAGGGCGATGAACGGTGACAAGTTTTTTACGACCTGCAATCGCCGTTTCGCGAGGGCGAAAAGACAGGCTTAATGGGCTGCTTTTTGTCCGGAAGCCTTCGTCGCGACTCGGTTCAGGGACGTCTTTTCGAGGGCTTGCGTGACCTCATTGATGCGGCTGAGGATATCCGGGCTATGGCTGGACCATTCATCCGGCCTTTTGG
The DNA here is from genome assembly GCA_903921605.1 of uncultured Planctomycetaceae bacterium. The sequence goes on along the minus strand of CAIXQV010000659.1, from coordinate 1,424 downwards.
CGAGGTGACCAATCGCATCGCGAACGTCCTGAATTCGGCCCTCTTCGGCGCGTTCTTCCAGCAGCCTGGCAAATTGTTCGAGTGATGCGCGGCAGGAGGCTTGCGTCGACCGGCGTGCGAAAACGGCTCCTCCGCCGAGGCAGATAAGAATGGCCATCACGACAAAAATCCCGGCACACCAGTTTCGCATCCACCGGATATCGCGCGATTCTCCGATCATCCAGCCGAGAAACATCCAGGCGGTGAAAAGAAGGAGAAATACAGCGAGAAGGTACATCACGGCAGAGGACTCACCAGAAACGCGGGCAAGCATCACTGAAATTGCCCTTCGGCAAAATTTGCTGTAATTCACGACACTCGTTTCACGCTTGATTGAATACGCTCGGATTCACTGAGTTCCCGACGGAGCAGTTGATCTACCTGCTGTTCACTTCGTAATCGAAAAGGTCTCCCTATTCGGCCTTCTCGACATCGCCGATTGAGGCTTCTAGAATCCGCGCTTGGGGCGGTTTTTATCGGGCGAGGCTTGATGATAGCGATGGATACAAACGGGGTGTTGATTTAATCGTTCAACGGCAAGCTGCGGTCGTCGTTGCTCGATTTTACCTCCGCCTGCGGCTTGCTGTTAAACGAGAACGCGGAATCGATGGGCAGATATTCCTCGCGAAACAAGAGTACACCGACATCAGCAATAGCCCGGACCGCCAAAGATTTTTAACCTGGCCGGGCATTGCGTCCAGATTGCTGGACAAAATTTGACGCGACAAGGATCCGCGTCCTGAACAACATCTTGATTGACTGTTCTGAACTATAAAGTGCGTTGAACAACGAATGTGTTGAACTATGCAAGCCTCAAGTAATTCGCCGGATGTTTTCGCGTCAACTCCGAATGCAAATTCTTCAGCGCCGGTGGCGAGCGGGAAGATTACTCCTCTGGCGATCTGCATTCGGGATTTGCGAGTCAGCTACGGCAAGTTTGAAGCCGTGAAAGGCATATCGCTCGACATTCCTCAGGGCGAGGTTTTTGGATTCATCGGACCAAACGGTGCCGGCAAATCTTCAACCTTTCGAGTGCTCGCGACCCTGCAGCCTAAGTTCCGCGGACTTGCTTTGGTGTGTGGCCTGGATGTGTTGAGTCAGGCTCAGAAGGTCCGCGATGTGATGGGCTTTGTGCCGGACTTCTTCGGAGTCTACGAAGACCTGACCGCCCTTGAGTACCTGCATTTTTTTGCAGCCGCTTACAAACTGCCGGTGTCAAAACGAAAAGGCACCATTGACGATGTTTTGACGCTGACCGACATGACTCACAAAGCCAATTCGCCGGTTGACGGATTGTCACGCGGAATGAAACAACGCCTGGCGCTGGCTCGAGTACTCCTGCATGATCCTCAGGTGCTGTTGCTCGACGAACCCTCCAGCGGCCT
>CAIXQV010000658.1 GCA_903921605.1 uncultured Planctomycetaceae bacterium | reverse complement strand
GCTTCTCGAGCTTGCTGTACGGCTGGCAACAACAGAGCGATCAGAATCGCGATGATCGCAATGACCACCAGCAACTCGATCAATGTAAAACCTCGACGACGAACCCTCATGACTCTCTCCTGAAAAAGAACGAGCAACAGACACTAAGAGGAACTGGCTGAGCTCTTGGCTGCCAGGTCACGCCGGATGAAAGAAGAACACAATCTCTTAAGTTCGGAATGGAGAGCAACGTGTCTCGCTATGCGATTACTGTGACCATCACATTCCCTACCACCACTCCCTTTCGCTTGCAAAGTATGTGCCAGTAATAAAAACTGGTCGTTTGTTGTGAAATTTCCGAAAATCAAAAACAATTAGCAAGACGGCTGATGCAGAGACAGCAACCTGCCGAGAGCGTCTGCAAGAATTTTTCTCACTGCTGCCGACATTGAAGGCACTCAGTTTTCTGGGTTTTTGTTGAGCCGCAGAAAGCTGAAAAAGCTTGACGTGCGTAATCAACGAAATGAAGTCTCATTGCAAAACATCGGTTCAAGTGTGTACATGTGATACCAACCAGCTGCAGGGATCAGCAATCTCAAGGCTGGGATTTTTGTTGACAAAATGGAGAAATCTTCCAGACGTTTTTGGTCTCCACTTGATTAGCTGGGGGCAAGCGGAAGCCAATCGCGAGATCTGAAAAGGTACCAGTCTCTACAAGTCGTTGAAAATTCGGTGACCGACCTTCGGACATTAAGCGAAGAACTCGGCCCGGATCAAGTCCGTCGAGTCCCAGAATAACCACGCGGCTGGCCACGGGTTTCAGTTTCAGGCGAACGCGTTTGAACAGCAGAATCAGGACTCGGATGGGCCAGGTGAGAATCGAAAGGAGCAGCAGCCCCATCGCTGCAAAGAGCACCAGGAATGAACTCAGAAACGTGATTCCGGCACCCGGGCCGATGTAGGCCTGTAAAATGTTATTCTGTGCACGGCCACGATTGAGATCATGATCTGAATGATAGATCCCGCGAATTCCCAGCCTCAGTTTGTGTCAGCCTGGGAAAAGAACGACTTTTCGCTCAGCATGTACGCTTGTCGGTACTTGCCTCAGGAACAGTCCCGAAATAAGTCCCGTTTATCAAAACCCGAAGCGCCAGTATTGAAGTTGCGAGTTTGGCGATACGAGTGAATCGAAACATGTAAAAATACAGGACTCCATCACAACCCGACGCGTGAGTTTTGAAGTTGCGCTGTTCAAGACTGGGGCAGATCCACGGCGCGAAAACTCAGGGGATTATCATAACCCGACGCGTGAGCGAGGGATTTTTCCAAACACTGCGTCAAACGCAAAAGATCAATCCCTCGCTGACGCAGCGGGTTGGGATAGTCGCAAACGCGCAACTTCAAGAAGCGTCAGCGAGGTTGGGATAGACACAAATGCGCAACTTCAAAACTAACGCGTCGGGCTGGGATTTCCAGGTACGGAAACATCGGGAAGTTAACACGGGGCCGTTCCTGACCGATCGCTGCCTCGAGACGTTACTTCGACGTCAACTCAAACGGAAAGGTATTGTCACCGGTCGTTGTCACGTCGGCAGTCAGTTCCGTCTGTTCGTTGTACTTCGCAGGAATTGATTCCAGAATCTGAGGAGCTGGATTCTCGGCAGAAACAGGGTCCCCTGGAGTGCCTCCGACGATTGTTGACGATCCCGCCACTTCCTGAGGAGAGCTGATCGAGACCTTCTTCTGTCCCGCCGTCGATGGAAATGAGAACTCGCCATCCTTGATAACTCCGGCATAAGCTTTTTCGGTACCTGCAACGTCATAAAAAATAATCTGACCGGAAGTCACGGGCTTACCGTCCAGCGACACGGAACCTGTAACGGTCATCGTCAATGGACCCTCTTGTCCTGCGCAACCACAGGAGATCAGGGCGACCACAACGCTCAACAAAGAATTGCCGAACAAACGGCCTCGCCGACGGAAAAATGGACAAGACAAGGGATGCTCCTTTACAAACAAGGCCCCGGGGCGAAAAGAAAGACATAAGGAATGCGGCCCAACTCTGTGAGCCGCATTCACGGATCACTGCGAGGCGATCAGAATTCTCCCAGGATTTCGCCCCCACCCCGTGTTGCCAGGCTTCGCCATGTGCCTGCATTGATGTTGTCCGAAACGAACCGAACGCCGCCGTCGGCCAGCAGAATCTGAACCCCTCCAATATGATAGCTTCGAGCATATACGCCGGCGTTGGTTCCTGCGCCTCCGATGGTTAAGCACGGAGCCCGCATGTTGGTCGTAGTCCGGCATGTGTGAATTCGATCTGCGACAGGAGAATTCGGATTCTGTGCGGCGGAAAACACAGGACCGCCCCAATAGCCATTCCAGTATTGACCGGGACCACCGTATTCGAGCCCGTTGCCACGTGAAAGGCCTTCACTGGCCATCATCGTGTTACTCGTGCCGTCAGTAACATCCCTCATCTGGATCTTCGACTCGAGGAAGAACATTCCGTCGAGCTGATTGCCGTGGCTTGCTGAAGGCCAGCCGCCGTAGGTTCCAAGTGTCATCGATCCGCCGCACGTGACATAGTTGCCCTGGAATCCGTCTGCATGACTGGGGCCAATGATGGAACCGGCATTGGGATCAGAGGGACACATGAAGGCTGGCAGTCTCAATCGGCGAAGATCCTGTGGAGCCCGGTAAACTTCCTTGTCGCCACCACCGCTGCCTGCGAAAAAACTGGTGATCGCGCTATAAGAACTGGATTGTTCCATGAAAGGCAGCGACTGATGAAACCATCCGCTGCCATGAATTCCACCGGCTGTCTGATAGACATGGTTTCTTCCTGCAAAAACACCGGAGGGAAAAACGGAATGGGTATCGTGGTAGTTGTGCAGGGCGAGGCCGATCTGCTTAAAGTTGTTCTTACACTGGGTCCGACGAGCAGCCTCGCGAGCCTGCTGAACGGCTGGCAGCAGTAATGCAATGAGTATGGCAATGATTGCAATCACAACGAGTAATTCAATCAGCGTAAATCCACGTGTGCGGCTTATCAAGTTTTCATTTTTCATAGTAGAACCCCATCAAAAAAAGATGAACCATTGGCAAGGTTCATTCAGACACAGAATGCCGACGTAAGAAACATGGTGGGATCATAACTAGACAGGACACGAGCTGAGTCCGGTCAAAATCAAAAGCCTTGTTCCGCCTTACACAAATGATTTTGCTGTGTATTCGGAAATATCATTCCACGGTTGAGTCTCCTTCTACGGTCAGGGACCGATCGCTTAAAGCCCCGTTGCTGGCATCCAAAGTTGCACGAATCTGAACTCGAATCATCGCGCGAGCTCGTTCGATATCGCGGTCACGAATGGCGTCAAGCAGTTCGCGATGCTCCCAGCAGATGCGTTCGGCCGAAGCTGAAGACAGAATTGATCGAGGCATCGTTTGAAAGAATTTCACGAGAACCTGCTGCATTCCGGCGATCAATCGGGAACCCGTCATCTCCAGAATCAGTGAGTGAAACTTCACGTCCAGTTCGATCGTACGAGCCGACTGGATATCTTCCTGAACCGCTTGTTCTAACTCCTGCTCGATCTGCGCCAGCCGTTCGATTTGCTCGTCAGTGGCTCCGCGAATCGCCAGTTCAATGGCTCCGACTTCGATCGCGTATCGAAGCTGCGCAAGATCTCGCCAATCGTCAGGCGAAGTCACCAATGACGGCAAACTGTTTTGAAACAGCCGTAACGGATCGGGACAGCGAACGATTAGTCCCTTCCGCTTGCGTCCTTCCAGAATCCCCAACGCCTGCAAGCGACTGACGGCCTCACGAGTGACAGTTCGCGACGTCCCGTATTCGGCAGCAAGCTGAGCCTCGGTCATAAAGAATGAGCCGTCCGGTAGTCGCTCAGTTTGAATGCGGTGACGGATCTTCTGGGCGAGTTCTCGGACTTGAGTCGCGGGGCGGGAATTTCGAGAATGTTTGACCAGCGTGGCCATTTATGCTTGTCTCCTGATGCCAATCTACGTGGCCACACTCAAGGTTGTCAATAAATAGGATTTACTTATCTCAGCCCTTTTTCCGTTTTCCGGCGGGCTCAATGCCGTCAGGGAGAAGGCCATTTTATGGAACAAGGATCGCCTGTTGAGCAGAATCATTGCCGCGGGCCGAACCCGCAAATTGAATCTGCTCGTGCGCTAAAGGCCTGCGTTCTGTTCGTGAAATCACCGCTTACAGAGTACTACGTGCGGTGGCGATTTTCCGGATCAGGGATTCGACGGCGGAAGCCACTCGATCCCTTTGGCCGTAACTCGAAACCGCCTGGCACGCAGGCTTGAACCCTGTCCCTCTTCGTAATACACGACCAGAACGCTGCCGTCCCGAAGATTCACCATTGATGGATAGGCGCCAATGACTTCGTCGATCACGACGTTATCGCTCCATGTTTTGCATTCATCGCGACTGAAACGCAGACTGGTGTTGGGAAGTCGGAAGGCCAGCAGAATGACGTCGTCTCTGGTTCGCAGGAAATACGGACAATGGCCCGGAAATCCCATCGGCTGAGAAACCGTCCAGGTCTTTCCGCGATCCGTGGATGTTGCGAAACTCATCTGCGGTCGTTGTGCCGCATAGAGTGTTCTGTCCTTCAGTTCGATAATGTCCGTTTCCGCATCAAGCTGGATCCCGCCATTGTCGATCAGCACTTCCGATTGCCACGTCTTGCCCCCGTCATCACTGAATGCAACAGAGCCCTGCGATTTCTTGCCGTCTTCCGTGTATAGCCCGAGGATCAGTCGGCCGCTGGAGAGCTCCCGGATTGGTGAGCTGCAATAGTGCGACTTAGAGATCTGCCGAGGCTCCGACCATGTCTTTCCCTGATCGTCCGAAAAGACCATCCACGAACCCAGTCCTTCATAGCCACCACCGGTTTTGCTTCGCAGGGAGAAGTAATTGCAGAGGATTCGACCGTTCTTCAACTGCACAATAGACGGGTCACGATCATCTTCTGGTCCGTCATAGAGAGTCTCGGCCGGGGACCAGGTCTGACCTTCATCGCTGGAAAGTGAATACGAAATGCGTCCACCTCGAGGCAGCTTTTCGTTCGGCAATGCGATGTGGCCGTAGCCCGCATAAAACACACACATCAGCCGCCCGTCACTGAGGCGACAGACATCGGGAAACGCCTCATAACCGCCGGCTCCGGCATCTTCACAAACATGCGCATAAGCGGGCGTCGGAACGACGAAGTCTCCGGCAGGCTTTCGCACAGTGCCCGTCACGCGGATATCCTTCACTCGCACTAACCCCTGGCTTCCATAGAAGCCGATGCGTCCTGCAGCCAGTGTGTTGTCCTTCGCTTCGTAAAGCAATTTTCCGTTCAGTGAAACACGCAGAGTGTTTCCGTGGCACTCCAGCTGTGCCTCGTGCCACTGGCCAGGCGATCGATCCGAAACACCCACTCGCTTTATCTCATTCCATTCGCTTCCCTGGCTGTATCGCACAAGTATGGCTGAGCCGCGATCAAAATGGACGTAGTAGTAGCTGCTTCCGTCGACAGCGCGGACTATAAACCCGCACGCGAGCACTCCTTCGGCCTGAGGCTCCACAAGAAACTTTGCCCTCAATGTCACGTCGGTCCATTCCTGCGGCGTATAGATGGCGCGGGAGATCTTCTGGCGACCGTCGAAGACGAGTTCGTCGTTTTCAATGCGAGCCGTCTTGTCGAGGAACCTCCAGTCCTTTGAAGCATCCTGAGCCTGCAGATCTATGACCAGTTCGCTGCCTGGGTCAAGAGACTTTGGTTCGTCTGCTGCAAATGCACCAGCCAATGCAACAGTCAGGGGCAGGATCAGGGTAAACTCGCGGATGTTGAACATGAACCCACCTCACTTTGGAATAACCGACTTTTTTCGGGGGCAAATTCTGTCCCCCGGTTGCGACTCAGGCAGTGCAATAATACTATTTTATCTCACTTGCAAGACTCCACTGCCGCTTTTCCCGGTCGGAGGCAACGTTGTGCCTGTCGTCGATTGGCTGGACCTGGCCAATGATGCCGTGCTGATACAGGCGGCCGGTGTGTGCTGTTGTCGGAAGAGCCAGAATGCAGGCGACAGTTTCCGGGTAGCGGAAGGATCTCGCCGATTCCGTTGGAGTGAATCATCCTCAGTTCTGTACTGGTCG
>CAIXQV010000657.1 GCA_903921605.1 uncultured Planctomycetaceae bacterium | reverse complement strand
GATTCAGCACCTCGATCACAACGGCCGACTGCAGAGCATGTTGCCCGAGATCGCTCAGCAGTTTAATCGCCTGTACGAGCACCAGTTGACCAACGAACAAGCGGACGAAGTGCTGAAGATGATTCAGCATCTGGATCCGCCAGGCGTCGGCGCAAGAGATCATCGCGAGATGCTGTTGTTGCAGGTTGATGAGCACCTGGCGTTTCATGAAGTCGTCGAAACACTGATTCGCGATCACCTGGAAGACGTGGCGTTCAACCGATTGCCGCTGATTCAGAAGGCGACCGGGTATTCTCTGGATCTGATCAAAGTTGGCATCGAACAGATGCAGACTCTGAATCCTTATCCAGGACGCGGCTTTGAACAACGTCCGGCTCAGCGAGTCACCCCGGACCTGGCTCTGGAACAAGATGATACCGGTCGGTACGTCGTGCGACTGCTCGATGAATACGTTCCGGAACTCCGCATCAGTCCACGTTATGCCAAGATGCTGAAAGAGAATCCAACGCCGGAAACTCGCGACTGGATTCGTCGCAAGATCGAATCGGCTCGATGGCTGATCGAATCCATCGAACAGCGTTACAATACTCTGCGGAAGGTGGCTCAGGAGATCATTGACCACCAGCATGAATTTTTGGACAAAGGTCCTGAATTCATTCAGCCGCTGAAGATGCAGCAGATTGCCGATCGCGTCGGGGTCCACGTAACAACCGTGTCGCGAGCCGTTGACGAAAAATGGATCCAGACGGCTCGCGGATTGTTTCCGCTGAAGCGTTTCTTTGGCGGGGGAACTCAGTCTTCCACAGGCGAAGATGTGGCGTGGGACACGATCCGCATCAAGTTGCAGGAATTGATCGACAAAGAAGACAAGAAGGATCCTCTGAGCGACGACGCCCTTGTCGATTCTTTGGCCGCCCAGGGAATCACTCTGGCCCGCCGCACGATCACCAAATACCGCAAGCAGATGCAAATCCCCAGCTCCCGCCAGCGTCGTGAGTATTAGTGGCCGGTCGCACGCTTGAAATGATCCGCAGCACGAGAGGCGATCGTTGAGTTTTTCGTAGTGCTGAATTCCGTCGGCGTTGTGGTTGAATTGCAAAAGAGGAGGCAGCTTGAAGCCGGCATTCTCTCTGGCACCGCTACTCGGTCAACAGAACTCCAGCGTTCAGTCCTTTGCGAATATCATGCCCTCCCGCTAGCCTGCCCGGAGTTAAGTGTTGATCCACCGAACCGACAACCCGTTGATAGAGGTTTGGGATGGGGCAGAAAACGTCAGCATCTGGCGAAAAAAATAAATCCCGGCGATTTCGATTCTCGCTTCTATCGCGACGAGCAATAGTGGCGTGGATTGCTACTGGCTTTATACTTCCAATGGCCTATTTCGCGTGGCACATTTTCGGATGGCCGGCCCCTGTCCGAGTTTCCTACGAAACGACACGGCTGACGGGCCCCCTGTCTGCTGATGGCTATGTTGATTACCTGAAGGTCATTCGTGACGACCTGAAGCAGACCAGCCTTCATTACGACGACCATCCATGGCATGTTCTTTTTCAAGACGAGGACTCTCGAAGAGTAAATGGCAATCGCTCGGGGCCCAGCGGCGCTCGTAGTCTTGTTTACCGCGAACCAGTAGAGATTCTTCGAGAGGAACTGGGCAGCGAAGCGAAGTCGATTGCCGGACGTGAAGCCCTTCGAGTGTACGAAGAAGAAATGCTTCCACGTCGCAGGCATAACCCATACTCCACCAGTGAAGATCCTGTGGCTGTCGCGGCCATTGCGGCGAATGCCTATTGGTATCAAGCCATCGAACAGAGTTGCGATGCAGCAAAGCTTCCCGTCTCGTTTCCACAGAATTCGCCATCCGAAAGCGAAGCAACGGCAGGAGATATTGGCCTGGATCTTCATTCGTACTGTTCTCAGATCGTAGACCGCCTTCTGCTGCGAAGCATGAACCGAGCCGGCGATGGTGGCCTTGTAGACGCCTATGCTGACATTCATCTGATCTTCCGCATCGCCAGGAAAATGGACGGCCTGTGCTTTGTTTCAACCAGTTGTGCTGACAGTGCTGAAACGAAAGCAAGTCGAGCGATCATCGTCCAGATTCTTTCTTCGCCATTGATGACGAAGGAGTGTTGCCATCAAATCGAATCACTGCCGCAGGAATCCACGATGCCGGAGATCCTTCGAATTGTGGATCAGACTGAGCGCTACATCCGGCTGGATTTAATTCAGGGCATGCACCTTCGCAAGTTCTCGCCAGTTCGGTTTCATGGGCGTCTTGCTTTTGCAAAATCCAGGCGATTCTGGCATGCGGTGGACTGGAATCGAGTTTTGGTCGAGACAAATCGAGTGTTTGACGAGCAGTTAAAAGTGCTCCGCATGGCCGGAAGCCGAAACCAGACAATGGCAGCGGCGAAACACAGACAAACTCTTGCGCTGAGTCATGAAGCGGACGTTGATCCGGATGAGATACCGTTGTGGTCAGCGAATGACCCTACAGATTTTCTCATCCGACAGCAGCAAATAGAAAGCTCTGATATTTTCGATCCGATTATCATGACCTACTGTCGTGACCTTCGTCGGCGAGTGATTCAGATCGTGGCACGCCTGTCGATGTCACGGAAGATTCACGGTGAATTTCCTCGCGAACTGAATTCAGTCCTTGCCATCGACGGATTCTCGGAGGCTGCCCCCGATCTGTTGATTGATCCGTTCAGTGGCATGGTGCTTGGTTATGAATCGTCTGGGGATGCCTTCATACTGTTCTCCGTTGGGCCAAATGGGAACAGAGACTTGAGGGGTATTGAAGAGACGTCCGTTACAAGCTCTCGACTGGGTCCTGTGGATCGAATCAACGATGACCTGATCTGGCGGTTTCCATTTGCGAAATAGCGTACGGATCCCATTCTCGCAGCGCATCAGCCAGGCTTTGATCACGATGACTCATTTGATCACACTGAAAGTTCATCTCTGACAAGCATGGTGTTCGACGCCCACACGACCAACGAACTACTCAGGCAGTTCTCACACAGTAGACCAACACTAGAGCAGTCGACAGCAGAGTAACAATCGCCCCCCATTGAAACGACTGCGGTCGATACTGCCAGCGGATCACGTGCTTGCCTGCGGGTACGCTCATGCTGCGGCGGATTCCGGACGATTGCGAGGCCTCTGCTTGATTGCCGTCGACGGTGACCTCCCAGCCGGGAAACAT
>CAIXQV010000656.1 GCA_903921605.1 uncultured Planctomycetaceae bacterium | reverse complement strand
TGTCAGTCAGCGGCATCCACCACGGGCTGGAAAACATTGGCGGTGAGTAACGAACACGATGCAGCTTTGGCGGCATCTCAAACATTGAAGAACGGCATCACCGTCACCTGCGGCGGTGAACCATCAATCGTTGCTTGCCTGCTGAATCGCAATCCGGATGTAAGAGCCGCCGTGATTACGAAGGCGACGAATCTATTAACGTTGACCACCGTGATGAGTCCTCAGGTTGTTTGCCTGGATTCTTCCGGCTGGTCGTTCGGAGATATTTTGAAGCTGTTGAGATCTCTCTCCGCAGCAAACCGGCCGCAAGGCTGGAAAGAGATTGTTTAACGGCGTGCCGTTAAACGAGTGGACAAGATTATGCGAATCATGGAATGCATCGGACGGGTGACACTGTCCAAATGGGACCCGACGCTGACCGGCGCGAGCTGGAAGTTGGCGGTGCCGTTGATGCATGCCGGATTGAAGGGCGACGTATCGGGACGAACAGAACCGATCGTCGTGTACGACGACATGGGAGCGGGCATCGGCAGCCTGATGGCTGTCACCGAAAGCGCCGATGCATCGACTCCATTTTATCCTGACTCAAAACCGATTGATGCTTACTGTGCCGCATTGCTGGACACGGTAAGTGTGGAATAAGAATGTGAGTGTTCAGTTTTCAGTGTTCAGTGTTCAGAAAACACAGACCGCTGCGATTTGCTGAACACTGGTAACTGAACACTTTTTTTTGCAAAGCAAAACACATGGCCAACAAATGGAACAGCGGCATTAACGATCGAGCCCTCAAAGAAGAGATCTGCGAGATTGGGCGTCGCGTTTACAACAAGGGCTTTGCCGCGGCGAATGATGGGAACATCAGCATTCGAGTTGGCGAGAACGAAGTGTTGTGTACTCCGACCATGATCTGCAAAGGCTTCATGAAGCCGGAAGACATCTGCGCCGTCGACATGGAAGGCAAGCAGATCGCCGGCGTTCGGAAACGAACCAGCGAAGTGTTGCTGCATCTTGAGATCATGAAGCATCGTCCGGACGTAAAGTCGGTCGTTCACTGCCATCCGCCGCATGCAACGGCCTTCGCTGTCGCCGGTGAGCCGATTCCGCAGTGCATTCTGCCGGAAGTCGAAGTGTTCATGGGCGAAGTTCCAATCGCTCCTTATGAAACTCCGGGTGACCAGCGATTTGCCCAGACGGTCACTCCATTTCTGAAAGCCACGAACACGATCATCCTGAAGAATCACGGCACGGTGTCGTTCGGCAAGAGCCTGGAAGATGCCTATTGGAAGACCGAGATTCTTGATGCTTACTGCCGCATTCTGTTGTTGGCCAAGCAGATCGGACAGCCTCAGTATCTGAACGAACAGAAGAGCCGCGAACTGCTCGATCTGAAAAAGAAATGGGGCTTCGACGATCCTCGTTTCCACAACGAAGACTGCGACCTCTGCGGCAACAGTGCGTTCCGCGAAGGTTACAAAGAAAACATCCCTGTGCAGCGAGCCTTCGACGCGGCTCCTTCCTATCCCGGTATCCTCCAGAAGCCCTGCGGCACAGCCTGCGAAACACCGGTCGCTGGTGTGAGCGAAGATCTGGTGAAGATGATTACAAGCCAGGTTCTGGCAGCATTGGGGAAGGCTTCTTAGGGTTGGCTCTGCGAGAACGCAGGGTGTGACAAGCGACAGCGAAGGCACACCGTCTTGTAGTCAATAACATGGTGTGCCGGCGCTTCGCTTGTCACACCCTACGAAAACTGAACACTGAAAACTAAGGCGAAGCCATATGAAAGTCAGCATTATTGGTGGTGGTGGATTGGTCGGTTCCTGTGCCGGGTTTGCGTTGCAGGCGGGCAAGATTGTCAGTGAGATCAACCTCATCGACGTCAATCAGGAACTGTGCGAAGGTCAGGCTCTGGACCTGCTGCATGGAGCGTCCCTGATGGCTCCTCAGAAGATCACCAGCAGCGGCACCGAAGGCGCGAAGGATGCGGATGTGATCGTGATCACAGCCGGTCTGCGACGTAAGCCGGACGAAAGCCGACTCGACCTGATCAACCGCAACGTGGCTCTCTTCCGCAGCATTCTGGCGGACCTGAAGAAAAACACGTACAAGAAAGAAGCCATCGTCTTTGTCGTTTCCAATCCTGTCGATGTGCTGACCTACCTGGCAGTGAAGGAACTGGGACTGCCCGCTTCACAAGTGATTGGGCTCGGCACTGTTCTGGACACAACACGCTTGCGAAGCATGCTGGCTCAGCGGCTGGCCGTTCCTCCGACACAGGTCAGTGTCACGATCTTCGGCGAGCATGGCGACAGCATGGTTCCTGTTTGGTCCGCTGCTCAGATTGCCAACATCCCGTTGGAAAAATTCCCCGGCGTCAATGCGACTTTGATTGCCGAAGTCGAAAAGAAGACTCGCGGCAGCGGGGCGGAAGTTATCAAGAAAAAGGGTGGAGCAGGCTTCGCAGTCGGTGTCTCTATCGCCGATGTTGTCCACAGCATTGCTCTCGACGATCACCGAATTCTGCCGGTCAGCAGCCTGATGAATGGAGCATACGGAGTTCGAGATGTCTGCTTCTCGATCCCAACCGTCGTCGGCCGCACTGGGGTGAAGAGCCATATTGAAGTCGAGCTGTGGTCCAAAGAAAAGACCGCTCTGATTCAAAGTGCAACCGTTTTGAAGGAAACGATCAGCAAAGTGCTGAAGGGATAAAGAGCATTTGCAGATTTCCGATTTTTGATTTTGGATTTGAAATGAGGCGACCACTTCTGCAAGGGAGGGTCGCCTTGTTTCGTTTCTGAATCTTCCTGTCCGCTGAGCATGAATCTCTGACCAATCCTCAAACAAGCGAACTCTCTTTCCCCACC
>CAIXQV010000655.1 GCA_903921605.1 uncultured Planctomycetaceae bacterium | reverse complement strand
GGTTCGACAGGCAACGGCGTCTATGTTCCCGGTAACGGATTTGGCACATGGAAAGCCAACGTCATCACTGCTGCGGCAAATTCGTCCAGCCTTGTGATCACTTCAGCAGGTCACGGCCTGAAGACAGGAGAAGAAGTTCGAGTCTCCGGAGTGCTGGGGAACTCTGCTGCGAACGGTGTTTTCAAAGTGTCTGCACTGACGGCTGATACGTTCAGCCTGATTGGTGCGGTCGGCAACGGTACATATGGCGGAGGCGGAACGTGGGTTCGGCTGAACGAACTGACATCGACCGGTGACGTGCTGCCGCAGCGAATTGGCAAGAACGTTATCAATGCAAATGGTGGCGCCGGAATCTTTGTCGATGTTGCAGTTGGCACGATGTTCAACGGTGATATGGTTGCGAATACGCTGAAAGGCAATTCACAAACCGGCATCAACGTCAAATCCCATAGCTTTGGGCAAGGCACTTCTCTGCCGTTTGCTGCAACAAACAAGTCCGCTCTGCCTGCACTTCAGGACATCGGCTACAGCGTCAACATTGGCACCAACGCTCCCGGTGATGGCAACATCCTGGAGCAGAATTTGCGAGCTGGTATTCTGCTGGAAGCATTGGATTATGGCACGGCCGGATTCAACGTCGCAGGAAATACGATTTCCAAAGGTGTCAATGATGTCAATGACGGAGACCTGTCGACCTCCGGAGACGGGATCGTTATCAACCTTGAGCAGGATCGATCCACCGTTGAGTCGATTGCGTTGTTTGCGGAATCGGTGATTGACAGTAACCTTATCGGAGTGGACGACGGTGGAAATGCCGGACACGGCGTGCGTTTTGAGATGGGAGAACGCACGAGAATTCAGGACCTGAGACTGACGAATACGATTTTCCTCAACAATGCTCTGGACGGCTTCAATTTTTCTCGCAGCTCGGATGCCTATCTGAATTCGCTCGTGATCGAAAAGAACCGATCCACGAACAACAAGGGCGACGGCTTTGATATCTTCTCCAAGAACACGATCAAGGACGAGCAGGACTTTTATATCAATGAAAATGTCATTGATAATAATCTCCAGTACGGCGTTCGAATGGAATTCCAGGCCGACGTTCGGGCCTTCGTCCAGTTCAATCGCAATTCGGTGACAGAAAACGGCAGCGTTTTAGCACCAACTGACCCACCCATTGGCTTCCACCCGAACGACGGAGTGGCCGGGTCGACTGGTCTGGCCGGCGGCGTTGGCATCAAAGTATTCGAAGAAATCGGGCTACGATGGACGATGGCCGATACTCGCATCGACAGAAATATTGGCGATGGTTTCAGCATCGACGCTTTGAACCATGATGACGTTCTGACGACGCACTTTGACGCCACGAATTCTACGTTTAATGAAAACACATTAACGGGTCTTCGCAATCAGGGAACATCGTTCGGATCCTTCACCGTTACTGGAAGTCAGTTTAACGACAACCTCGAAGACGGCGTTCGCATGGTTTCGGTCACGGACAAGAATGACACCTTGTACCAACGCCGGATTGGCGGCCGAGACATTGATGTCAGCGCCCTGAACAATCAGTTTATGGGAAATGGCCAGAGTGGCATCCAATTGGGCCAGGGTGTTTCCGCTGCCTTCGGTGACGGAACCGTCGCCAATGCAAACTACTTCAGTGGCAACGGTGAAGACGGCCTGAAGCTGACGCAGCACAACAGCCCTCATGCAGACAGACTGGGTTTGCGACGACTGATTCAGACCAACCGCAATTACTTCCAGAACAACGGAAGCAACGGAATCGATATTGGTCACGATGCTGGCAACCCGGTATTCCCGACACTTCGAGAACCCGGAAATGGCGAACATGGCGATGAAGTAGCGACCGACATCAACGTCGTAGTCAACAATGCTGTTGTCAGCGGCAATATTGGAGATGGCATCGAGTATCTTGCAGATTCACAATTGGAAGTGCCACGTGTGACGGGCGGAGGACAGGATGTGGGCTTCCAGGCCCGTTCATCGCTGACGGTCAGCAACAGCCGAGTGGCTTCAAACATTGGACGCGGGATCGACATTCTGAACCGCAGGAATTCAAACAGCTACGTTTATGTCATCAACAACGATGTTCTGAGTAACGGTGACGAAGGCATTTATGTCGTCAATGCGGCGGCCGGTTCTCAGCTTCAGGGTTCGTCTGCGGACGTACTGGCTGTTGAAGTTACGGATACGGTCGGCGGACAGATTGAACTTCGAGTTCAGGACAATCTGATCGAATCCAACGGGAACGCGACGGATCGTTCGCGAGTTCAGCTTGAAACCACCCCCAGTGATTTCTTCGGCACGGGGCGGGACAAAACCGGGCAGGCCTATAATGGCACCAGAAATTCCCTTGGGGAACTGGTGAGTGACTGGGCTCCGAACACCGAATTGATCCCTGGAACATTGGGTGGCCTTGTCGTTCGCGTGGGATCACTGGATTCCGTTGGATCATTGGCCGCGGCAAATGCGGGCTTCGAACTGGGACAGTCGGGGATCGACGCCGAAGTCTGGAATAACTCGTTTGACGGTAACTTTGGCCCTGACGTCTATTTCGACAGCTTTACTTCGGGATTAGCTGGCCAGACGCTTGGGGGCTTCAATGCGGCGCAAGGATTCGGCTTCAACGGAGTCAGGGATCCGCTGTCTCGCTTCGACCTGTCCTTCCGCAGGAATCAGGGAAATCAACTGGACGTGATCAACGGATTCGCCTACCAGGACAACTGGGAATCGAAGTTCAAATCCCGAAACGGAGTCGGTAATCCTCCCACATCCTCGGCCCCAAACGACAGCCTTACGCTCGATGATCCGGGGCATTGGGATCAGGAGCCTGGCGATTTGTGGTCTCGTAAACGTAACATGACAAGAACGAGCGGTCGGATCGACAACAGGATGGGAGACGTTCCTGGCTCGCACAATTTTGTGGACCCCGGCGTGAACTGGAGTTATGACGGTACAGGGACGTCAACGTGGCGAGTGGAATCGGACTTCGACTTTAATAACTTTGGACAGTCCAGCTCCACGGACGGCTACAGCAACTTCTATACTGAAGTCAATTTCCTGGATGGACAGTTTTTCCCGGATAGCCCATGGTCGTACCAGTGGGATACCGGCATCAACACCGGATCATTCACGGGGCAGACCCCGTACTCGCTGTCTCGCGGAGATATCTTTAACGTTCGAGCCGGCGAGAATCCAATCGTTGCTGACGAACTGGACGACAACAACGGCTTCGTTTCTGCCTTTGACTTAGGAAGTATCGCCGGGGCTGGAAACGTCGTTAATGATCGCACTGTGGACGGAAACCTGAACCTGAACGTGAAGGGTGATCGCGACTACTTCCGATTCACTCCGGCCGGGACGGGGGCTCTCGATGTGAATCTTGATGTTCTGGACGGCCTTGGTGACAACCTGCGGTACATGATTTATGAGGTTGATGCGACAAACCGCACGGAAGAGGTCGCTAAGTTTCTGACTCCGAACCAGTTGCCAGCCTATGTTACCGTGAATCCCGGTGGCAGTTCCACGATGTCAACAACTGTTGTTGCCGGACGCGAGTATGTCATCGAGATCCTGTCTGATGAATTCGCGAGCACAGGCTTCACCGCGAATGGCAAGCCTTTCAATTACGGAACGACACGTAGTTACCAACTGTCTATTGATGCACCAGCCGCCCCTCCAGGCGGTGCCAGCAGCCCGAGCACAAGTGGAGCTGGTTCAGGTGCATTTTCAGGCGGGTCGGTGAGTGGCCCCGTACCATCGGTCGAATCCGGAGGAGCTGGGGCTGGAGCTTCTGGTGCCAGCATCCCAGGTGCACGACCAACAGCCGCGTTTGTGGCGGTGACTCCCGATCCACGTTCCACGTCGGCGGGAGGCGTCACTCTGAACTTCTCTGAAGACGTGGCCGGCGTTGATATTGCCGACTTCAGCCTGACCAGAAACGGCGTCAGTGTGCCATTGACCGCTGGCATGATGACTCGAATCAGTGCCAGCAGGTACCTCCTTAACCTGTCCACCAATACAGCGACGGCCGGGACCTATTTGCTCACACTGCGAGCCTCAGGCTCCGGTATTCTCGACTCGGAAAATCTGGCACTGCTGACCAATGCAACGGAAACCTGGGTGACCAGTACAGCTGTGAACACCGTTGCGGATACCCCTGACACAAATCTCGGAGACAGGTTGAGTCGTGACATTAACGGCAGCGTCTCTCTCCGTGCCAGTGTTATGGAAAGCAACCAGGTTCCGCACCTCGATGAGATCCAGCTGGGTTCCGGACAATACGTGCTCACTCAGCTCGGCCGTTTTGAAGATGATGCACTGACAGGGGACCTTGACATCAAGGGCTCAACAACCATCCGCGGGGTGAGCGCTGCAGCAACGATCATCATGGGTGCCGACATCGACCGAATTTTCCATGTCTTCCCGCGGGCCACATTGACCCTCGAAAACCTGACCATTCGTGGCGGTGAAGCATTCGATGGAGGAGCCATCTTCAATGAGGGCACAGTCATCCTGCGAAATGTCAACGTGCTCGACAATGAGGCATTCAATCAGGGTGGAGGGATCTTCAACGCTCCAAACTCGGTCCTTAATGTGTTCGGCTCCTCCATCGACACCAATATTGCTGGTTCACGAGGTGGTGCAGTCAACAATCTGGGCACTACAACCTACCTCAATACCACGATCGCACGAAACACCGCTATCTCACGCGGTGGTGGGATTTTCAATGAAGGCTCAGCAACAGCCAGCCTGATCAACGTGACGGTCGCCGGTAATACTGCGGCCTCTCGCGGAGCAGGTCTGGCCAGCGAAGGCTCAAGAACCAGCACTCTGGGCAACTCTATTATTGAGGCCAACGTCACCGTCGCACGAGTCCCTGCGAGTGGGGCAACGATCAATCGCGATTTGATGGGTGTTGTGATCTCTCTGGGGAACAACTTTATCCAGGTTCTCGACAGTCGGTCGACAACGGCCACAACGGCAGGGTTGCTGACATCAGACAAGTTTGGCCGTGATGCGACTCCATTCGCCACATTGACCAGTGCTCTGGCTCGTGGTGCAAGTAACGGTGTAGGGTTCCGGGCACTGATCCCAAGCCGAGCTGCGGTTGATGGCGGAAGTAATTCGGTTTACCCAGGCTCGAACCTTCTGTCCCAGAAAGATGCCATCGGCAACCCTCGCCTCATCGAAGGTAACTCTGATGGTATTATTACGATCGATGCGGGTGCAGTTGAGCATCTCGTGAACACTCCGGTTGCCATTTTCACGGCCACGCCAAATCCAGCGGCATTCGGTGATCCAGTCTCCTTTGATGGTCGTGGTTCGACACACCCAAACCCCGCGGTTGGCATCATCGTGCTGTGGGAATGGGATTACGACTTCAACGCGACTAACGGCTTTGTACCGCGGCTGACGGGTTCAACCGCCAGCAGGACCTACCCGTCTTCACCGAAGACAAACTACACAGTAATGCTTCGCGTGACGGACAACTTTGGCAACGTCGGCTTCTTCTCCCGTGAGATCGTCATCGGCAAACCAACGACACCAGTCATCGATCGACCGGCTGCTGCTCGTCCGGGTGTGAAGCCCGTCACAACGGACCTGACACCGACTTTCCGCTGGACTGCAGACCCTGCGACCTATGACCTTGAACTCTTCAGGATTACAGGCACAAGCAGAGTTCCGGTATTCCCGCTCGTGTCTTTGACAACGAAGACCTATACCCCAACCACTCCGCTGGCCATGGGCGAGTATGAGCTGATTGTGACGGCCCGTAACAACAGCTTTAGTTCACCAAGTGCTCCTTACCGGTTCCTTGTGGGCGGAATGTCCGGGCTTGCTCCAACAGGAGATACTTTTGACCTGACACCAAAGTTCCGTTGGGGAAGTGTCATTGGCTCTTCACGGTACGAACTTCAGGTTCGACGCGTTCTGCCGACGGTCGTACAGGGAGTCGTCAGTGAAGCGTTCATCTCCGACACTTCCTTTGAACCAACAACTTCACTCGGCCTTGGAAAGTTCGAGTGGCAGGTGCGAGCTTACGACATCGACGGTGTGGCTGGTGCGTGGAGCAGCGTACAGACTCTCACAATCAAACAAATTGCGATGACCACCCCGGGACCGGTTACGGTGGACACGACACCGACGTTCACGTGGACCAACATGGACTCCGGCGATGGAACAACCAGATACGAATTCTGGCTGAACAGGATCGGTGGCCAGGCGAAACTGATTGTCGAGCCTTCCCTGTCGACGACAAGTTACACTCCGACGACTCCGATTCCAAACGGCACCTACGATGCGTGGGTTCGTCCGTTGTCTGCGGATGGAGAAGGCGGATTGTGGAGCTTTACTCGCCGTTTTGTCATGGATTATCGCGTTGGACCGGTCACTTACGCCCCTGCCGGGGTTTCGACAGATACCACGCCAACATTTCGCTGGCAGGCCGCCGACGGTGCCTCGGGATACAACCTATGGGTTGATAATCTCAGCACCGGCGTTGAGAAGACGATCTTTGTCAGAGTTCCGCAGCAGGCCAATTCTGCTGAGATCAGCTACACACCAACAGTCGCACTGACTGCTGGTAATTATCGCTGGTGGGTTCAGACTGTCGCCCC
The DNA here is from genome assembly GCA_903921605.1 of uncultured Planctomycetaceae bacterium. Next base: position 3,574 of record CAIXQV010000655.1, on the reverse strand, counting down.
TTCAGGTCTCACGACCAGCTACAGCGCTGGTACTGACTTTAATGTGCCGGTTCCATCGATCCTTTCTCCCCGAGGTTCAATTGCCTCAAATCTGCCACTTTTCAGGTGGAGTGGCGTGACCGGCTATGTGTCCTATGAACTATGGGTTGATAAAGCAACGAGTGGAGCTAAAGAGGTCCTGAGGGTCAAGGGGATCACCACAACGTCTTATCAGACAACATTGCCTCTTGAGAATGGTGACTTCAAAGTCTGGGTTCGTGGCTACGATAAAGACGGCAACATTTCTCAGTGGAGCGGACCGGCGGACTTTACTATCACGGTTGGTGTCGGGGTTGCTCCGATCCTCACAAATTCGTTCGGCAACTTCAATGGCACGCGAACATTCAACTGGTCTGGTGGTACCGGAGCATTCAGCTATGAAATCATCGTCAAGCGAATTTCAGATCCTGATCAGCCCGTCGTGTTGAACCAGACGGGAATTACCGGAAGAACATTTACGTCTCCAGCATCATTCTCTTCCGGAACCTACCGCTGGTGGATTCGCGGACTGGATGTCAATGGCAACGGGCTTCCGTGGAGCCAGCCGCAACTGTTCTTCGCACAGACGAACGAAGCAGTCCCGACGGATGTCACCGAGATAGCATTGGCCGCGACGACTCCAACTGTGTTTGATGCCAGTGCAGGCTTCTGGTCCGATGACATTGTTCGCAGCATTACAGCCACTCCGGCAGGAACCGTTGTGCAGATCGATCCGATGTCAGTGACGCTGGAACCGATGACTGAGCAGTCAGTGATCGTGGACGACATTGCTGGCATCGATGATGTCATGGGAGAATGGGCCAGCTTTAACATGGATGAAGCCTCGACTCAGGTTTTCCCGGTTTCATTGCCAACGGTCAAAACTCCGGTCGTGTCGGCAGAGAACTCAAAGTCTGAAAGTGAAAACCGAGCACTGGACCTGCTGATGGCAGGGATGGCTCTGGGAGCGGTTGTTTCCAAAGCCCGAAAGTCGAAAGACCAGCAGTAATCGGGGTTGCCTCAAACGCGGTTAAAAAACAGGACGACCGGCTGAATTTTCGGCCGGTCGTTTTTCATTGGGCTCAAGCGGGAAAGTACTCTCCTTGCAAAAAGAGCATGTTTTTATGCTGTTTGGCAAGGACAGAACTGATTTCGGTTCTCGCTCCGGCTTGAAAGATGGTGGCTGCTGTCAATTCAGAAGGAAACATCAAGCCGTTTCAGGTGTTGCAGAACGATGCAGCCTCGGCTCCTCGCTGCGTTTTGCGACAGTCTTTGGTTGCGTACCGAGGGGTCTCGGTGTATGGTCCAAAGCAGGGAAATATCGCCAGAAACGTGGTTTTCGCAAAGTTTTGAAGTGTTCAGGAAATTTTTGCGGATGTGCCACGGTATTTGCGTTACAGATATCGACAGGTGGTATCTGCTGCGTTTTGAATCACATCAATGCCTCGCAGATCGGTGTTAAGGGTCGGAAGATTCACCTGACGGACAGGACGGTCCCCAGATTGTTGCCTTGCCCGACTGCTGCTGTGTTCGTTATTTTGAATTCACTCCGTGCCTTTCTAAGTCTCGCTTTTCGGGAGTCAAGCTCATGCAAACGCGTCGTTCACTCATCCTGTCGAAGACATCTCGACGCGGATTCACCCTGATCGAGTTGTTGGTGGTCATCTCCATTATCGCAACTCTGATGGCCCTGATCCTTCCTGCCATTCAGCAGGCCCGTGAAGCTGGCCGAAGAACTCAGTGCCAGAACAACCTCAAGAATCTCGCCCTTGCGGCGATCAGCTTTGCAGAAACCCGCCGAGGGATTCTGCCTCCATACGGAACTTATGCTAATAACGATCCGACCGCAAATTTGATCATTCGTCCATCACATAGCTGGGTTGTTGATATTCTTCCTCAGCTGGATCAACAGGCGATTTACGAACGCTGGAACTTCGGTGCTGCGTTCAGTCTCAACGCGATGTCAACAAAGTCTATCCCGGTTCTGGCGTGCCCAAATGACGACACATCCGTTGGAGTGGATGGTGGTCTTTCTTACGTCGCGAATTGCGGAGTTGGAGACGGGAACATAGACCCATTGCTCACGCCTGCACCAGGTGCCCCGGCCGGTTTCGGTCATGGTTGGGCGTTTGAACCGTTGGCTTGGGGTGGTGGTACTGCTTCCGCAACTGCAAATGCAGAGCTGTGCAAGGAACTTGGCGTGTTTGGAGTAAAGATCGACTGCCTTAGCTCACCTTACTCCGGAACGGGCGCACCATCTGCGACTGACATTACAGATCCGTCCAGTGCAAACATTGGCCGCATCTATGACGGTGCCTCCAACGTAATACTTTTCACGGAAAATGTGAACGCTGGAAAGAACATTGCCACGGGTGGGGGTGGCAACTCATTTGCAGATCCATCACTCCGTAGTTGTGGCTTTTTCTTTGGTGTTGATAGTGGCACACCTGGGACATATGGGAATCTAACGAGTATCCCGTTCACGGTTCCGAGCGGCGTGGGAATCTCAGGGAACCGCTTTATCAATCAGGAAAAGAACGGTATTGATGGTGCTGCTCCAACTCCAAACAGCCGCCATATTGGGATCATCGTTGCCGCGTTCTGTGATGGTACGGTTAGAACAATCACTGAAAACATCTCACGCGACGTCTACACACGACTGATTACTTCAGGTGCAGCTCGTCCACGAACAATCAACCTTTGGCTTCCTGAAGCTCCAATGGGTGGAAACGAATTCTGATCCTCAGAAGACGTCACCTGAGACTTTCCTAAACCGTCTGGCTTTCATCAGGGCCAGACGGTTTTTTTGTTTCCACATTTCCGACACATCACATTGCTCGCTCGCATTTTGAAAACTGAGTCCTCTGATGTTATGCTGAGGGCATGGATTCCTTTCGTTTTCATTCCTTAGCCTGCCTGCTTCTCCTGCCGATGGTCGTCGTGCTGGTCGGCCTGTCCCTGCGAACTCGCAATAAGTCGACAGTTCTCTTCTCCAGCATCGCGACATTTAAATCTCTGCCAGTGACATGGATGCAGCGAATCCGCCGAACCTTGCCGTGGTTTTACGGTGCGGGATTGGTTCTCCTGACGATCGCTCTGGCCAGACCTCAGGCCGGGAAGTCTGAATCCCGAATGTCCGGCGACGGCATTGCCATCGAGATTGTCCTGGATGTCTCCGGTTCCATGGAGGCACTCGACTTCGAACTTAACGGCCAGAACGTCAACCGCCTTGAAGCCGTAAAGCACGTGATCACCGATTTTGCGATCGGTTCCGATGACGGCAAACTGGCAGGGCGAAAAGACGACCTCATTGGTGTCGTTGCCTTTGGCGGTTTCGCTGACAGTAAGTGTCCGCTAACTCTCGACCACGGCGCACTGGTTGACATCATTGACAGTCTGCAGATCCCCAAACCTGTTCGCGACAGACAGGGAAGAATCCTGAATGCAGAATCCATGCAGGAAGAACTGGCGACCGCGATCGGCGACGGCCTGGCCCTCGCGGCCGATCGCCTGCGTGATACCAACTCAAAAAGCAAAGTCATGGTGCTGCTGACAG
>CAIXQV010000654.1 GCA_903921605.1 uncultured Planctomycetaceae bacterium | reverse complement strand
CGCACGCTGCAGGTGTTGAACAGAATCGTGTCGGCTTCTTTGGGATTGTCCGTCAGTTCGTAACCATCTTTGCGCAACGCGGCAACAACCAGCTCGCTGTCCAGCATGTTCATCTGGCAGCCAACAGTTTCGATATAAAGTCGCCCGTTATGTTGAGGATTCTCTGACATTTGACAATCAATGGATTCTGAGGACTTGTGACATCAGGCAAGCGGCAGGACGTCATCCCACCGAGCGCGATCTCTGTTCGGAGGGCTCACGACCTGCCGCTCGCCTGAGATTTGTAGACAGCTCAATTACTGAATGCGTTCCATATACTGGCCGCTTTCGGTATCGATCTTGACGTTGTCACCTTCCTTAATAAACGAAGGCACCTGAATTTCAGCACCCGTTTCAACGGTGGCCGGCTTGGTAACGTTAGTGGCAGTGTTGCCACGAACAGCAGGCTCTGTATAAGTCACTTTCAGAATGACCTGTAGTGGAGGTCTCATGCTGATCAACTGACCGTTCCAGTACAGCAGACCAACGGTCGCGCCTTCCATCAGCCATCGCATGTCGTCTTTCACGACTTCCGCCGCCAGGCTGTGTTGTTCAAAATTTGAGTTATCCATGAAGACGTAGCTGTCGCCATCACGGTAAGAATAAACTCCGTCGTTACGATGCACGTCCGCCGCTTCCAGAGCGTCGCCGCTGCGGTAGGTCTTTTCGTATTGGCTGCCCTTGATCAGATTACGAAGCTTGGTTCGGTACAGAGCTTGCCCCTTGCCAGGCTTTACGAAGAAGCTTTCGAGCATTTCGTAGGGTTCGCCGTCAATGATTACCTTAATTCCCTTTTTGAATTCACCCGCGTTGATGGTGCCCATTGGAGTCGTTTCTCTGAGTCTGTTATCTTCTGGTCGTTACTTGGCAGAACAGCCGAGTAGCCGGGGTTCCTGTCACACCGTGACCCGAAAGGAAACCCTGAAAATTGGCCGCGTACGTTACCAGAACCCTGTGTCCGAGTGAATCCTGAATGCTGCCCGTTCCGCACCCAATCACCACAGATTCCGCCTTTGATGCCTCATCTGACGCTTCTGCGGACGGATCATGGCAGCGAGAATTGGCCGGGGCTGTCCGCTCGGCCGACGAACTGCTGCGGCGACTCGGGCTGGTTCTGCCGCACGAGTCACTTGAAACGGCGATGGTTCGGCTGGGGATTTCAGATCAAAACGCTGACCATCTGAGACGATTCCCGGTTCTCGTGCCGGAGAATTTCCTGAAGCGGATGCGGCCCGGGAACGCTTCTGACCCGCTTCTTCGCCAGGTTCTGCCACTAGCCGCCGAAGCTGCGATCGTGGATGGATTCGTTTCCGATGCCGTCGGTGATCTCGCCGCCCGTCGCACTGACGGCCTGATTCAGAAGTACGAAGGCCGAGTTCTCCTGATTGCGGCCAGTGCCTGTGCGGTGCATTGTCGCTATTGCTTTCGCAAAGAATACCCTTATGAAGCCGAACCGCGTCGGCTTGATGACTGGCAGCCCGCGATTGCAGAGATTGCGTCCGACACATCCATCACCGAAGTTATCTTCAGTGGCGGCGATCCGTGGATGTTGAGTGATCAACGGCTTCAGGCTCTATGCTCGGCGATTGACGCTATTCCGCACATCGAACGAATTCGCTTCCACACTCGACTCCCTATCGTACTGCCGTCGCGAATCACAAGTGACCTTTTGAAGCTGATGAAGGGATTGCGATCGCAGGCGATTGTTGTCGTGCATGCGAACCACTCCAACGAAATCGTGGACGACTGCGAAGTGGCCCTGAGGAAGCTGGTCCGTAGTGGCGTCCCTGTTCTCAACCAGTCGGTTCTGCTGGCTGGAGTCAACGATTCGGTCGACGCTCTGGAAGCTCTCAGCCGACGACTGGTCAACATCGGCGTCATGCCATACTACTTACATCAACTGGATCAAGTCAGCGGAACAGCGCACTTCGAAGTGGCGAAGTCGCGAGGTGTCGAACTTCTGCGTGAACTGGCGTCACGCCTTCCCGGCTACGCGGTGCCACGTTATGTGCAGGAGATTCCGGGACGCACTGGGAAGACACCGATAATGCTTTGAAGCTTTCAGCCTGTG
>CAIXQV010000653.1 GCA_903921605.1 uncultured Planctomycetaceae bacterium | reverse complement strand
GGTGGCATCGATCAGGTCATAGATGGACCGAAATGAGAACGCAGCCACCTGAGTCAGATCCATCCCGCCCCGCGTGACCGATCCTTCGATTCCCCCCGTCACCGCTTTTCCGACAGCGGTCGCCGCATCCTTCTGAGCCACAGTTAAACTCTGCTGAGTCGCCGTGCTGGCAGTCGCGTTCCCGAATAATCGATACGCCACGATAAACTGAGCCGCCGTTTCGTCGAAATCGGCTTCAACCGCGTCATACAGTTCTGTCATCAGCCCCTGATTCAGGTTGATGCGATCGCTGCCGTCTGCCTGCGTGTTACGCTCCCGACTGGAAACGGTGAAATAGTCACGCCAGCCCACATCCAGCACGTCATCCCCGTTATCTGCCGGCATCGAGGCTTCGCCGTCCTGCTCATTCGGATCCAGAACGCCATTCCGATTCGCGTCTTCACCGTAAAACAGCAACGGCGTCACACCCTGGACCTTCAGCAGCTCGTCAATCGACTGCATCGGTGCATTCCTGGCTTCGTAGGGAACCGCGAGCGCCTGATAATCTGCTGTTTCAGCGCCACCTGGCCGGCGTTCACTGTCGCTGTCAATCCAGTCCACAATCGCGTCAGAGATTTCTTCGGTCATCCCGGGAATCAGTGACAGTGCGAGAAACGGATCGGTCGCTTCGTCATCATCGTTGACGAATTCCAGCAGCCGATTCAAATTGAAGCGGGAGTTCTCACTGATCAGTCCAAAGCGAACGGTCTGATTGAGTGTCTCACTGGTGTTGGGAACAACCACAGAAAACCGCACCTGCCCACGCGGTACGGGCGCCTCGTCCAGAGTCCTTCCCTGAAAGATACTCGGATCGTGAAACAGATCGACGGTCGCATCTTTCTGCTTTTCTGCAATTCGAATGGCCGCATATTCAATGGCTGATTCGGCCATCAGACGCGCCTGCACGTCCCGCCCATGCATCACGGTGGCTTCGTATTCTACCTGCATAGTTCCGGAAAACGTGTAGGCCGTCAATGTCATCAGAGCCACCACGATGGTTACCACCAGCAGAACAAATCCACTGCGGGATGTTCGGCCGTTCCACGTGCCATCGGAGTGCTCATCAACGCTGCGTATTCCAGATCGCTGCGACCTGAGTGGTACGGGGACGATCGTCGCGTTGGCGGGATTGCAGACCTGCTTCGGGAAAAGCTTCATTGTGCAGTCTCCGCCACGAAGGGTGGAGCGACCGGAAGATGGACGACCATGCGATGAGTCGTCTCACCGAGTTTATACAGGTCGTTTTCAGCCGCTTTCTTTTCTTCCGGATCGTCCGCAGGGGCCGTTCTGAGCGTCAGCACGATCTCAATCGCCTGCGGCAGGGAACTCAGTTTTTTGCTGTCCCACTCAGTCTGCCACTGCGTACCGTCGAAGTACTGAAATGTGATTCCGGCCACTTCGCGTGCCCAGAGCTGCGCGGCAGCGATCTGAGCGTCTTCTTCGTTCTCCTGAAGTGACATACTGATTCCGTACAGGTCTCCCGTCATCCGCACCAGCCCCGCCGGGCCGGAGTCACTTCCCGGGGATTCGCGATCGGCAATTTTTGAGGATAACCCGGCGCCGCCTTTTTGCGCCAGAAAATACCGCACGACCATCAGGTCGCCACTGCGGTCTGCCAGCGACGTGAGCGTCT
>CAIXQV010000652.1 GCA_903921605.1 uncultured Planctomycetaceae bacterium | reverse complement strand
CTCGTTTAACGGCGAGCCGCAGGCGTAGGCGAAATTGGGCAACGACGCCTGCGGCTTGCCGTTAAACGATTAAATCAAAAGCCTGCCTGTGATGGTCGGCTGGTTTTGAAACACTCTGGATGATGGCTTCGGGTTTTTCAGTCCTGTCCGTTTCTGTTTGGGTTCCGTATTCTTTGGTTCTCCCACTCCTCTGAGGTGGTTCTGTTCATGATTTTTCTGCTCGATAACTACGACTCTTTTACCTTCAATCTGGTGCAACGCATCGGTGAAATAAATCCGACCGCTGACATCCGCGTCGAGCGAAATGACCAGATCACTCTTGAGCAGATCGAGGACCTGAAGCCGGAGCGAATCATCATTTCGCCGGGGCCCTGTACTCCGGCGGAAGCGGGCCTTTCTCGAGATCTCATTGCCCATTTTGGCCCGAAGCTGCCAGTGCTGGGAGTTTGTCTCGGTCATCAGTGTCTGGCTGAAGTATTTGGCGCCAAAGTTGTGCGAGCCAACCGACTGATGCATGGCAAGACTTCACTGATTTCTCATACGGGTCAGGGAGTTTTCGCGGGCTTGCCGGATCCCTTTCAGGCCACTCGGTATCACAGTCTGATTGTGCCTCGTGAAACCGTTCCGGATTGTCTGCAGATCACGGCCTGGGTTGAAGATCCCGGGCAGTCCTTTGAAGTGATGGGCCTGCAGCACCGCGAGTATCCGGTGCATGGTGTCCAGTTTCATCCCGAGAGCTTTCTGACGGAGAAGGGTTACGACCTGCTCCGTAATTTCCTCGCGATCTGATAATGGAGTTCTGATCTCCGTGAGCCCGCTGCCCCAAAACCCGGCTGAACTCGTGCAACTGGGGCGGCTGGAGCTGATTGCTCAGCAGTTGGTCGAGGGACTGATGATGGGCCGTCATCGAAGTCCGTTCAAAGGATCCAGCGTCGAGTTCGTTGAGCATCGCGATTACAGTCCCGGCGATGAAATCCGCCATATCGACTGGCGCGCTTACGGGAAGACCGGCCGCTACTATGTCAAGGAATTTGAAGACGAGACCAACCTCCGCGCTCATTTGTTGATCGATGCCAGCGGCAGTATGGCCTATGCGGGTCGATTCATTTCCAAGTTTCAATATGCGCGAATGCTGGCTGCATCACTGGCGTGGCTGCTGCTGGGACAACGCGACTCCGTTGGTCTGATTACGTTTGATTCTGCGATACGTGCTCAGCTGAAACCATCGAGCAATCGAGATGGCTTTCGCAGGATTCAGGAAGTTCTCGAAGAGACCACTCCGGGGTCTGACACGGGGCTTGCTGCTGTTCTGGAGTCTGCTCTGCCCACGATCAGTCGCCGCAGCCTGTTGATTCTGATCAGTGACTGCTTTGACGATATCGATGCGCTGACGAAGGCTTTGCAACGTTGTCGGCACGCGAAGCATGAGGTCATTATTTTTCGCGTCGTTGCTCCGGAAGAAGAAACATTCCCGTTTGAGCGACCCACCGAGTTCCACAATCTGGAAGCTGATCGTGGGCGATTGCTCGTGGATCCGCTGCGTCTGCGAAAAGAATACCTGCGGCAGTACGACGAGTTTACGCAAACACTCCATAAGGAATGCGGAGCGATAGGGATCGATTGTCGAAGAGTGCTGACCAGTGACCCACTTCAGCAGACTTTGGGTTCGTGGTTGGCCGAGCGACAGGCGGCACAACGCGTCAGATTTTCATGACGGCGATGGAACGAATCAGCGGCTGAAACTCCATCTGATCAAGAATATCGCGCTGGACATCAATCCCGGGGGCCACTTCGATCAGCTCGACGCCGTCGGGTTGCAGTCGGAAGACCGCTCGTTCTGTGACGAACAAAACATCGCGTCTGGCTTCTCGAGCCACCTGACCGGCAAATGAAACCTGTTCCACTTGCTTCACAAATTTAGCAACGCGGCCTTCGCGAATGATGCGAACCAAGCCGTTCTCGACCACAACTTCCAGTCCATCGGTTGTCAGAGTGCCGCAGAAGACAAGTCGACGCGCGTTCTGTGAGATATTTACAAAGCCGCCCACACCGGCAAATCGAGTCCCGAATCGAGAGACATTCACATTCCCGTGCTGGTCAACCTGAGCAGCGCCGAGTGCGGCAAAATCCAGACCACCGCCATCGTAGAAATCAAACTGCGCTGGCTGATCGATGATCGCTTCCGGATGCACCGATGCGCCGAAACTTAGTCCACCGGCCGGCATTCCTCCGATCGGTCCGCTCTCCAGAGTCAGAGTGACATCGTGCAGAAGCTGACGTTCTGCGGCGATGCGGGCGACTCCTTCGGGAAGGCCAATCCCAAGATTTGCGATTGCTCCCGGTAGCAGCTCATCGCATGCTCGTGCAGCGATGATTCGTCTGGCATCCGGAGGCATAGCTGGCAATGAAGGCTGGATCGTGGGATCGTTGATTGAAGCCGGCTGGCAGTAGCTTGAGTTATAAGGTTCTCCAAAAGTCTGCCAATGATCTGACTCGGCGGCGACCACAATCTTCGAAACAAGTTTGCCGGGAACTCGCACGTGTTGAGGTAAAGCCGGTTTGTCCAGAATTCGTCGGACCTGAGCGATCACGATGCCTTGATGATTATGAGCCGCCTGAGCGATGGGCAGCACATCCCCAATCACCGCTTCATCATCCATGATCAGGTTGCCAAACGGGTCAGCGGCCGTTGCGCGGATCAACCCCACATGAATGGGAAAAGCGTGATACAACAGCCAAGTTTGACCACGCAGCTGAATGCGTTCGATTAGTTCTTCTGTTGTGCGATCATTCAGACGTCCGCCCGAGTGAATCGGATCGATAAAGGTTCCCAGCCCCACGTGGGTCACGCAGCCGGGACGTCCGGCGGCGATATCACGGAACAGCTGGCAGATAACTCCCTGAGGAAAATTGTAGGCTTCAATCTCGCCAGCCAGAGCCATCGTGCCGAGTCTCGGGATCAATCCCCAATGACCGCCGATGACGCGTTTGATCAGACGTGGATGAGCCAGGTGATTGAGACCTCGCTGCTTCCCATCGCCCTGCCCGGCCGCATAAACGAGCGTCAGATCGGCCGGGCTTCCGTCGGCGAGAAAACGTCGTTCGAGAGCTGCCGTGAGAGCTTCCGGATGACCGGCTCCGACGAAACCTCCTGAAGCCACCGTAACGCCGTTCTGAATCAGCTGAACCGCCTCGTCGGCTGAACACAGCTTACTCGTTAAAGGCGTCGTCATGCCCACCATCCGCCATTGACATGCAACGTCTGGCCCGTGATGTAAGACGACAGCGGACTGCAGAGGAAGAGAATCGTGCTGGCGATTTCATCGGGTTCGCCGAATCGACGGAGTGGGATCTGAGCCAGCATTTGCTGGCGAGCCTGGTCGGGAATGGACTTACCCATTTCGGTCAGAACGACGCCTGGTGCAACGGCGTTGACGTTGATCTGTCGACTGGCCAGTTCTTTGCTGAGCACTTTTGTCAGAGCAATCACGCCGGCTTTTGCTGAGGCATAGTTAGCCTGGCCGAAGAAGCCGATGACGCCCGAGATAGACGCCATGTTCACGATTCGACCGCCATCGTTCATAAACTGAACGGCCGTCTGACTCACTTTGAAGACAGCCGACAGATTAGTTTCGATAACATCGTCCCAGTCCGCGTCGGACAGATTCTTCATTGTGCGGTCACGCAGGATTGCCGCGTTGTTGACCAGAATATCGACACGACCAAAGTGCGCTTCGATCTTTGTAAACATCCGTTGAAGATCATCGCGAGATCGAACATCGGCGTCGATCGCGAGGCACCGGTCACCGAGTTCTGCTGCGGTTTCTTCCGCGACACGTTTGCCCGTGCCAGACGAGTCGTTCAGATAATTGATTACAACGGCCGCGCCAGCCCTGTGAAGCATGGTGGCTGTGGCTTTACCCAGTCCTTGCCCGCCTCCGGTAACGACCGCTACTTTGCCATTGAGATCAATGGAAATCATAAGGACCTGCTGCGCTTCGTGATCAATCAATTCGAGGGTTCATACCATCAATCAGAAACGCTGGTGTGTGGTCCATAGAGCACAGGCCCGCGTTTGATGATTGATAAGGTTAACCTCAAATCATCGCCGTCACAAAGGACTAGTCCATGAAGATCCGCTTGTAGCCGCGGAACATACAGTCCAGAAGATCGCGACCTTCCTGCGTTGCTTGATAGCGAACAAAGCCTTCACCAGTTTCGGCGTCCGCCTGAACGATCCGGATATTGTCTTCTTCGCTGTACATCCAAGCTTCTTCCTGCAGAATGTGGAAGTACTTGTGCAGAGCTTCTTCTGTCGTTGGCAGGAAGACTTCACCGTCCAGAAACAGTTGATAGCCGTACTCTTCCAGCTTTGGCCATGGAAGCTTGGAACCCGTTCCGCGGTAATAAGGCTCCAGAACGGAATTGTCGTCCGGCTTCACGTTCGGGTTGTGAAGCATGTCGATCGCATTCCACGGACAGATCGTCAGTTGGTAGAACTCACTGCTGTCGTTCGGCGATCGATAGCACATCTGGCAGCCAATGCAGCGGCTGGTGTCGATCTGATGATAGCTTTCAGATGGAACCGGGCTGACGACTTCGTAGATACAGTCAACAGGACACACCGTCGCGCAGGAATTGCACGACGTGCAGTTGTCCTTGTTGATGACGTTGATGTAACGAGTTTCCTTCTTCCGGTCAGACTGTCGAGTCCGGAAGTAGTCAGTCATTGAGATCGTCATCGTTGATACTGCCTAAATGTTCACTTGTTTCCGGTTTGAATGCGGCGGAAGCTGCCCGAAAATCCTACCGCGTAGCGCTGCTTCTGGCAGGCATGATCGGCGATTTTCGAACGGCTCCGTCAGGATTTCCCGGGGCTGGGAAGCGGTCTGAGCCAACTGACCTGGCGGTCGAATTGCCTCGTGGTGCCGATTTTCGTTGGTCTTTGGGTTCCAATTCAGGCTGGAATGCCGGCTAAAGCCAGCACTGCGAACGAAACGGTCACTCCGAACGACAACAATCCGGCTTTCCCCGGCGCCTCGTAGTTTCGCCAGAAAATGGCTGGATAGCAATGTTTCATGGAGCAATGGTGTTTATGCTTGTTCCGCATGGCCTGCGGGCTATTGATTTCAGGGGTATTCACAACCCGAAATGTCATTGAGGAAAGGAATTGCCTGCGTTCATTTGCAGACTTCCCTCGCTGACGCTGCTGGTTACGATTGATCAACAACCAGCCATGATTCATGGAAATTCCCAATCCTCCTTCGTTCAGGAGTCCCACCAATGTCATCAACCCTGTTCAGTTTCTTCTGCCGAAGGCCCGTCTTCGCTGCAGCCCTGTGTGCTGCCGTTGTGGGATCATCACCAATTCAAGCGGAAGACGTGAAGGCTGAAAAGCCCGCCGCAGAGAAGCCCGTAGCAGAAAAGACGGAAGAGAAGCCAAAGTCATCAGATTCGAAGAAGGTCGACAAGGACGGCTGGAAACAGTTGTTCAACGGCAAAGATCTGGAAGGCTGGAAGATCACCAACTTCGGCGGCGAAGGGGAAGTGTACGTCGAGAATGGTGAAGTCGTGATCAGTCAGGGATCCGACCTATCGGGGATTCATACCGAGCAGGAGATCCCGAAGGTCGACTACGAAATCCAGTACGAAGCTCAACGAGCAGCTGGCAGTGATTTCTTCGCTGGCCTGACGTTCCCAGTCAAAGACAGCTATTGCTCTCTGATTCTGGGCGGCTGGGGTGGTGGCGTTTGCGGAATCTCCAGCCTCAACGGGATGGACGCTTCAGAGAATCAAACGACCAGCTATCAGACGTTTGAAAAGGGCCAGTGGTACAAGGTCCGCATCGTCGTGCGGAACAAGCATCTGCATGCCTGGTTGGATGACGCCAAGATTGTTGACGTTGATACAACCGACATGAAGATCGGAACTCGGTTTGAAGTTGATCGATCCAAGCCGTTTGGCTTTTCAACCTATTCCACAACCGGACGCTTGAAGAACGTGCGAGTGCGTTCGCTGCCACCGGAAGAGAAGGAAGAATAGTTGCCCGGGCTTGAGGCGGAGGGATCACTGACAGCGATTGATGAAGTACTGGTGCAAAAGCCTGTAAACCACCGGGGTGAACCCGGTGGCGTATCGGGACATTTGCTTTTCAACCTTCACTCGCTGCGACATCCTGGACAGTTTTCTTGCCCGGCAGTCGAGTAATCAAAGCGCCGCCACTCAGGATGAGGCAGGCGCCGAGGAAGTAGGGCATTGAGGTCGACAGGCCCAGCAATTGAATGCCCAGGAAAGGTCCGAGGATTCGAGCGAGTGATGACAAGCTCTGGCCTGTTCCAAGCACAGAGCCCTGTTCATCGCTGGAAGCAGCCTGAGAGAGCAAGGACTGCAGTGATGGCGTCACCGCTGAGAATCCAATCACCACAATCGGCAGAATAAACCAGAGTGACGGCGGAGGAAGAATTCTCAGCCCCGTCAGTCCGATCAGCACAAAGCCCGTTGTCATCAGCGTGACGCCGATCAAGGCCATGCGGCGTTCGCCGAGGCGAGGCAGCATGCGGCGAACCAGCATGCCTTGTCCGATGGTGAGCACCAATCCGACATAGGCATACAGCAGAAAGTTCCAGCGACTGCCGTAACCAAATTCCCTTGTCAGCAGCGACAGAGTACTCTCAAACTGCGCGAAGCCGAATGTGGTAATGAAGACGGCGAACAGGATTGTTGACATGCCGGGCGTTGTCAGGTGCCGCAGAACTTCACTCGGCCGGAACGCTCGATGAGTTGATCGCTGAGCCTGTTCGGATGGCCGTCGTGATTCCTGAAGTTTCATCGCTGCAAGCAGTAGTGCGATTGCGGACAGAGTACACGCGACGTAACCGGGCAGACCAGAAGGAGGGGTCAGCAACTGTCGCTTGAGTTCATTGCGGGCCAGAGGCGTCGGCAGAAGCAGATTGATAGCTTCTTTATTGGCTCCTTCGATCGGCTTTGCTTTCGATGATGACTCTGTGTCATTTAGTAACCCAATGAATTCTGCTGAACTCAGCGTAGTCGAGTCATCATCCTTCCATGACTTCACCATCGCCAATTGCGAATCACTGAGCGCCACCGCAGCGTCTTCGGAGACGCAGGCTGCGCCGATCAGAGGCCCGAAGGTAAAGCCGATACCGAAAGCAGCTCCGATCAGAGCCATGCCCTTGCCGCGGTTTTCAGCACCCGTGCAGTCAGCGATGACTGCCTGAGCTGTTGAGATCGTGGCTCCGGCAATCCCGGCACCGATGCGGGTGATAAACAGCCAGGGCAAAGCACCAAGTCCGAGCCATGCGAAATCACGGCCCTGTGACGAAACAAAACCGAAGAGTCCGTACGAGAACGCAGAGCCACAAAGTCCCAGCATCAGAATCGGGCGACGTCCGACTCTATCTGACAAGCCGCCCCACATCGGAGCGAACAGAAACTGCATGGCGGAGAATGAGGCCATCAGCAGTCCAAGTTGCATCTTGCTGGCATTGAACCACGCGGCGTATCTTGGCAGCAACGGGAGAACAATGCCAAAGCCCAGCAGATCGATAAAGACCGTCATGAAGACGATCATCAGCGTGGATTTATTGACGGACGATACCGCAGGTTTTGCGGCAGGATCAGCGTTAGACACAATCAGATCTTTCAGAACATCACGAGTTCAAAATGCGCCGGCGAGCGGCAGAGTGTTAACCCTCCGAGCACAGCGCGTTGGCTCGGAGGGCGCACGCCCAGCCGCTCGCCGGAATGACCCTACCGCTTCATAAACCACACACACGCCCAGGCCAGCAGCGGGAACAGCACAAAAATCAGCCCGAGAGCGATAAAGTTGGAACGAGGATTGTCAGGCCAGCGCGCCATGGTCTGGGTTCCCGGCGGGATCTGTGAGGAGATCCCGCCGTTGTGTCAGTGTTAAGTTGCCAGGCCCTGAGAAGGACTCAGGAACCGATAGCCCACGTTTCGAAAGCTCAGGATGGAATCTGTTCGTCGGTTTCAGGAACAGCATCGCTCGACGCATCGAACCACTCTTCCTTAAACACGATTCGCTTTTTGTGCTTCATCGCCAGGTTCGCTGTCAACGCCATGATCGCGTCAGCCATGGCGACTCGACCATTGCAACGCAGTTCCTGCCAGCCCTTGCCATTGCGGATGCAGTAGCAAAAGTGTTCCATTTCTTCACGATAGCCACGGCTGACTTTATCGCCCATCGTGCCCTTCGCCATCGCACCCGCTGCAGAAGGGGCTGCCGTGTTGTAGCTATCGAGCGCTGGGCCGCCACCTTTGGAATTGTCAATGACCCACAGACGCTGTTCGAGACCACCACCGCTGGAAGGACTTTCTTCCTTATAAAGCAGGGCTTCCATTTCGGTCTTCATGATCAGAGTGCCACGGCTGCCGAAGACAGTTTCGCCGTACGGCTCCTGACGATTCGTGTTGATCGACGAATACGTCACGATCGCAACATCGTTCTTATCCTCTTCGTAGTGCTTGCCTGGGAATTCGAGAGTCACATAAATGTGGTCGTCGATGTCGCGATCGTCCACCCAGTTCTCTTCCGGCCCCACGCCTTTGACACCGTAGAAGTTCTTTCCACCGTAACCCTGAACTGCCAGAGGATGCTTCTTGCCCAGGAAGATGCTGGACGCGTCCATTTGATGGCTGCCAAGTTCTGCCATCAGGCCGCCGCCTGTGGAATTGTACAAACGCCAGTCGATCAGTTGTTTGGCACTTTCGTAACCAAGCTCCTTGAGACGACCGGATTTTTCCATCTCCAGCAGCGTCTCTTTGTCTTTCTTCGCATCGGCATCACGGTCCCATTTTCGCCAGCTATCACGACCGGGGAAGCTGTTATTGCGATGCCACTGAGCACGAATGAACTTGATATCGCCCAGCAAGCCCTTCTTGATCAGATCGTTAGCGTTGTCGTACAGCACGCTGTAATGACGCTGATGCCCGACGGCCAGCAGAAGGCCCTTTTCTTCGGCCTTGCGAATCATCTGCTTGCACTGAGTAATATTGTGTGCCATCAGCTTTTCTGTCAGCACATGCAGACCTGCGTCAAGGCAGGTAATTGCAATCGGGGCATGCTGACTGAGTGGTACTGCAATGACGACCATCTCAAACTCGACTT
This sequence comes from uncultured Planctomycetaceae bacterium, assembly GCA_903921605.1. The sequence continues at coordinate 2,544 of CAIXQV010000652.1, read as the reverse complement.
CGCCCTTCTTGCGGGCTTCGAGCAATTCCAGATGATCTTTGTACACCTTGATTTCTGAAGCCTTGGCCTGACCCAGCTTCTTGTTCAGGCCGATGCGTGCTTCTGGATGGCTGCCTTTGAATGTTCGTTCGATGTTGGAAGGTCGTGGATCCGCGACCGCCACGATCTCCATGTACTCCGGAGGATGTTCGGTAATCAACACGTTGGCTTCGTCGCCACAGCCGATGAACGCCGCTTTGACTGGCGTGCCGTTCAGCTTCTGATAGTCAAAGTACAAAGCGCCGAGGCCGATGCTGCCGGCGGCGGCTGTCTTCAGGACATCTCGTCGAGTAAACCCGACAGCTTCGTTGAAGTTGTCCTTCCCGATCTGCGTCTGTTCTGGTGTGAGTTCCATGATTGATCTCCAATATTTTACTATTTTGTCTTTGATGTTTTTGAATTCGGTTGATCGTTCTACTTCGCCGCAGATTCGCTTTTTCCGGAAAAGACCCGGCCCAGCAGGTTGTCCATTCCAAACCATTGCCCGCTGGGAACGCTGGCCAGAGCCAGCAGAGCCAGGACTTCGATCAGGTTTTTATTGACGATGAAGCTATGTTCCGGACCCGGCGCGTCGGGGACTCCCGGCAGCGGCGGCATGGCCATATAAAAACCGAAGACCATGAAAGCGGCAGAGAATGCAGCGAAGCGGGTGAAAAGTCCAATAATCAGCAGAATGCCCAGGCCGGCCAGTCCGGCGATCGTGAGCGTGTCAACAATCTTGATCGGAGTCCACGGAGCCGGCAGTGGTCCTCGTTTTAACTGATCCACCGACAGGATATCCATTGCGTCTTCCTTCAGTTCCACATCCATCGCCATGATCGGTCCGGCCAGCTCTCGCCCTTTTGCTCGAGCATCCGACCAAACGCGATTCAAATGATCCATTTCGAAGGTGATGTGGGCCGCAGACAGCTTGTCTTCGTAACGCTCGACCATCTCTGAGTAAAGTTTGAGCTGGCTGATCCGGCCGTTAATGTTTCCGGAGTTATCCGGGTTCCCCATCAGATGGGCACGGGTACGTTCTTTGTAAGACAGTTTGCTCGCGCGAGTGAACACATCGTTCAGAGCCTTGCGATAGTTGTCGTACTCCGCACCTTCTTTATCAGCCACTTGTTCTTCCAGTGTCGCTTTCTCTGTTGCCAATAGATGCTTCTTGCCGTCGACTCGCAGTTGTTTGGCTTTGGCATCGAAGCTCACGGTGCCGTCCAGCTTTGCGGCTTTGAAATCAACACCCGCAGGAAGAGATTCGAGAGGAGATGCGAAGGCGGACGGTCCATCGATCAAAGCGTTCAGCCGTCCAATTTGTCGTTCATCAACACCATAGTGAGCGGCGAAGCGAGACTTCCACTGATCCCATCGCCGAGCCACCAACTCTTCATCCAGCCAGTTTTTGTCGTCGGGGTCGCCGGTCATCGCGCGAAACACGTTTCGCATGGGACCTTGCGCGCTCTTCAGATAGCCATCCGAGGACCACGGATAGGAAGTGCTGAGGGTGTCAATCTTCCAAAGTCCCTCGTACAGCAACTGCCAGCCCAGACCGAGTCGCAGCACGACCAGCAGGACTACAGCGGCGAATGAATATCGACGAATATCAGTCACAGGAAACGAGCTCCGGGAGAGTGGGTTCGGCGGGAGTTTGACAGTTTGGATGCCGCAGGAATCATCTAAAATAAGGATCTGAAGCCAGCCAACCAAAACTATTCGCAGCGAATAATTTTAAAGCGTTGCATCAGAACTGGCCTGCTTTAGGAACGAAAGACCGTCCTGCAGCACAACCTGATCCTCATCCCAGACGATATGGTCTTCAGGGATTCCGATCACCGTTGGGCAAACTTTCCGGCCCTTGTCCGGAAAAGGAATCAGGATAGCACCAACTTCTGGCCAATTCTTACAACACAGGCAGGCTTTTTCGACGCCCATGACGAAAAACGCGGTCGATAGAGCGTCTGCGACGGCTGCGGAGGGGGCGAGAACGGTCACGGACAGCATTCCGTCCACCGGCCAGCCAGTCCGAGGATCGAGAATGTGACCGTAACGACGGCCTTCGTGTCTGTAAAACTGGATATTTGAACCGCTGGTGGCCATGGCCCTGTCACAAAGCAGCATTGTTCCGAGGCGCTGTTCAGTGAACAGTGGATTCCCAATTCCAATCGGCCATCCGGGATGCCCATTGTGAGGCCCGAAGGCTTTGAGACTGCTGTGACCTCCGTGAAGCAGAAAAGATTGGGGGGAATGTTCAATCTGCTGCAATTGCAGGGCGGCATCGTCGAGTGCGTAGCCTTTTCCGATTGCCCCAGGATCCAGCAGAATCCCGGGAGTGCGAAAGGCGACGCTGTTCTCCTGAGGATTCAGTGTCAGATGTTGCATTCCGGAGATCGCCAGAGCGGCCTCGATCTCTGTTTGTGCGGGAATTCGTTGTTCCTGGCGACAGGCTCGCCAAAGTCGGGTCAACGCACCTGTGGCCATATCAAACGCGCCGTCCGTGGTCAGATGGATTTTCTGAGCGGT
>CAIXQV010000651.1 GCA_903921605.1 uncultured Planctomycetaceae bacterium | reverse complement strand
GGATCGAGGGAGGACACTCAACCGAAGAAGCGTGAATCCTTCTGGAGTGAGCTGTTTGATTTCGGCTGAGTCTCAACCGGTGTGCCTGCGTTCGCTAAGGCTCACTTGTCACACCCTACGGGAAGACGTTGCGATTTGTAGACAAAATGGAAGGACCAGTGGTCACGAGAAACGTGGGTTAAGCTTTCGGAGAGTTGTGACACTTTTCGAAACCTCAGAGCCATAATCGGGAGCACTGGTCCATGAGTAACTTACGTTATGTTGGTTTGGACGTCCACAAGGATTCTATTGTGATATCGGTCGCTGAATCGGGAAGTGCTGAAGCAAAAGTGCTGGCCACGTTTCTGAATGACAGCAACAAGATCATCAAGCAACTGAAGAAGCTATCTCCGGACGTTTCACTTCTGCGAGTTTGCTACGAAGCGGGGCCGACCGGTTTTGGTTTGAGTCGTCGGCTGAAGAAGGAAGGCATCGACTGCATCGTAATCGCGCCGTCGCTTGTTCCACAGAAATCCGGCCTGCGTATCAAAACCGATCGACGAGACTCGAAAAAGCTGGCTCACTATCTGCGATCGGGCGATCTGACGCAGGTCTGGGTTCCTGACGAGCAGACGGAAGCGTTGCGAGATCTTGAGCGCACTCGCGACGATGCCAAAAACGCTGAACGCACGGCTCGGCATCAGCTCAGCAAGTTTCTGCTTCGCAATGATCGAGCGTATCGTGACGGCAGAGAATGGACGGCAAAGCACATGATCTGGGTCCGCAAGCAGAAGTTTGAGGATGCGTGTCGCCAATGTGTGCTCGACGACAACATCAAAGCTGTCGACGACGCCTCGGCCCGAGTGAAGCAACTGATGAAACACATCGAGAAATTTATCGAAGGGCACGCGTTGCAGCCGCTGGTGAAGGCGATGATGGGATTTCGCGGGATTCAGATATTGAGTGCGACGGTGATTGCTGCGGAGATCGGCGATCTGCGACGCTTCAAAACGGCAAGGCAATTCATGGCGTTTCTGGGATTGGTGCCTTCGGAATCGTCATCGGGAAATACCGTGAAGCGAGGCTCATTAACGAAGACTGGCAATGGTCATGTGCGACGTATTCTGATCGAAGCAGCTCAGCATTATCGGCATCGTCCGGTATTGAGTGCGGCGCTTCGCAAACGGCAGGAGGGCATTTCGAAGGAGGTGCGGGACATCTCGTGGCAGGCTCAGCAAAGGCTCTGTAACCGACTGACACATTTCACGAACAGCGGGAAGCCTCGCAACAAAGCGATCGTGGCGCTGGCTCGTGAACTGGCGGGGTTCATCTGGAGCCTCGGGCAGGTTTCGCAGTTGCTGGCGTGAGCAGTGAATCACAAATCGCAGGTGGCCTTCGGCCAGGATTTTTCAAGGCATAGGTGGGACAAAAAGATGCTGAAACAAAAACACCGCAGCGGAAACTGCGGTGCTGACGGATCTTCCCGCCCACGCCGAAGTAACCCTTCGCTGGTTGCGTCCCCGCAGAGCCAGCGTCCGTTTCCTCCGGTGAATTCAGGATAGAACACAGTCGATGCGGGGCCTTGAACTTTCTTCGTAGCTGTTCGTTATTGGTCATTTTTCATTCGTCATTCCACAGAAAGGAACATTGACGGCAGGGGCCGTCGGCGAGTCGATTCACGGAAAACGTCTGACACACCCTTTCGGCCATGTTCGAATCTCAGCCCTGTCTGGGTTCGCAATGTGACGCCCGTTCCGTAGAGCAGATATTTCCACGACGGATCATGTCATGCGGTTCCGACCCGCGAATATCAGTCTGATCAACAGTCGCTCTACTCCGCCGACGCCCCTTGCCGCCATCGTCATTCAATCATGTAACATCCAATTGTCCGAAATTCCTGACCACATTCTCGTACTGCGCTTGACTGGTCCTTCCATAACAGGGTGTGACAAGTTCG
>CAIXQV010000650.1 GCA_903921605.1 uncultured Planctomycetaceae bacterium | reverse complement strand
TCTGTCTGGCCGCCAAGTCTTGCAGCCGCTCGCCCATTCGGCTTGTCAGGATCGTAGGCGACGTTAGGTTCGGGGTACTTCGCCCCGACATCTTTTTGCCAGGCTGATAGCTCAGTGCGCAGCCCGTTTACGATCTCAGGATGTTTTGCTGCGATGTTGTCCTGCTCACCGACATCCTGCGAAAGATTGAACAATTCGATCTCGTCATTTTCCATCCAGTGAATCAGCTTCCAGTCCCCATGACGAATGGCCGCACCGGGAGCTCCGCCCTGATTGCCATAATGTGGGTAGTGCCAGAACAAAGATCGGTCGGGAAGAGATTGACCTTTCAGAACTGGCAAGAGACTGACTCCGTCAATGGCCTCGTCTTCAGGGAGTGTGGCCCTTGTGACGTCGAGTACCGTAGCGAATACGTCCGGGCTGCTGATGGGTTCTGAAATTTTCGACTCAGCAGCAACGGCTATCGGCCAGCGAACGAGAAACGGTTCGCGGATGCCGCCTTCATAGAGCCAGCCCTTTCCTCCTCGCAAAGGCACGTTGGAGGTCGGCCAGCCTTCGCTGGTAGAGAGTCCTCCGTTGTCGCTCGTGAAGATGACCAGGGTGTTCTTTGCCAAATCGAGTTCATCAAGTTTGGCGAGAACCTTTCCCACGGCCAGATCCATCGCTTCGACCATGCCTGCATAGACTGCATGATCCTGAACCAGGCGAACATCACGTTCTCCTTCGCGTCCCCATTTTTCTTCCAGTCCCAGTTGCTTTCGTTTGGCTTCGTACTTCTCGCGCAGGTCAACTCTGGACATCAAAGGCGTGTGAACCGAGTAGAACGAAAAGTACGCAAGGAAAGGTTGATCGCGATGAGTTTCAATGAAGCGAGCGGTCTCGGTCGCGAGGCGATCCGGCAGGTGCTCTCCTTCAGGACCGTCCTTGAGTCTCGGATTTCCGTAGGGCGAAAAATACTTGTTGCCACCATAGGGGCCTCCGCGATCAATGCCTCCCATGTTGATGTCAAAACCCTGGTCTTCGGGCCACCAGCCTTCGGGTCCCAGATGCCATTTGCCGGCAAAGAACGTGGCGTAGCCTGCAGACTTCGCGATCTCTGCCAGAGTCGTGGTTTCGAGAGATAGCCTGTCTGCATAAGGCGCGGGCAACAGGAGCGTATTTCGTTTCCAGTCTTCAGGAGTCAACGGTGCTCCGATGTAGTCGGTGATTCCGGTACGCTGAGGCCAGAAGCCGGTCATCAGGCTGGCTCGAGTTGGTGAGCAGACCGGACACGCCGCATAGGCATCGGTGAACATAGCTCCTTCACGGGCCAGCCGATCAATGTTCGGAGTTTCGTGGAACGTACTTCCGTAGCAGGTCAGATCCTGTCGACCGAGATCATCAACAAGGAAGATAACGATGTTAGGACGATCATCTGCGAGGGTCGGCTTAGCCAGAAGAAGGCAAGCAAGAACAAAGAGGAAAAGCCGAGTCATTGGGAACACTTCTGCAGTTGAGGAAAAAGACTTGTGTCCGTTAGAGCTGCACGTATCCGTGGAACATTTTCAAAACATCGTAGTGACACGAGAACTGGTCAGTTCGGCGAATTCAAATCTGATGTCGATGTGGACAATGGCAGATTTGGACAGTGGAATTTGTCAAATTAAGAATTGAACACCGGTGAAGGCAAACGCGGCACTTCGACTTAGTTTACCCACCTCCGGGGACTTCGTCACGATGTTTAGCAAAGGGGTACTGGTCCATCGGGGAAACGTGTTCCGTGCGATATACCGCCGATTTTCCGCACGCCGCTCTGCCAAAGCCCATCCAGGCTCGCAGTCGTGATCAGGCCCGATTGCAACTCCGGGGATGAGCTTCTTCACTCATCGCTCTGAGAGAAGAACGCTCATGTCGCACGCACATCCGAGCGAGGTCAATTTACACTCGATACGGTCTTCTGGTACGCTGGGAACATCCGGAGTTAGTGCGACACTGGTCGTGGGGCGAGAGAATGAGAGTTGGTTTGCTTAGATTTTCACTGACAGCATTCTTGTCAACGTTTCACATGATCGCCATGGCTGCAGAAGAGCCTGCTCGGCCCGTTGATTTTGATCGCGACATCCGTCCAATTCTTTCCGACAAATGTTTTACCTGCCATGGGCCGGATGAACAAAAGCGTGCCGGTGAACTGCGGCTCGATGTGCGTGAAAGTGCCTTCGCAGCACGTGATGGCAAGACGGCCATTGTTCCGAATGATCTCAACGCAAGTGTGCTGCATCATCGAATTACTTCAACAGACGCCGATCAAAAAATGCCGCCCGGAGATTCGGGCCAGGATTTATCCGAAGCCGAAATCCAGCTGCTGACTCGCTGGATTCAGGAAGGTGCCAAATGGACCGAGCACTGGGCTTTTCTCCGTCCCACAAAACATGAGCTTCCGCAACAGGAAGATCAACAGTGGTGCAACAACGCGATTGATCATTGGGTTCTGCAGAAGCTTCATCAGGAGAACCTGAAGCCATCTGCCGAAGCCGATCGACGTACCTTGATTCGTCGCATCACACTCGATCTCACAGGACTTCCTCCAACTCCGGCCGAAGTCGAAGCGTTCCTTGCAGATAGCTCACCGACCGCGTATGAAACCGTTGTCGATCGATTGCTGGCGTCGCCACGATTCGGCGAACACATGGCGGCGACATGGCTGGATGCCGCTCGCTACGCGGACACCAGCGGCTATCAAAACGATGGCCCTCGTTCAATGTGGCGTTGGCGCGACTGGGTGATCGAGGCCTTCAACAGCAATCTGCCATTCGATCAGTTTACGGTGGAACAAATCGCAGGCGACTTACTGGAGAACGCTTCACTCAACCAACGCATTGCGACCGGATTTAATCGCAATCATCGAGGTAACTCTGAGGGAGGAATCATCGCCGAAGAGTATCAGGTGGAGTACGTGGTTGATCGTGTCGACACAACAACAACCGTCTGGCTTGGTCTGACCATGGGATGTGCCCGTTGTCACGATCACAAGTACGACCCGATTCGGCAGACGGAGTTCTACAAAGTCTTCGCGTACTTCAATAATGTGCCGGAGAGTGGACGAGCCTTGAAGGAAGGCAACTCTCCTCCGATGATTCGAGCACCGCGTCCGCCCGAAGAAGAACGGCTGCGCGACCTGGATCAGCTGATTCAGGCGACGGAATCTCGAATTCGTGAACTCGACAAAGCGTTACCTGCAACGCAAATGGCATGGGAAACCAGCGTCGACGCCGCTTCCGAGCTCGACTGGTCCATCACCGACGGGCTGGTCAACCACATGGCATTTGACCTGAGCCTCTACGATCAGGCACGCAAAGTTGACAGTGTGTTCGATGTCACGTCCAGTCCCTATTCGCCTGGCGCGATTGGTCATTCGATCAAATTCCAAAATGGCAGCTTCGTCAGCGCGGGCGATACGGCCTCGTTCGGCTACATGGATAAGTTTTCCATCGCCTTGTGGCTTCGCGCGGATGAAGCCAACGGCACGCTGATTTCGCGAATGACTCCAGTTGAAGAAGGAGCCGGCTACTCCCTTCAAATACGTGATGGTCTGCTGCAGGTCAATCTGATCAATCGCTGGCTCGACGATGCCATTCGTCTGGAAAGCCGAAATTCTTTGCGGCTTAATGAGTGGTGTCACGTCACCATGACGTACGATGGTTCTCGAGTTGCTCGCGGCGTGCAGGTTTATGTCAATGGTCAGCCATTCGAGATGAACATTACTCTGGACCGCATCAACCAGACGTTTGCACTGCCGCTGGAGACTCTGCGAATCGGTGGCGGAGCAATGCCTTTCACGGGAGCCATTGATGACGTTCGAATTTACAACCGAGATGTCTCCGCAGGCGAAGCGGAACTCATCGCAGTAGCTCAAAGCATCTCAAATATTCTTCGCATCAAGCCAGAGATGCGAACTGTCGCACAACAGAAGAAGCTGACGGAACACTTCATCCTGCATCACGCCGCTGCAGATATCCGGGAGGCTCATCTGAGCCTGCGGAAACTTCAATACGAGCGACGTGTGTTTGAGGAGAACCTGCCGACAGTGATGGTGATGGAGGAAATGCCGACTCCTCGAAAAACCCACCTGCTAATCCGAGGGCAATACGACAACCCCGGCGAAGAAGTGCAGCCCGGCGTCCCAGCCGTTTTCCCGCCGATGCCGGAGAATGTTCCCAACAATCGTCTGGGTTTCGCACGCTGGCTGGTGAGTCCTCAACATCCGCTGACGGCTCGCGTTGCTGTGAACCGCATCTGGCAAAAGTATTTTGGACAGGGGCTGGTGCGAACAACCGAAGATTTGGGTTCTCAGGGCGATCGACCCAGTCATCCGGAATTGCTGGACTGGCTTGCAGTGGAATTTGTAGAGTCCGGCTGGAACATGAAGGCCATGCACAAGTTGATTGTGATGAGTGCTACCTATCGCCAGTCTTCAGGAGTCTCTTCAGATTTGCTGCGGCTCGATCCCGATAACCGCCTGTTGGCTCGAGGTCCTCGGCGGCGTCTTCCGGCGGAGGCGATCCGTGATCAGGCGTTGTTTCTCAGCGGACTGCTGAACGAACAACTCGGCGGGCCATCGGTGAATCCTTATCAGCCGGACGGATTGTGGAAAGAAATCGCCACGATCACAGATTATCCTCAATCACACGGACCAGATTTGTATCGACGCAGTCTGTATTCGTTCTGGAAACGCACTGTCGCACCGCCGACCATGGTGACGCTGGATGCATCCAGCCGCGAAGCGTGCGTCGTGCAGAGATCTCGCACGAACACTCCACTGCAGGCCCTGGCACTGATGAACGATGTCACATTCGTGGAGGCTGCCCGAGTCTTCGCGCAACGAATGATGACGGAAGGCGGAGACGATCCGGCTCAACAGATTTCTCAGGCATTCGTGATGGCCACAGCTCGGGAACCGCAACCTGAAGAGGTTGCAATACTACAGCGATCTTACGAACGTAATTTGAACGCGTATGAGCGTGACCCGGAAGCGGCGCGGCAACTGATTCACTCGGGCGAGTTCGCAGTCAATGCTGAACTGAATCCGGCGAAGCTGGCTGCTCTCACAACCGTAACCAGTCTGATTCTGAATCTTGATGAAGTGGTGACGAAAGAATAGGGGAGCCTGCTCATGACGATGTTCAATGATCACCACTTTGCCGAGAACCGCCGTCACTTTTTTGCACGCGGATCGCAGGCGCTGGGTCTGGCTGCTCTTGCAGGGCTACTGCAGGAATCAAAGGCGGCCGATGTGCCTTCAGGAACTCCCGGACTGAGCGGCTTCCCGGACCTGCCGGTGAAAGCCAAACGCATCATCTACATGTTTCAGTCAGGTGCACCGTCGCAGTTGGATTTGTTCGAACACAAACCAACACTGGAGTCCATGCGAGGTCAGGAGCTGCCGGACTCCGTGCGTCAGGGTCAGCGATTGACGGGAATGACCAGCGGCCAAAAGAGCTTTCCGATCGCTCCGACGAAGTTCAAGTTCAAACAACACGGGGCGTCGGGCGCGTGGCTGAGCGAATTGCTGCCTCACACAGCGAAGATTGCGGATGACTTGTGCTTTATCAAGACGATGCACACAGAAGCCATTAACCACGACCCCGCGATTACCTTTGTGCAGACAGGTGCTCAGCAAGCGGGTCGACCAAGTCTTGGGTCGTGGTTGTCCTATGGACTGGGGAGCGAAAACAGTGACCTGCCCGCCTTTGTGGCGATGATCTCCGGGTCCGGCGATCAGCCCCTTTACGATCGGTTATGGGGAAGCGGTTTTTTGCCGACTCGCTATGCGGGCGTCAAATTTCGTTCGATGGGTGACCCGGTGCTTTATCTTTCCAATCCGCCGGGAATCAGCAGCTCTGTACGTCGAGGAATGCTGGACGATCTGGCGGCGATGAATGCTCTGAAGCTAAAGGAATCCGGCGACCCCGAGATTTCAACTCGCATCGCGCAGTACGAGATGGCCTACCGCATGCAAACGTCGGTGCCTGAACTCACGGACTTGTCAGGTGAGCCGGCCAGCACGTTTGATTTGTATGGTGAAGATGCTCGGAAGCCCGGCACATTCGCGTGGAATTGCCTGATGGCTCGTCGATTGTGTGAACGAGGCGTCCGATTTGTGCAGATGTTTCATCGCGGCTGGGATCAGCATCTGGAACTTCCGAGAAACATTACTGCTCAATGCAAATTAACAGACCAACCGACAGCGGCTCTGGTTCTTGATTTGAAACAGCGAGGCCTGCTACAGGATACGCTGGTGGTCTGGGGCGGCGAATTTGGCCGTGCGGTTTACTGCCAGGGCAAGATGACGCCGGATGATTATGGACGTGATCACCATCCACGCTGTTTTTCGATCTGGATGACCGGAGCCGGAATCAAACCGGGAACGACGATCGGTGAGACAGATGACTTCAGCTACAACATTGTTCGCGATCCCGTCCATGTTCATGATCTCAACGCCACGCTGCTGCATCTGGCCGGAGTCGACCACAAGAAACTCACCTACAAGTATCAGGGGCGTCATTTCCGACTGACAGATGTGCATGGTGAAGTGATTCAAGCAGCATTGTCATGATCGAAGGAAAATCCCGTGGACGGAGCGACGGGTGTACGGTACGCCCGTCGACCGGCTGACTAAAACAACCTGGGCAGTACGTTTGAGATGAGATCTGCTGAAAAATTTCAGCGAGCGAAGGCGGAACTTCTTGATCTACACATTCTGCAGGTACTTGTTTTTACTGCCGCTCTTGTTGACGTCAATTCACGGCGCGGCAAGTCAACAAGCCGCATCCACAGTCGCGAAGTCGCATGAATCGATCCTTGAAGAATTCCTCGTTCACTTTGACAAAGTGTCTGCTCGCGGTTTTGTGAAAACTCTTCGCCCAGGCGACACAGGCGTCGGATATACCCTGGAAACGCTTCTGGAGATCCCTGAAAACAATTCTCCACGCGGTGATTTTCAGGGAATGGAGATCAAGGCCTATCGCGACTCAGAAACAAAGTTCGATGATCAGGACAAAATGAATCTGTTCCTGAAGGAGCCCGAATGGCTGGATGTTCTGACAACGGCCGAACGCATTCAGCAATACGGCTACAAAGATCCCAACGGACGGCAGGCGTGGTACCTTTCAGTCACCAGTCGCAAGAACGAAGCCAACCTGCAGCTTGTCGTGACAGGGCAGGGCGATGTGCTGGAACTGCATCGCAACGATCTGCCGATCGCTCGCTGGAGCCTGGAAGTTCTGGAACAACGACTTCAGGAGAAACATGCTCACTCCGTCTTCGTCGGCGCAGAATCAAGAGGGAAGGGAGCGGATGAAGAATTCTGGTACAAAACCGTGACGTGGTGTCAGGAACCATCCGCGAAGCGTTTGCTTGAACTGGCCGCCAGTGGTGACATTATCGTTGAACTTCGCATGCATCTTCGCCCGGACGGTTCGGCTCGCAATCATGGCACAGCATTCCGCATTCGCAAGCACAAGCTGCAAACGTTGTTTCGTGAGCAGAAGACTGTCAGGCCTGTTGCAGCAGATAAGAAATAGCGATCAGGTCCAATCGTGGAGATCTACAGACCTCGCAGAAGGGCCTCGACTGCATCTCGCGTCGGCATCGCCGGCTGGGCACCATGTTTGGTTGTCGCCAAAGCACCCGCCGCGGCGGCGAAACGAGTGGCCTCAGAAACGGACATCTGTTCCGCGAGGGCGATTCCAAAGGCCGCAGCGAACGCATCGCCCGCTGCCGTCGTATCGATCGCATCCACGCTGAACGGCGGGATGTGTACCGAGGTTTTCCCGTCGAACACAACCACGCCCTGAGATCCCAACGTGATGAGGCTAACTTGTGGACCTCGACTGCCTATTTGCTTAACAGCAGACATCGCCGTCTCGATCGAATCCACGACCTGCCCGGACAGTGACTCGGCCTCGGTTTCGTTCGGACAGATGACATCAACCTGCAAGAGATCAGCGGGAACAACACTCACCGACGGTGCTGGATCCAGTATAACTTTCACGCCATGGCGATGAGCCAGCTCGACGGCTTTCTGTACTGCAGGCAAGGGGATCTCAAACTGAACGAGCAGAACATCGGCCGACGGAAACAATTCTTCCGCCGCAATCACATCATCTGGCGTGACGAATTCATTGGCTCCGGGAATCACCGTAATGGAATTCTGCCCGCTGTCTTCGACACCAATCACCGCGAGCCCACTCGAACAATTCGGCGTCACCTTTACGAAACTCGTATCGATGCCTTCTTCGGTCAAACCGTCAATCAGCGTTCGGCCAAAACCGTCGTCACCGATTCGCCCGACCATCGAGACCTGAGCCCCAAGCCGTGCCGCAGCAACAGCCTGATTGGCACCTTTTCCACCTGGGACCTGCTGAAAGCTGTGGCCCGTTCTTGTCTCTCCGGGTCGAGGAAGCTGTTGTGTTCGAAAAACGAGATCCATGTTGATCGAACCAACGACGATGATTCTCGCGCGTTTTGCCATGGGACAGCTCAGTTGGCTGGACTGAGATGCGGCGGCTCGCTCGACAGCTGGATCAGAGCTTCCGTGCCCCGAATCTGCTGTTCCGGTGTCAGCGTCAAATAGCGATGCAGCCCGTTTTCTGACGGAGTAAACGTCGTGAATCCTTTGTCATCCACGGACACAGAACCCTTTGGCGAAACACCAAAGTAGTTGCGATCGGGCAACACGCCATACAGCACACTGGTCAGGTCCCAGGTCGGACGATTGTGTGGTGGCGGCTCATACAACACGTATGACTCTTTCAACGGATGATGAGGCACGTACTGATAGTCGCTCAGAATACTGGACGCCGGATAAGGAATCGCCAGTCCAATTTCAAAGCCACTGTAAACGATCGCTGTTGGCCATTCGGTGGCCAGAATCTTTGCGGATGCCACATCTTCCGTGACATTGTATTCCGGATGAGGCTGACCATTGATCGGTGCAAACGCTCCGGCCATCGCGGAAACCAGCTTCACCTTCTTGATCGCCAGTTCGCGACCGGTCAACGGACTGATGTCATCTGCAGGCGACTTCAACAAGTTGGCCAGATTCGTCGAAAAGCCCACCTGGGCAATCACAACACTTCCATCGGCTTGAGATGACAAGACCTGTCGCAGGACTTTGACCGCATCCGGTGCATCCTTGCCCGAACGAAGATCATGTGGATATCGATCAGCATCTCCGTTCTTCTCGATGACCAATCCCGTAAAGCGACTCTGTTGAGGAGTGATCCCGCTGCGACAAACACCGATCGGAATGTTGCCACGTCCATAAAAAGTATTGATGGCGTCCGTAAAAGGAGCACACTGGTCATGATCTTTCGTAATCGTGACCGCCAGCAGCTGGCAAAGACCTCGACTCTGCAAAGAGTGAATGACGCCCATGGCCAGCACGTCGTCACAATCATTGCCAATATCGGTATCAAAAATCAGGGGCACAGGGGCCGAGGGATTGTCCTGAGCCACAGCCAAAGACTGCAGCAGCCCGGGAACAAGCGTGAGCAGGAGCAAGTGTGTTTTCATAGTCGATCGGATGAAGCAAACAGCCGGATTGAGCAGACAAGATTCGCGTCAGATCAACAATTCAAGCTGACACGAAACAACACTCTAACCAAATTTGCTCAATCTACGAAGTGTCACCGATCCACTTTAAACAACACGACAAAACGCCGCGTTTACATAGATTTCAATCATCCCGCTCGGCTTTGCGGCTTTCCCACTCATCAATCGAGCAGATCACTTCGCGGGCCTGAGCACCGTTGTAATCGCCCACAACGCCATCCTCAGCCATGTAATCAATCATGCGAGCCGCTCGTCCGTAGCCGATGCCCAACGCTCGCTGCAGAAGCGAAACACTGCCTCGACCTTCGCGAATCACAACTTCTACCGCCTGATCGTAGAGGTCATCATGAATTCGGGTACCACCTTCACCGGACGCTCCACCAGCCGAAGCTGCGGCAGACGCAGCAGCGGTCAGCTTGGTCAGTTCCGGACTGTATTCAGGTTCGACATCGCTGAAGAAGTCGATCACCGCATTGATCTCTTCATCACTGACGTATGTGCCCTGAGCACGTGTCAGATAGCTGGTCGAAGGAGCAAGGTACAGCATGTCTCCACTGCCCAGCAGTCGTTCCGCACCGCCTTCATCAAGAACCACGCGGCTATCCATCTTGCTCGCCACCTGGAATGAAATTCGAGCAGGCAAGTTCGATTTGATAAGACCGGTGATCACGTCGACTGTTGGTTTTTGAGTCGCCAGAACCAGATGAATACCGACCGCTCGCGACTTCTGGGCCAGGCGAATGATGTGTGCCTCGACTTCCTTGCCCGAGGTCATCATCAAGTCCGCCATTTCATCCGCGATGATCACAATAAACGGCATGCGATCAGGAATCGCGGCCGCATCTGGATCTGTTTCTTTCAATCCCAGTCGTTCAAGAATTTCGGGTTTGCCAAGCTTGTTGTAGCTGTCCAGATGACGCACACCAACCCGCGCCAGCAGATCGTAACGCTCTTCCATCTTGTCGACGGCCCAGGCGAGTACCGCTTCTGCCTTCTTCATGTCCGTAATGACCGGATGCATGAGGTGCGGGATCTTCTTGTACGGACTGAGTTCGACCATTTTCGGGTCGATCATCAGCATGCGTACTTCGTCTGGCGTTCTGGTCATCAACAACGACAGAATCAGTGTGTTCAGACAGACGCTCTTACCAGTTCCTGTTCGACCAGCAATCAACAGATGCGGCATCTTGGCCATATCGACAACAAGCGGACGACCACTCACGTCTTTGCCAAGGAACAACGGCAGGCGCAGATCGTCCCAGGTCGAACGCGAAACCTGCAACAGCTCACGCATTCGCACCATGATCTGCTTGTCGTTCGGAACTTCGACACCGACTGTGTTCTTGCCAGGAATCGGCGCGACAACGCGAACGGAGGGAACTCGCAAAGCAATGGCGAGGTCATCTTCCAAAGCTGTCACTTTGTTCAGACGCAGACCGCGTTCCAGCTCCAGTTCGAACTGAGTCACCACCGGACCGGTATCAATCTCCGCAACCTTGACGTTCAGACCAAACTCTTCGAAAGCTTTCTCCAAAGTCGTCGCCGCAACTCGTGCCTTTTTAGCGAGAAGTTCATACGGAAACTCTTCTGATTCCTTCAACAAAGTAATATCCGGAAGCGAGAAACCTCTGCGTTCCGAAACCGCGAGTCCTTCCGGGTTATGGAGTGAAAGAGCAGCAGGAGGATTGATGCGAATCGATCGACCATCCACTGCAGCCGACGTCGGCTCAACATCGTCAGCAGCCTCCGCCACAGGCGTCACAGGGACAGGAGCAACAAACGGAATCGTCGCAGGTGACTCAACAGGAGCCTTGCCGGGCTTCGCAGTCTCTTTCGGACTTCGAACTTTCACCGGAGTGCGCTGGAACATCGCGCCAGCTCCACGAATCGCCGTGGCTGGCAATGCAGCAAGTCGCAACGCAGGCTGAAGAATATCTGACAGAGGTGTCAGCAGGATTCCGGCCGCAGCCAGACTTCCGGCAAAGATCATCACGCCGATCGTAGAAAACTTCTTCTGCAGAACAAGTCCCGTCCACGCACCTATCTGTCCGCCACTTCCATAAGTCGACCCCGAAGAAATCCCCGGAGCAAACAAGTGCAACAGCGCGCAGGACGAAACGACCAGCAGAAAGATGCCCATCAGTGTGGGAGCGGTTCGGCGAGCCTGTTCACGCGAAAACAGTTTGAGATCCCACGAGATCAGAGTTGCCAGAACGACCCAGACTCCGAAGCCCATCAACTGCCGAGAATGAAAGGCAACAGCCGCTCCAACTTCTCCACAGATATTGGTCGGTGCCTGTCGAACGGGAAACACAAGCGACGAGGGCGGATCAGCAGGGTCGTAACTCAGGAAGCTCAAACCAACGAACACGACCAGGGCCAGCAGCCCTAGCGCGAGTAAGTCGGTTTTTAGTCGTTCCGTGTCCACGATGTTGATCCAGACAAATTCAAAATTAACACTCACCGCGCGCAGCAACTCACCGGAGCGATGTCCTTGCGAATTCGAAGTGAATTCACTGACAGAACTCTTTGAGGAACCTGGCGATGATTGATGGCGGTGGACAGAACGAGTTCTCCGTCCACGACAGAACTTCTGCGGCGCAGGAATGATGGCAATCCATGCCAGCGCCCCGGCAACACTACCACCTCAACTTTTGTCCGCTGTTGCAAAAACTCAACCGACGTTTCGAAAACGCACCACACAGGCACGACCTGCCGGATGTAACAGTCAACCAGGCAGTGCCGAAAATCCGCTTGTGCCTGCAGGGCCGAGTGGACGGTGGTACCGACTTTAATCTATTACCTGGCCGTGAAAGCTCAGAAATCGTGGCTTGACATTCAAGATGCAGTCGGGAGCGACGGCGCCAACGAAAACGTCCTCGGAGGACACCATCATGAAGGTCTCAAATTAGACAGGTCGTAACGATTTTCACAACTCTACCTAAGATGACACCCCGGCGAGCGGTTGGGCGTCAGCCCTCTGTGTCCGCGCGCGTTGCGAAGAATGGTTCACCACAGAGGTCACGGAGATCACAGAGGAAAATCGCAGGAGCGAACAGAGAGGAAGTTGAACGCAGAGGGCGCAGAGGCACGCAGAGAAAATTACGGACTGCTAACCTCTGCGTTCCTCAGCGCACTCTGCGTTCAAACCCCTGTGCTTCCTCAGTGACCTCTGTGGTCAATCTGCGATTCAAAGCTCCACTCGGAGGGCTGACGCCCCGCCGCTCGCCAGAAATGGGGACCAAATAAGCGACGCCGCAAACTACGGCTGTTCGCGATGCCACTGAGTCGCCTGCTGGTATTGATGGGCGAACCGAAGAAGTCGGGCTTCTTCCAAGGCAGGGGCCTGAAGCTGCAAGCCAATCGGTAGTCTTGATTTTGTCAAACCGCACGGAATCGAAATCCCGGGGAGACCGGCCAGGTTCGTACTGATCGTGTAAATGTCGTTCAGATACATCGCCAGCGGATCGTCCAGCTTTTCACCAAGTCGGAACGCGGCCGTCGGCGAAACCGGTCCTGCAATCACATCGACCGACGCAAAAGCTTTATCAAAGTCCTCGCGAATGCGGCGACGGACCTTTAGAGCTTTGAGATAGTACGCGTCATAATATCCGGCCGAAAGGGCATACGTCCCCAGCATGATGCGGCGTTTCACTTCCGTCCCGAAACCCTCACCTCGGCTCTGGCTGTACAAATCAACGAGATCTGAAAACTTTTCTGCTCGGTGACCGTAATGAATCCCGTCATAGCGTGCGAGGTTACTCGAGGCTTCGCTGCAGGCGACAAGATAGTACGTCGCGACGGCGTACTTTGAATGAGGCAATGAGACCGGAACAACTTCGGCCCCGGCGGCTTCAAATACTCGGATGGCCTCGCGAACGCTCTTTTCAACTTCTGCATCAAGGCCTTCCACAAAGTACTCATCCGCGATGCCGATGCGAAGACCTTTGAGCGATGAATCCAACTGACTCAACCAGTCTGGTCGCTCTACGTTGAGCGATGTCGAATCACGATTATCGTGCCCCGCGATGCATTCCAGAAGCAACGTAGCTCCCCACGCGTCGCCGGCCAGCGGGCCGATCTGATCGAGCGAACTTGCGAAGGCGACCAGTCCGTAACGGGAAACTCGCCCGTACGTCGGCTTCATTCCGACAACACCGCAGAAGCTTGCTGGCTGACGAATCGAGCCACCCGTGTCAGATCCAAGTGCCAGCGGAACCATGCCGCTCGCAACAGCCACGGCCGATCCACCGCTCGAACCACCGGCCGTGTAGTCAGCGTTCCACGGATTTCGTGTGGGCCCGTAAATCGACGTTTCCGTCGACGAGCCCATAGCGAACTCATCCTGATTGAGCTTGCCGATCATGACGCCATCTTCAGCCACGATTCGCTGAATGACATGAGCATCGTAGGGTGCTCGAAAATCTTTTAGCAAGCGGCTGCCACAGGAAGTTGGCAGACCGATCGTACACATGTTGTCTTTCACAGCGACAGGCAAACCGGCTAATCGGCCGACTGGCTTTCCTGCTTTACGTCGCTGATCGATCTCATCCGCCTTCGCCAACGCACCGTCCGCATCAATGCTGACAAACGCATTCAGGACACCATTGAGTTCAGAAATCCGACGCAGGCTGTTTTCCACAAGCTGGCGTGAAGTCGTTTCACCGGATTGCAGTTGAGCGATCAATTCAGAAGTCAGTGGACGGTTCATCGACGAGTACATCTCTTGGTTGCCAGCGGATTGTCGGACGATCATCTCTGCGACTCACAACGCGGCACGCCGTCTCAACGCTGCTAAACAAACAGAACGTAGGAAGCCAATCCGCGATGTGGTCAGAAAGATTACCACGGATGCTATCGCGACCATCCGGAAACGTCCAACACGGCGAGATGAGAGTTCCATCACTCCCGACCGCAATACGAAACGGCCGTTTTCGACCGACACTTTTCGTGTATTCCGTGTATTTCGTGGTTCCGAAAAATGCCTTTCCACGAACGACTTCAGATACGTTGAAGCCTCTTTCCACTGAACCTATGCGCTATCACGTGGCATTTCCTGTGAAGAGTGGAGCGATGACTTCGCCGTTCAGCAAATGATTCGGACGGCCGAGCGGATCAATCACCTGAGCATCGTGAGAAACGCCGAGCGAATCAAAGATCGTCGTCCCGACATCCGCAGGAGTCCATGATCGCGACACAGGATAAGCAGCGATGGAATCCGTTTCGCCTATTGTCTGACCGCCTCGAACACCACCGCCAGCAAACAACGCCGAATACGCATGAGCCCAATGGTCACGACCGGGAACAGTTTGCCCCGGCAGAATCGACACGCGAGGAGTTCGGCCGAACTCACCCATGACGATGACCATGGTTTGATCCAGCATTCCGGTCGACGCCAGATCATCAATCAATGCAGCCAAGCCCTGATCCAGTGACGGCAAGAGCGATGTCTTCAGACGTCCCCAGTTGTCCACATGAGTATCCCACGTCTGGACAATTCCCATCGCGGCCTGGACGACAGGAACACCCGCTTCGACCAATCGGCGAGAAAGCAACAACGACTGACCAAACTTATGACGTCCGTAGCGATTGCGAGTTCCGTCGGACTCCTGATCGATTCGAAACGCTTCGGCGACTTTCGCGGAGGTCAGCAAAGAAAACGCGACGTCCTGCTGCTCCGAGAATGCTCGCAAACGAACATCGGCTGAGTTCCGTGGATCAGCCTGATTCAAACCATCCAACAATGTTCGACGAGAAACCAATCTTTGATTATTGAGATCTGTTGGCAGCGACAATGAGTCGACTCGAAACGCCGCATCGTTCGGATCATGATTGATCTGCCAGGGATCATGGCGAGTCCCCAGGAATCCAGCATGCTGCCCCGGCCACGTCAGCGGGCCTTCGATAAAATAGTTCGGCAGTGACACTCCGGTCGGAATTCCATCGCGACGTGGTTTCAGAAAATCCAACGAGGAGGCGAAGTTCGGAAAGTCGTTGCGAGATTCGACTCGATCCAGATCGCTGCCGCCTCGGGGAATCGGCGTGGGCCGACCGGTTAAAGCCACATGAGTCGCAAGGAGATGATTGTGTTCAGGATGAGCCAGTGTTCTCAAAATCGCCCAGTGCTGTAGTCGAGCCGCCAGCAGAGGCAAGTGCTCACAAAGAGTCACACCCGGAATCGAAGTCGACACGGATGAAAATTCTCCGCGAACTTCCGCGGGAGCTTGCGGCTTTGGATCGAAAGTGTCCAACTGACTGGGACCACCGCTCAACAAAACCAGAATCACCGACTTCGCACGAGTCGCGGATTCGGTCGCGGCAATCGTGCGTTGGATCGGCAACCCGGAAGCCACGACTCCGGCAGCGGCCGCTCCAAGTAGTCGTCGACGATTGATCAGAAATTGTGGTGTAAGCATCGGCTCGACCTCAAGCAGGGAACGCGAACAAAGATTTCGCGATCATCTTCCGGGGAATGTTTCCACCAAGTATGCAGGACGATTCAACCGCAGGCAATCCGACTTCTGGAAAACACGACCCAAAGGCAGCTCAAACGAGCGAATCGAGGGACTTGAAGACAAAGCGATGAAACGATACGACTTAGGACCAGTCCCGAAATAAGTTCCCTAAATCACAACCCGACGCGTCAGCGAGGGATCGGTGTCTTGTAGAGAAATCCCTCACTGACGTTTCGGGTTGTGATTTCTCGCATCAGCAAAAACCGGATGTTATTTCGGGACTGTTCCTTAACTCCTTAACGGCAGCAGAGCAACAACCGCATCAAACGATTCGTCGGCGAATCTCTGGTGATAGCCATTCTTCGTTATTTACTATGGCGACAATTGCAATCTGTATCACCGGCAGCAGATCGGCCGTATCAGGCACACAACGCTCGACTCGGACAGTCTTCTCCTGAAGTTGCAACAAGATGCGATGCAACGTGTCTTTCATCGCCTTCTGAAAGGCAGAGCACTCTGACGGGGACAGATCATGTCGCAGAAGCTGCACTTCCGATTCGTTACGCACACGTTCCAGTCGTGCCAGTCCGGAATGTTGGCTGCGAAACAGAAAGCCATCCACAAAGGCTCGGCGAAGACGACCGGACGGATCAAACTGATAGACTGGATCCTGCCCCACAAAAATGCTCATCGCACCATTGCTGCGAAACCCAATCGTGATCAGTTCTTCAAATCCCGGCACAAAAAGCTCGACTCGTTCCGTCAACGCGACCGCTTCGCGCATCAGGTCTTCACGGTCACCTTCATTTCTGGCCATACGTATTCTCCGCATGGTTTTGATTGAGGCCGGGTATTCGCGGGATACCTTTGGAGACCCCAGCCTCAATCATGTCCGCGCACTGGATAACTCTTTGCTCGGAACTAGAACAAAACCGGCTTGCCAAGTTTGCGGCGGACCACAGTGCCCTGACCAAGGTGCATCATGATATGGTCGCACAGCAGACCGAACGTGTTACCAAGCGTCGGACAAAAGTTCGCAAGGTTCCCGAGCGTTGGTCGATCCAGATCGGATTCCGTCAGCTTCTGCAGTTCAGCAATCGTTACAGCACGAGTTGCCTCGAGCTGTTCCAGGTACTCGGCCACTTTGAAAAAACCGGCAGCACTGTCTAAGGAAGCAGTTTCCTTCGAATGAGCCGCGTCAAACCCTGCAGGCAGATCCGGAAACTTCGCGCTCGGGAGTTGTTCCAGAATAATATGTCGCTCGGCCGTGATCAGATGCCCCAGTTGCCATGCCATGTGATTGGCTTCAGGCACCGGACGAACAAGAAGATCGGCGTCAGAAAAATCTGAAACAATCCATGCCAGCATCTTCTTTGATGATTCCAGAGCCGATGTCAGAAGAGCAATACTGTTCATAGGACTTTAACTTTCCAAAACAGAGTTCACTGAATAAAACGAGCCGGGAATTTTCCTGACCGATGTTATTTCTTCCGCAGGATGTAAACGACATCTTCTGTCGTTCCGGAGACTACGTGCGGATTGCGAATGTCGTATGAAAAATCGTACGTCTCTGCGATTTCGAGTTTGGGCACTTTTTTCAGCAGCGACATAAACTGGCTTTTGTTGTAAGTGCGATACTCCATGTGATCCACGATGCGCATACGCTTTGTGGGAGTAAACACATCCACGTGCAGACCGAGATGCTCCAGACGTGTCTTGCGGTCAATCCCTTTGGACCACATGTACGAATTCACAACCAGATTGCCTCGTCGCGCGGACCAGCTTTCTTCCTGCATCGCCGGGCAGGCTGTTGGCTCCAGATGAATACCAAGGACATACAGTCCGCCTTTGGTCATTCCGTTCGCCATGCATTCAAAATGCCCGACGGCCTGTTTCTCGGTTGCCAGATGTCGAAACGAATTGATCATGTTGAAGGCCGCATCAAACTTCTTTTTGACTTTGAAGTTTGACATGTCCCCGACAACGACGGTCTCCGGCAATTCATAACGACGAAGACGTTCGTTACAGAAATCGACGGCTTTGGGATTCAGGTCGTTTCCACCAACTTCATAGCCAGCTCGCCCCAGCTTAATCAACAGACGACCTGTTCCGCAGGCGGGCTCAAAAATTCGCTTCACTTCGCAACCGGCGTGTTTGGCGAAACAGGCCTTTAGAAAGCGATACTCAGCCGCCACATCAGACCCGAACAACAGATCGTAGTACTTGGGATAGTCATAAATGCTGGCTTCGACCTGATTGGACATGATCAAAATTCTGGGGCAAGAGTAGAGACAACCTGCACAACCGCCTGCAGCAACTTGCCACAATGCATCGGAAAAAACAGGACATCAGCGGGCTGATGAGCGGGAAGGATACAAAGACAGAGCCGGGAGTTCATCCGAATGCCGCAAGCGGCCGATTGATTTTTTCGCCTGAGCCAGTAGTGCTGGCTTCAGCCAGCATTTGATTGGTAATCCTGCAGCAGTGCCAACTGAAGCCGGCACTAAGAACGAGACCGGCCAAACCATATCCTACGGAAGATCGCTTAACTTCGGCGTTTCGCCATCGGGCTGTTTGTAAAAGCGAGTCAGATCGATGCCGCCTTTCACTTCCATTTCATTGATCTTGAGTCGCTGCTCAATCTTGTTCAGACGAGCTTCAAGAAACGGTGGCAGCTTTTTGTTTTCATCGGCTTCGGCCTGAGAGGAACGAGGAACCGCCGGGTAGTTGAGTTGTCTCTGCAACGCCGCAAAGAAGTAGAGAGGGTCGCGACCGATGTTGGCTTTCGCAATTCGTCCTTCCTGATCACCAAACAACGCCATCGGCGATGGCGCGGAAGATCCTTCCTCTTGTTTCGCAGCGGCCTTTTCAGCCGGACTTCGCGCGGTGCTGCGGCGGTTCAGAAGGTGTTGAGAAGCACCGTAGACGATTTCGGCAAGTTCTCGTTCGCCGAGTGAACCAGCCAGACGAGCAATCCAGCGACTCCATTCTTCTGAATACAGTGGATCAGCCATCATCGCCTTGAGGCCTTCGCCATATCCCAGTCGATTACGAGCGATGCATTCGAACTGAAAGATAAACAGTCCAGGCATGGAGGGACTGACAGCTCGAAAATGCGCTTCGCTCTCAAGGATCTTCAGAGCCGTCAATTGTTCAAAGCGAGATTCATCCTCTTCCGCACGGCTGATCACGAAGGCCTGGAATGGAGCGAAATAATGCGGCAGCCGAAACATGGCCGTGCTGATCTTGCCACTGTGCAGGATTTCCGCCCGCATGAAATCAATCGCCATCGGAAGCCGTGTCGTGGCGAGGATTTCCTCGGAAATCGTCTTTAAGATCTCCTGGGACGGTACGTTTTCCAGCAACCGCTCCCGGTAAACCCGAAAGAAATACTCCTGCTCGATGTACTCTTCTCGATCCAGTACTGGGCCGCGCATGCATTGACCGTTTCATCCAGAACCCTGAAAACCGTGACTCTCCCAGTGTGGTCCCCGCTCGATGGAAACGCAATCCCTGCGAAGGATTGCCGGAAACTGACGGGGGAGTAACAGGGAATTTGCGGGACACTTCGCCCGCTCCAGCTAAGAAAAGACTTGCTCCGCCAGTTCCCAAGAGTACGACCGCAGCAGTCATACTGTTGATATGATCAGTACATGATTCCAGGTTTTGCCCGGGTTCTCCGCTTGTAACGGGGTGAATACTTGGAGAACATATGAGGCGACGCCAGTTTTCCAGCGATTTTTGTTCAGACCGAGCAAAAATCCCGGATGATCGTGTCGTAGAACCGTTCCAGGTCCCGATTGCACATGTTGGGCACTTTGAGATTCGTCGCTTTGTCGGAGCTTGCTTGTGAGCACTATTCACGCAAATTCAGCAACATCCGCTTCTCCTGAAACGCTCCCCGAAGAGAACAGCTCGGTCTGGTCCATCTTCGACGCGATGCCGGCTTGGGGAATGAGCCTATTGGTGCATATCGGGATCATCATCGTGGTCGCGATGATTTCGCTCCCCGAAATTGTGTTGCCAGAGTTCAATCTGACTTCCACTGTTGAGATGGAAGAAATCGCTCAGGTGGAATATGTACTGGATACGGAACCATCAGAATCATTGGGCACCAAAAGCGATCTGAACATTGCCAGCCCATCTGCTGCTGTGGCTCAAAATCGTGGTCTGGATAATCATCGAGAAGAGATTCAGCAGATCGAAAGCTCCGTTGTAAATCCCAGGATTCAGCTTAACGAAACAGTGTCGACTCCCAGCGAAGCAGAAATGCTGGAGAACATCGATCTGACCGGTACTACGGAACATGCTGGCGGAACCGACGGCGCCGTTGACCGAATTACGCTGGAAATTGCGAACTCGCTTCGTCAGCGGAAGACGCTTCCGGTATGGCTGATGGACGAATCAATCTCCCTGGAATCTCGTCGCGAAAAGATCATCGAACGATTCGAAAACGTCTACCGTCAGCTTGGTCTGATGGATGATATCGACACGAAGGACGCGCTAAAAACTGGGATCGTCGGCTACGGCAAAGACGTGCATGTTCTTCTGGATGAACCGTCCAGTGACATCGCTGAATTGTCTAAAGCCATCAAGACTATCAAAAGCGACACGTCGGGCGTGGAGAATGTTTTCGCCGGTATCAATCAGGCCATGAAGGTTTATGGACCGGTTCGCAAGAAGATGCGAGCCAACATGATTCTGATTATTGTTACCGACGAACGCGGTGATGACTTTGGTGAGAACTACACGGTGCTGGAAGAGGTCGTTAAGCGACTCAGCCGTGACGGTGTCAGAGTCTTCTGTATTGGTAACACCTCGCCGTTTGGTCGTCAAAAAGGCTTCGTCCATGTGAAATGGAAAGGCGAAGACGGCACGGACTATGAAGACGACATCGGTGACGCTGACCAGGGACCAGAGAGTCCGCTTCCAGAAGGATTGCAATTGCCGTTCTGGACCGCTGATTCTCAGGGCCTCGAACGCATGTCATCTGGCTACGGTCCATACACGCTGTCTCGTTTGTGTGCGGAGACCGGTGGTATCTTTTTCGTCGCCGACGACACATCCCGCAAACAATGGGATCCGCAGATTATGCGGCAGTATGCTCCTGACTATCGTCCAGGTGCCGAGTACCGTCGTCAGCTTCAGGGCAACCTGGCAAAGCAATCCCTGATTGCAGCCGCTCAGCTGGCTGTCACGGAACCAGTGCCGATTCCACAGCGAACTTTTCAGGCCAACAACGACAATATTTTGCGAGAGCAGATTACAGAAGCTCAGAAGCCACTGGCTGTGCTCGACTACTTCCTCGAACGAGTTCACACAGCACTGGAAGCCGGCGAAAAGCACCGTGATAAACTGGACTCGGATCGCTGGAGAGCCAGCTACGACCTGGCGATGGGCCGAGTACTGGCCATGCGAGTTCGAGCATTTGGTTACAACGCCGTGTTGGCCGAAATGAAATCGAATCCGAAACGCTTCGAGAAAGCCGACAGCAATCAATGGAAGCTGGAACCATCAGAGGCGATCGACGCTGGTGCGAACGTTCGCAGGATGCACGACAAGGCTCTGGAGTATCTACATCGTGTTATCAACGAACATCCAGGAACGCCCTGGGAGTTTCTCGCGACGATGGAGCTGAACGAACCACTGGGATGGGAATGGAAAGAGGGACATATTGAAATCGCCGCCATGAATGGCGGTGACGGTCGCCGAGGTCCCCAGTTCGCTCCCGAAGAAGAAGCTCGTCGTCGACAGGCTCAGGAAATGCAGCGGAAGAAAGAGGCTTCAAAGCCAAAGATCTAAAAGCTGATTCTGCAACCTTAGCTGAATTCTCTTATTGAACGGTTCACGGAATCTTGGCGCGCAGTTCATTCTCCAGCAGAGAGAGACTCGATTGGGTCCGCCAGGCCGACCAGAAAGCTTCGCTTAAATGTATGCAGCGGGGGTGAGAAGTCATTGCGAACTCAGTCCCGGGAAGTTTACCGGTTGAGACAGCCTGGGCCATCAGTCAAGGGTTCAAGGCTATTCGCCAGTGTCGAATGAAGCAGACACAAATGACGCCTGGCATCTTGAAAATGCCAGGCGTCATTCGATGACCATAGCCATGGCCATAGCCATAGTTTGTGACGACGAATTGTACCCGACCTCGGGCGTTATACCGTCGCCATGGAACCGCGAGTCGGATTGCGGACGGCTTCCAGTATTGAGTCGATTCGAACAGGCTTGGCAAACCAGCCGTCGACGGCAAGATTCGAACTGAATTCTTCACGAGCTGAGCCACTCACGGCAAACACCTTCAGCCGATTGAGTCGGAAGTCATCGCGGATTAGTTTGATGAACGAGGGGCCATCAATCTCGGGCATGCGCATATCGAGCAGCACGAGATCCGGCATTTCGTTTTCATGAAGATAGTCGAAGGCATCCTGGCCGTTGACCGCCGTCGCCACAGGAATTCCGGAAAGCTTCAGGCAGTCTGCCAGCAGCTCTCGCTCATTCGCCTGATCCTCAACAATCAGCACTCGCGGAGATTTCTCTGTGACAGTGCAATCAGGAATGGCCGTTTCCAGATCACTCAATTGATCCACAACATCCGCAATTTGAGTCGCAGGTTCAACGGCTGTGCCTCGGCTGATCTGCCTTTGAAGAAGCTGCAGCTTCAACGTCAGTGCGTTGAGTTTATTGTTCAGCCGGTGACGATGTTCCCGTTCAGCATCGGAAACAGAATGACTTTGGGCGGCCATTGCACCAGAGCCAACCTTTTCAAGTATCTCATGGCGATGAACTTCAATGTCGACGGGCGCTTCAATTCCCAGACGGGTCACAGCACCTTTTGACTGCAAGACCTCAATAGAGATCCCTAGACCCGGAAATACAATCTTCTGACCCGGACGACGCGCTAGCACAAGCATCAGACCAACCCTCCATGGAAACACAACCTGCTGCCGATCGAGACACAAGTCACGAAAATACGGCAAACATTGGCATTCTGGGGTCGCATCCTGCGAATCAAAATCCGCTCGTTGAACTTTCGGCCCAGCTACGAAAATCGTAAAACTGCAATCATCGGATGATCCTGCGATGAATTGACCGATCTGCCTTAAAGCAGCGCCTTCAGTTTTTCAAACAGCATACATTAGCGCAAGTCCTTATGCGCTTTCTGCGAACAATCGAAGGTTAACTCTCCCACTTAGAACGTCAAGAGCAAGACACAATCATTGGTCATCAAAAAAAATGCAATTGTCATCAAACAATTGGAAACGTTCTCAACAGGAACGTTTCCTACGGCGAAATCGACTACCCGCTGGCGATGCGATGCAACACATCGAACAGTTCATCCAGATTCACCGGTTTCACGAGGTGAAGATTGAATCCAGCTTCGAGCACCTTCACTCTGTCTGATGGAAGTCCATACCGGGTCAACGCAATCAGATGCGGTTGAGGCTGGTTGTGCTCTGCGGAGATGCTTTTGCGAACTTCCCGAGCCACATCAAAGCCGTCTCGTCCCGGAAGCCCAATGTCGACAATGGCGATATCCGGACGCCACTCGAGAATCAGATCCGTTCCTTCGATTCCATCACAGGACACGCGAACTTCATTCCCATCCATTTCCAACAGGGTCCGAAGGCACAACTGCACATCGGAATTGTCTTCGATGATCGCAATTCGCAATGAAGGAAGTCGAACGGACTGTGTTGCACCAGTCTTCGCTTTGTCCAACTTTGCAGAGGAAGGCTGCGGCACAGCCAGAGGCAATTGAATCGTAAACTCGCTTCCGAATCCTGTTCCCTGACTGAACGCGCGGATAGTTCCTCCATGCAATTCGATAATGGCCCTGACCAGCGTCAGTCCAACCCCAAGGCCACCTTCCGCACGATCAATCGTATCTCTGGACTGAACGAACAATTCAAAAATCTGATCCAGCATGTCCGGCGCAATACCAACTCCGGTGTCTCGAACAGAAAGCACCGCCTGATTGTCTCGACGCGACAGTTTGACTGTGACGGTTTCTCCATCCGAAGAATACTTCACCGCATTCCTCAGCAGATTGATGACAACCTGATGCAGTCGCGCGGGATCACCATCGACCAGGCACATCTGATCCATTCCTTCCACTTCAATCACTCGTCTGCTGGTCTCCGGCAGACGCTCAATCGTTCGCAGTTCCTCCGCAACAATATCTCCCAGAGACACCACTTCGCGGCGCAGCACGATCTTGTTCTGTGTCACTCGCGCCACATCCAGCAGATCGTCGAGAAGTAACCGCATTTGCTCCGCCTGTCGACGGATCACGCCGCTTGCTTCGGTGTCATTGCCGTCGATCGACTTTCTCAGATCCAGCATCTGCGCGGCATACAGAATAGCACTCAGCGGATTTCGCAGCTCATGCGACAACATCGCGAGGAAGTGATCGCGGTTACGAATTGTGTCCTGGATCGCCTGTTCTGATTTCTTCCGAACCGTGATGTCTCGCGAGATCGTCGATACGCCCACAATCCGGCCCGCCGCATCACAGATCGGAGAAACCGTGTGCAGTACATCAATGATGGATCCGTCACTGCGCCTTCGCCGTCGTTCCTGCGTGACCGAACGACTGCTGCGGATTGCCGCCATAAGTTCGTCAAAAGACTCTGCGGACTCGGCTGGGTACAGGAACTCCGTATCGCGACCGATGGATTCTTCGGCCGAGTATCCAAACATCTCCTCGGCACCGCGATTCCAACTGATGATTCGACCTTCCAGGTCTTTACCAATGATCGCATCGCCCGAAAACCGGACGATGGCGGACAGGTGCTGAAGCTTCGCCTCGGCCACCTTGAGCGGAGAAATGTCTATCAGTGACAACACGACTCCGTCCATGGTCATTGTGCTGGTTCGATAGGGCAGAATTCGCAGGAAGTAGCAGTTTCCTTCGCGATCGCGAACTTCTTTTTCGATGGGCCGCCCCGTCTCAAGCACATGATTCAGCAACTCCATCAGCGGTTCATCCAGCGAATGCGCGAAGCTGCTGAGCGGTCTGCCGGAATCATGCGGCAACAGATTCAAAAGCCGAGCCGCACGCGGAGTAAACCGGCGGATGCAAAGATTGCGATCCAGAAACACGATCCCGACATCCGTCGCCAGAAACAGATTCTCCAGGTCCGCAGTGACCTGAGTCAACTCTTCAATCTTGTGCTGATACTCCGCGTTGACCGTGTAAAGTTCTTCATTGACCGAGTGCAGTTCCTCATTGGTGCTCTGCAGCTCTTCATTCGATGCAACAAGTTCTTCATTCGTCGCCTGCAGTTCTTCGTTGCTGGATTCCTGCTCTTCAATCAGAGCCTGCAGGTTTTCGCGAGTATGTCCCAGTTCCAGTTCCAGCGCCTGCAACTGATCGCGTGAAGCCACCTGCAGATCCACGGCATTCTCGTCACGAGCCAGCGCGGGGAGTCCCATGTCTTCCAGCAGGATCAAAAAACTGGTCAGGCCCGAGATGCGATCGTTGATGGGCTTCACGGTTAGGCGAGTCATCAGATCGTGGCCATCGTCCGAAGGAAGTCGGACTCCCGTAAAGACCACCGGCACCAGCAACTTCTCCGCCCGCGCTAGTGCGCCCAGCAGAATCATCTTCAGATCGTTGTCGATGAGATCCAGAAACAGAGTGGACGCTCTTCCGTCTCTGACTCGCAGAAACTTGCCCGCTTTCCCGAAACTGTGGACCAGCTCCTTCCGATCGTTGATCAGAAAGCTGGGCGGCATGTGCTCTTCCAGCAGTCGATCATAAACCGCCTGCTGCAGTCGGTCAGAAGCCGACGACGTGGCTCCGTACGGTGACGTGATGCGTGGGCGTTGTGGACCGGCCGTCGACATCAGACGAAAATCGGTTCGCAGACGTACGTCGCGTCTCTTGCGAAAAATCTTCCAGCGTTCATCAATCGACTCGAACTCGTCCGACAGTTCCCCCGTCGTCTCGCTGGGTCCCAGAAACAGAACACAGCCAGCTTTCAGTCCGAAATGAAACAGTGAAAGCACCTTCTTCTGAGCCGGCGGCTGCAGGTAGATCAACATGTTGCGACAAGTGACCAGATGCAGCCGGGTGAACGGAGTATCCTTCAGCAGATCATGCGGCGCGAACACAATCATCTTGCGAATGTGCGGCGCCACCTGATAGCCGTCACCTTTGGGAACAAAGAACTGGGCTCGTCGCTGAGGATTCACGGCGGCCAGTGACGCTTCGCTGTAAACACCCGTGCTGGCCACTTCCAGCGAGGCACGATGCGCGTCTGTGGCAAAGATCCGCACGAGAATCGGCCGATTCATCAACGCCAGTTGTTCCTGAATCAGAATCGCGATCGAATACGCTTCTTCTCCCGTCGCACAGCACGCGACCCAGACACGGAACTCCTGATCATCGCCGACGGTTTCCAGCAGACGAGGCAGCTCTTCACTCGCCAGTAGATGAAAGGCCTCGCGGTCTCGAAAGAACTGTGTGACTCCGATCAGGAGGTCCTTGTAAAGCTGATTCAGCTCCGCACCATTGTCGGACAGCAGTTCCACGTACTGCTTGACGCTCATCGAATTATTCAGCAACAGCCGTCGCTCCACGCGGCGCGTGACAGTGCTCGGCTTGTAGTGACTGAAGTCGATGCCATACTCTTTCCGCAGCATGCGAAAGATGGCCTGCAGACCCACCTCCGGAACCACCGGCTCCGCTTCACCGCCCTCTTCCGGCGAACGCCGCATGCGCACCAGTTTCAGAATCGCGTCCGGCATTTCCGATGGCGGCAGGACCAGATCCACGAGCCCGGTTTCTCGCGCGCTGCGAGGCATTCCGTCGAACCGCGAGGACTCTTCGCTTTGAGCAAGCACCAGTCCGCAGGCATCATGGATGTCACGAATTCCGCGTGATCCGTCGCTTCCGGTTCCCGACAATATGACGCCGATGGAGCGACTGCCAAAATCCTGTGCGAGCGATCTGAGATACCGGTCAATGGGCAGAGCGAATCCCTGAGACAGGTCTTTGTCCGTCAGATACAGTCGCCCGGTCGATTGAATCATCTCCTTCCGAGGCGGCATCAGATAGATCGCATTGGGACGCAGTTCGATGCCGTCTTCCACGCGAACAATCGGGATTCGCGTTCTGCGGGCCAGCAGCTCATCCATCATGCTTTTGAAGTCGGGCGACAGATGCTGCACGACGACAAAGCAGAGTCGCGATTTCTCGGGAACGTGTTCAAAGAACTGCTCAAGCGCCTCCAGTCCACCCGCCGAGGCACCGATTCCAACAACAAAAAATGCTTCGTCCTCTGAGGAGCTGACCGTAGGAATGGTCAGTTCATTCTTGATCGCGTTTCCCAATTCTGTGTCGTGCATTGTAATACCCGGTCCACCTGAAAACGCAGCCTGGCGACTTTCGTAATTTCACTTGCCCTCACAAAGACACACTCGCAACAACACTTCCCTGAATTCACAGAACCAAACCCGGACCGTCCTTGATTCCCCGCGATGAAACTGGTTCGAAACATTGTCCGTATGTGGTGTGCCTGCGTTCGCCGGGGCGAACTTGTCACACCCTACAAATCGCAACGTCTTCCCGTAGGGTGTGACAAGTGAGCCTTAGCGAACGCAGGCACACCGGTTGAGACTCAGCCGAAATCAAACAGCTCACTCCAGAAGGATTCACGCTTCTTCGGTTGAGTGTCCTCCCTCGATCC
>CAIXQV010000649.1 GCA_903921605.1 uncultured Planctomycetaceae bacterium | reverse complement strand
ATGGCTGTGCTAACAGCAGAAGGCATTATGCGAGGGTATACTAGCAGATGTGCTGAAGTGATTAAGTCATTGCAATCTGTTAGAGCTCTCGTCAATGCGAATCACGCAGTGTGCTTCGGTTTAGGTGACGGACACGATCATCTGATCATAAACAAAGTGACTGGGGAAACCAACCGTATGCGCGACGATGGCGTGAACTACCTGCAGGACCTCATCATTGTCCCACCGGACCATGTCGACGATGTGGCGCATCAATTGGCTATGATTCAGCAACATGCTGTGGTGGGCATTGATAGTGGCGGGAGCAATGAGGCGGATTTTCATTGGCAGGGCGAATGACCAGTAGAAACATGCCTATAAGTCCCACTACTAGCGACAGCCCTCTGCTGAGGAATGCGTTCGCAAACGCGGCGGGCGAACCGAGTACTGACAGGCAAGGTGATACGGAGCTGCTGGAAGGATTATTTGGACCGGACGTCGAGATCGGAGAGGTCGAGGAGACTGAGAATCTAGACGTGGAGGAAGATATCCTTGGAGAGCAGGACACGCCAAATGGGCAGATGTCTGAATCACCTGAAGCTCGAGAAGCTAGAGTACTGCCGAGCCCCGTCAAGCCCTCAGCAGAGGCCATTGAGAAGCATAAGGCCACGCACTTGCCTTACAGATCGTGGTGCCCGGTTTGCGTCAAAGCAAAGGGCAAGGAAGACGCTCACCGTCGGAAGAAGACGAGCAAGGGCAAAGAGGATCAAAGCAATAGGTTGCCGAAAATTTCGCTGGACTATCAGGAGCTGAAGTCTCGAGCCAAGAAAGAGCCAACGGAAAATGACAAAGTTGTCAAAATCATCGTTGCAATAGACGACACAACAGGATGCAAAATGTCATATCGTGTGGAATCCAAAGGAGTGCAGGACACCTGGATTATAAAACGGCTCGTCAAAGATGTTGAAGAGTTAGGACGACGAGATATTATCCTGAAGACGGATGGAGAACCTGCGATGCTGGCCATGCAAAAGGCGATTGCTCAAGAAAGGGCAGGCATCACCAAGCCAGAAAACCCACCAAGTTACAACCCAGCGAGCAACGGAGCATGCGAAAAAGCTGTGCAAGATGTCAGTGGACATGTCAGGGCCTTGAAGTTTGCCTTGGAGGCCAACCTTGAGACACAAATCGAAGATGATCATCCAATCGTGGAGTGGATCATTAAGCACGCGGCATTCTGCCTAACCCATTTCTCAGTTGGGCACGATGGAATGACTCCCATCGAGAGACTGACAGGACGAAAATGGGACAGACCATTAGTGGAAATAGGCGAAATTGTGATGGCCAAGCTTGCTGCGAGAAAGATTAGCAATGGCAAAAAGAAGATTCAGAAAAACAAGCTTGCACCAAGATCGATCAAAGCAGTCTGGGTTGGCCAGATTGCCCGCACAGGTGAACACATTGTTGTCAAACCAAACGGAGACGCAGTGAAATGTAGATCGATGAAGCGCGTGCCGATCGAAGACAGATGGAGGGTCGACGAAGTTCTTAAAATTGTGGCAACGCCACGGTACCCGGCTTCGTCACAGGCAGACGACGAAGAAATCAAGGCGAAACTTGCAGATGAAGAAGCCAGCACGGAAAAGGATCAATCCAGTCAACGACGTGATGACACGAAGAGGCGTGCCGAGGCTGCAGATGAAGACAGTGGAGCAAATCTACAGGCACCTCAAGCACGCAAAGCCCGCGACGAGGAATTTCGACGCT
>CAIXQV010000648.1 GCA_903921605.1 uncultured Planctomycetaceae bacterium | reverse complement strand
CACGATGTCGACTCGATCCGCATCCGCCTTCTTCAGGCCTTCAAGCAACTTCCCGAGATTCCCCTCGAAATCACCGAGCTGCGAATCCAGTTGGCAATGTCCAATTCTCATGGCTATTCACCGCGAGTCAGCTTGCGGAATCGTTCCAGCAGATTATTCGTCACAGGCCCCGGTTTGCCGGTTCCAATTTGACGACCATCGAGGCTGGTCACTGCGATGACTTCGGCAGCCGTGCCGGTCAGGAAACACTCATCAGCGGTGAAAATGTCGTGACGAGTCATCACGCATTCCTGAACCGTGATGCCAGCCTCAACAGCCAACTTCATGACGGCGTTGCGAGTGATGCCTTCCAGAATCCCGGCGTCCGGCTGAGGCGTCTTCAGGACTCCTCGCTTGACGATGAAGATATTGTCGCCGGTGCATTCGGCCACTTCGCCGTTATGGTTCAGCATTAGAGCTTCGACAGTGCCCGCATCCGTGCCTTCGATCTTCGCCATGATGTTGTTCAGGTAGTTCAGCGACTTGATGCGCGGGCTGAGTGCTCCTGGATGATTGCGAATCGTTGCGGCAGTCACAAGTCGCATACCGGTCTGATAAAGCTCCGGCGGATAAAGTGAAATCGTGTCGGCAATGACAATCACCTGCGGATTGCTGGTGCGGCGAATGTCGAGGCCCAATGAACCGGATCCGCGAGTCACCACGAGACGCACATAGCCGTCGGCGATCTCATTGGCCTTCACTGTATCTTCTACAGCCTTAGTCATTTCACTGTGGCTGATCGGAATCTCCAGACGAATCGCCAGAGCGCTCTCGTAAAGTCGATCGATATGCTCTTTCAGCAGAAAGACTCGCCCGCCGTAGACTCGAATTCCTTCGAAAATTCCGTCACCGTAGAGCAGACCATGATCGAAGACGCTGACAGTCGCCTGTTCAGCAGGAACCAGCTTTCCAGCCACATAAACTTTGCGAGACATAAAGAACCTGTTCAGGATGAAAAAAGTACCAGGATGACTTCGACTATGAACCTTCCGACTATCGACAACTGTTTTCGTCAAGTCTTCAGTTTTGGGTAGGATGGGCATTCTTGCCCGTCGCTGGTTTGTCGGACAAGAATGTCCAACCTACGTTTCTGGGTCTGACAAAGCATCTCCAGTTCCGCCCCCAACGCACCGGAGTGTAGCGTACCACCGTCGTCAGCGGTACGGCTCAGATTTGCTGCTCTGGCCGGGTGGCAAAAAATGCCAGTTGCGGCAAAAACGTCGGCTGGCTGTGGAAGCCGGGGAGTTGGGCGGTTTCCGGTAGCCTCAGGGCTGGTCAACGGCAACGCATCTGGCTTGCTGGTTTTCACGGCTTCTGTCACCATCCGTGCGGTTTTGTCCAAGGTCTCTGGATCCGGATGATCACAGGGCAGAGGTCGCTCAACTGATTCATCGTCTCTTTCCGACTGGTTGCAAACGTCCGTGCAAGACAACGTTTTCCAAAAGAAGACTTCGCGCGGGCATTTCAATGCCTCGCCGATCATCATTGCAGGATTGCTTGCAGTGACTTTGATCGCGATCGGCTGCCAAAGTACTCCCAAGACCACGTTTTCTACAGAACGTCCGTCTCTGCATAGCGTCGCCACCGGACATTTCGTCATCAATAGTGACGTGCGTCTGGATCAGGACAACGTGCTGGTGAAAGAACTTGAAGAATTGCACGACCAGGTTTACGACACTCTGCAACTGCCAGAGCAACGTGACCCGGTGCATGTGTACCTTTTCAGTGACGAAGCGTCCTATCGATTTTATATGCATACGACATGGAAGGATCTGCCTCCTCGTAGAGCTTACTTCGTCGGGACGGCTCGCGAGCTTGCGGTTTACTCCTTCATCAGTCCTCAAGTCAAAGAAGACTTGCGGCACGAGTTCACTCATGGACTGCTGCACGCGACTTTGCAGTCTGTGCCCTTATGGCTTGATGAAGGGCTGGCGGAATATTTTGAGGTCGATGCTTCGACTCCCGGGGCGGCTCACGCTTCCCATTTGCGTGAGCTGCGAATGGCCGAATCTGAAAAGTGGAATCCGAATCTCTATCGCCTCGAAATGCTGACCGACTTTCGCGATCTGACGACACGCGACTACGCGGAGAGCTGGGCGTGGGTCCATTTCATGCTGAACGATTCTGAGGAGTCGGCCAAGGTGTTGTTGGACTATCTGACGGTTCTGCGTTCAACAAAGACACCCAAGCGACTGATGCCTGTTCTTGAAGCGGCCGTTCCCAGCTACTTCAACGGCATGCAGACTCATGTCCTGAAGATGCAGCCCGGCCACCCTATTGCGGGCACTGCAGATCTGACCGGCGGCGAAGATTGACCCCTGCGGCTCCCGCGCCGATATACTTCGCTCGAGGCAGAGTGAGTTGTTTCTTTGTAGCCGGATTCGTGAGAATTCGGTGCGATTCCGGGGAAGGCATCCGAATTCTCACGAATCCGGCTACTCTCAACACACACCACTCACAGGATAAACAACGCCTCATGAGACTTCCGCCGCGTTCTTCCGACGCATATTCGAGTTTCTGCTCTTCGCGAATTCTTTAGCGTTCCTGAGCTGGCGTTATAGTGACCAATGAGAAACGGTCAGCCGTCAGTTGCCAGGCATTACCAAGCGGTCCAGCCACCATCGACTAACAGGTTTTGCCCTGTGATATAACTGCCGGCATCGCTGACGAGCATCAGCAGCGGGCCCTTCAATTCATGAGGAACGCCCATTCGCTTCATCGGGCTTTTCGTCTTGAGTCGCTCCACCATCTCAGCCGGAGCTTTCTCGGACGGAAACGGACCAGGACTGAGGCAGTTCACGCGGACGCCATCTTTGGCCCAATAAACCGCCAGATGCCGCGTCATATGCACAATCCCGCCTTTCAGGGCGTGATACTGAACCGGGCTGGCCACACAGATGTTTTCATAAGCATCGGGATAAGACCCAACCACGCCATACATCGAACCAATCATGACGATCGATCCCGTGGCCGCTCGACCAACTACATGATCACGCAATCGTCGCGCAAGCAGAAAATATCCCGTAGCGTTCTGCAGATCTCGATTGAACTGTTCCCCGGTGATCGTGGTCAGATCAACCGGATGTCCCTGCTGTCCGTTGTTGATCACGATGTCAATCTTGCCCGCAGCAACAACTGCCGCATCAAATCCGCTGTTCAGAGATGCTTCGTCCATCTGATCCAGAACAACCGCTTGATGAACAGCATTGCCGACCACTGGCAGAGCATCAGCCACCGCCCGCGCACGGGGCAATTCACGACTGGCAACGACAACGCTCGCCCCGGCTTCCGCGAGTGCTCGTGACAGGGAGTTCCCCAGAAATCCCGAACCGCCGGTGATTAGAGCAACTCGCCCTGTGAGATCAAACAGATTCTGAATCGTTGGTTCGGTCATGATGTGGCCTTTGGCAATGCTGGTCAGTCTCGGCGCCATGCAGGTGGCAACGACTTCGCAGACTAACACAACGAAACAAAAAGAGAACTCCAGTGGTTGCGGCACAGCGCAGTATCGTCGCGCATAATCAGGCAGGTTCTTTTTCTCATGCTCATCCTGCGCCACATTCTCGTTGCGCATGGTGAATTCTGCATTCGGCCCCAACGCGACGATAAAGGCGAGACACAGCTCATCAGTGGCCGCCGAATTCGGTGCGATTGAGCCCCTGTCCGCTCCTGCGTCGGCGGAGCTCCGGTTTGTCAACTCCAAGCGAACTCAACGATTAACCGGCTCTCAACGGCAGCACAAGACGGTGTCAGGAACCGTTTATTGACAATTGAGATGAATCGCCGTCCCGTCGAGGCAAGGGAGGGCCGAACAGATCAGCTTCTTGCAGTTGGATTTATCACTTATTCAACCGGGCCGAGGCTCAGTTGCCGCTCTTTACAAAGGATGAAGATTTCATCGACTTTTCTGACAGTGCTATGGTCCGGAGCATTCTGAATAAATGCGCAACAATAATGTCTAAGGCAGTCAGACACGGAAGAAAGGACCGACATTGACGATGCTGCGCGACTACGCCACTCGCGCGACGATGACTTCGACTCAACGAATCTGTTGTTGAGCTTGTTCGACAATGTCCATGCCCACGAGATCGCTCCATGCTGCCAGCAGTCGTTGAGTCATTGGTCCGACCTGCCCGTTACCCACAACCAGCCCATTGCACCTGGTCGCCGGCATAATGCAGTAGGGAGTGCTTGTGAAGAAAACCTCATCAGCTGTGTAGAAGTCGTAGATCTGCAGGCGAGTTTCCTGTACCGGGATATTCAGCTTCTGAGCCAGCTCAATCACGGTCTGGCGGCTGATTCCGTCGAGACAGTTCTCTGTCGACGGCGTTTTTAGAACACCGTCTGCAATCAGAAAGATGTTTCCGCCCTTGTTCTCGGAAACGTTTCCGTCAATATCCAGAATGATGACCTGAGCATCGGGGTCGATCAGCCGAGCTTCCGTGTCGGCCATGGTGTAAAATAAACGACTGCGATTCTTGATGCGAGCATCCAGTGACTGAGCCGGGATCGCTCGACTGAACGACGTCACCGCATGGCAGCCTTCGGTGTAGTATCGCACCCAGCCACGCAGATCCATCGGGCTGGTGAAGATCATAATCGTCGCGGGATTGGTCTGAGCCGGACTGGGGCCGGGCTTCATGAGACCTCGTGAAATGTTGTGGACGATCCAGCAGTCATCATTCGGGCCCATGTGACCGCGATTTGCTTCCAGCACATCCAGTGTCGCTCGAGTCATCTCTTCGGGACTCAGCCCCGAGTTGACTCGACTGACCTTCAGCGACTTGTAAAGCCGTTTGATATGGTCATCGAGCCGAAACGGTTGATGGCGAAATGTTCGAGTCGACTCTGTAATACAATCACCCAGGAGAACCGCGCTGTCGAAGATGGAGATCGTCGCTGACGATTCCGGCACCATACGACCAGAAATATAAACTGTTCGTTCAGCGGACTGCGTCATCGCGTTTTCCTGACCGGGTTTTGGGCACGAATACTCTTTACTGCAGAACTTTGTGGATCCGTTCAAGAGCTTCTTCAACGTTCTGGCGACTATTGAACGCACTCAGGCGGAAGTAACCTTCGCCTGCTGCACCGAATCCGCTGCCCGGTGTTCCGACAACATGGGCCTGATTCAGCAACATGTCGAAGAACTCCCAACTGCCCAGATTGTTCGGAGTCTTCAGCCAGACATAAGGAGCATTCACTCCGCCGAAAACGCGAATGCCGACCTTCGTCAAGCCTTCACGCAGCAGGCGGGCGTTGGTCATGTAGAAGTCAATCAGGCCCCGCATCTCGACCTTGCCTTCGTCGGTATAGGCTGCTGCCGCACCCTTTTGAACGACGTAAGACGCGCCATTGAATTTGGTTGATTGACGGCGATTCCAGAGCTGATGCAGAGAAACCTTTTCTCCGGTTGGTGTCGTGCCCATCAACTGCTTTGGCACGACGGTCAATGCACAACGAACGCCGGTAAAGCCGATGCTCTTGCTGAAGCTGCGGAATTCAATCGCGACGTCCTTCGCACCTTCGATTTCGAAAATACTGTGCGGAATCGAAGGATCTGAAATGAATGCTTCGTACGCGGCGTCGAAGAGAATCAGCGAGTTGTTGGCTCGAGCATAATCGACCCACTTCTGCAGCGTTTCGCGAGTCGCCACAGTGCCGGTTGGATTATTGGGATAGCACAAATAGATCAGATCAACTTTCTCGGACGGCAGCTCCGGGACGAAGTTGTTGGCTTCATTCCCCGGGAGATAAACCAGCCCTTCAAAGCGACCGGAGGCATCCGCCGCCCCGGTGTTGCCAGCCATAACATTGGTGTCGACATAGACCGGATAGACTGGATCAGTAATCGCGATCTTATTGCCGTCGCCGATGATGTCGAGAATATTGCCGGTGTCGCACTTTGAACCGTCAGAGATGAAAATCTCATCGGCTGAGATATCAACGCCACGAGCCTGAAAATCGTGCTGAGCGATTGGCTCACGCAGAAACGCGTAACCCTGTTCCGGACCGTAACCCTTGAACGAATCACGACTGGCCATGTCATCGACCGCAGCATGCATGGCCTTTGTGATCGACGACGGCAGAGGTTCTGTCACATCGCCAATGCCCAGGCGAATGATTCGAGCCTGCGGATTAGCCTGAGAGAACGCGGTCACGCGGCGACCAATCTCAGGGAAAAGATAGCCAGCCTTCAGTTTAAGGTAGTTTGCATTGATCTGAACCATGGACAAAATCTATCCCAAGAATGAATCAAAAAGTGTTCGTGACCCAGAGGCTGAATTCCACCCTGGCAACGGAAATATTGAGCAACGAAACAGGCTAGTGAAATGCCTAAGCAGAATTGGCTGCCACGTCAGGGTGCGGTGCCCGTGCAACAAGTCCAGGTTCAGAAGGATCCGACCTGAGGAACTGGATGCCTTGAAACAGCAAGTCACCCGGACCATCCCCTTGGCATGCGCAAATTCCTGAATGAGGCCAGGGAGCCTGTAAATTCACTGGATGCCAATGCTGTCACTGATTGCTTGACAGCCGAAATGCTCAGGACTTAGAGGTCGTCGTAGCATCACATGAGGTGTCGGCCCCGGATTCCTCGGTAATCGTCCGGTCCCGCATCATGGCGATTCGGCCCGTCCGGACCATTTCCAGAATTCCGAATTCCCGCATGCGATCAATAAACGCGTCGATTTTACTTTCGCGACCCGAGATTTCGATCATCACATGGCTGGCCCCGACGTCGACGATGCGGCCTCGGAAAATATCCACAAGCTCACGAATCTCACCACGGCGGCCATTCTCTGTGCTGACCTTCATCAGCATCAGGTCGCGCTCAACGTAATCCGAACCCGAAAAGTCCTGAACACGAACAACGGTCACGATCTTTGCAAGCTGCTTGCGGACCTGATCCAGCTTCTTTTCATCTTCGTTGACGACGAACGTGATCCGTGAGAGTTCAGGGTTCTCCGTGGCTCCCACAGCAAGGCTCTCAATGTTGTAGGCTCGAGAAGCCAGCATGCCGGAAATATGAGCCAGAACACCCGGTTGATTCATCACCAAAGCGGAAAGAACGTGTTTCATGAGAAATTCTTGTCAGTCAGCGATTCAAAATGCGGCCGTACGAATTTTGAGCACATCAGTACTCGTTCGCCCCGCGCCCAAACAGCGGCGAGATTTTATGAAGACAGCAGTC
Source organism: uncultured Planctomycetaceae bacterium (assembly GCA_903921605.1). The sequence continues at coordinate 11,845 of CAIXQV010000648.1, read as the reverse complement.
GGTCAGCAACGGAGGAATGTTTTCTGCCCGGATTCCTCAAAGAAAAGTCAGTTTTCAACGTCCAACTCTGAAGAACCCGGAATTTCCATCAGGCGACTACCCGCATTGTACCGCCAGATTCCGCTCCCATGGCGTCAGTGCGGCAAAACGGGAGCAAACCCGGAAACGGCAGGAAATCCCCCCAGAAGCCACGTGGGAAGTTGCCGCAACGTTTGAACCACGTCAGCAGCGACGTTCCAACGCTGATGCATGGCATCAGACTCCTGAGGGATCACCAATCACTCGCCTTTTTCCTCAGTCTTCTTCTTGTCGAGGAAATAGTCGATATCGGCCTTCACTTGTTCAAGGCTGCCCTTTTTGGTCTTGCCGCCGACCTTGGCCGAGTATCGCCGATTAACTCCGGTACCGGCTCCAAATCCCTGAGTGAAGGAATGATCTTCCTTGATTTCATGATCTCGATATACGTTGCCGCTGACTTTACCCTTGGCCATTGATACGAATTCCAGAACAAACAAGTGAAATAGTGAGCCGTTACTAAGAGCCGCCAACAAAACCGGGACAGGCACCCTTAGCGGTCGCTTGTCGCCGTGAATTCAGGATCTGCACGGGAGCCAGTCCCGGTTTTGTCAGGCGTTCGAAGTCGCTTTTTAGCTTTCCTGACGAGAATCACAAACGCCAGTTCAAAAATAGATCGCCAGCCCGGAACTCTCAGGCCTCTGCCTGTGGCCTATTAATTTAATCGTTTGACGGCAAGTCGCAGCCGTCGTAGTCGCCTTTTGCCTCCGCCTGCGGCTTGCCGTTAAACGAAAACGCGTAGTACCCGGCTAGATCACCAACCCGCGAACGCGGGACCTGCCGTCATTCGTTTCAGGGAACTGTTGCAACCGGGGAAGAAAGGAATCTGACTCGGTGGCCAAACGCCTCCAGATCCAGTTGGTTGGCCGTTGTTCTTGTCAGGCGGATTTCCGAGAATGGGCGCTGAGCAGCGACCTTGTAGCTAAACCGCGACAGTCCGGTCGCTCGCGAAAGTCCTTTGACATCGTAAGTTTGGCCCATCTGAATCATCAGCCCCGGAATATTGAGAGGCCGCCCACCGCCCAGGTTGGCCGCAGCATTCTCGTTGATCTCAGCCAGAACAATAAATTCATCCGGACCGTCAACGTAGAGACTGCCCGACGCCTTCAGAGGATGTACCCAGGCAAGCTTTCCGGTACTTCGACTAAAGGCCACAACGCTTGTCTTGATCGGAATCAGACGAGCCGTCTCGAAAGCAAATAACCCGAGTCCATTGTCGTCAATTTCGTAGACATAATAGTTCAAAGCATCCGCGTGGAATGCCATTTTCGTTGGCTCAATCGATAACGACTTTGCAATCTCCGCCCCAGAGCCGGCGAAGTCCTGCTGAGCCCCCGTCATCAGCTCCACGACTTTCAGATCACCGTTCTCAGTGAACAGCGCCAGCGTTTCTCCCTCCAAAAGTGATGCATGCATTTTTTCTGATAACTCCACTTTGCGTCGCACAAGTCCATCCGCCGGATTGATCCATTCGAGTGCTGGCTCCCTGTTTGCCGAAGAGTGCGTCAAAGTCAGTATCGAATCCGGCGTCTCACGAAGAATCTCCATCGTCGACAGACCAGCCACACCGGAAGGAGCAGGGCCTTGTTCTTTCCCGTCAACTGGATTCAAACGCACAAGCTGTGAGAATCCTCTGTGGCCAATGATGGCAGAACGATAAGCCAGTACGGAACTGTACGTTTCCTCCAGTGGCATTCCCCACAGGCGGTTGCCGGTGTAGATATCAATCACGTCAACGCTGTCGTTCGACTTCACACAAACCCAGCGAGCGTTTCCTCCGCAAATATTGCAGCCAAATCCGGTGAACGACATCATCATAAAGCCCACGCCTGTATCGAGCTTTGCGAACGTCTTTTCTGTCAGTCGTGAACGTCGACTGGAATAGCCGTCGGCAGCCGTTTTCCTCCACAACCATCGCTGCTCAGTGACTGAAAATGCAGACAAGCCATCGCTGTCCGCCAGCAGGAGTACGGTGCCAAACCGATAGAGTTCCTGATTCCGCAAGTCATTGACGTTCCCCGACGCCTCACGACTAATCGTCCACGGCGCAAGAAATGGCTCGCGCACAGACTTCGCCTGAATTGCTCCGGGGACCGTCCGCACCGACCAGCGAAATGCCGAAAGGAAAGCATCAGATGCGGAACTCAGATTGACATCGGATCTTCCCAGCATTCGCCCCATTATCCTTCCCGAATTGCTGACTGGCAACATGGTCAAAGGAACGTCCGGAGTCCCCGCGACCCGATTGACGATGAATTCTCGAGTATCATCAGGAATCGAAATGGTCACGCCCGGCAGCTTGCCCTGAAGTTCATATTGTGCAACCGTCAGAATTCGATCCACAAGCTCCCGATGAGCGGAACCCACATTCGACTTCTTCAACAGCAGCTCGCGAGCCTTCCCAAAGTCGTCTGCAATTCGAACTGAGACTTTGATTCTTTGTTCATTATCTGACGCATGTTCATCTCCTGACAGACCCGCATCCAACTGGGCATCGGCCGCCGACATCAAAAGCTGCAGGGTCAGCTCATTGCATTCCCCCTTCTGCAACTGCACTTCAGCTCGCCGCAACGACTCCTCGGCAAGATCCTTCGAATGTATTTCTGCAATCAGAGTATCCGGAACGGCGGCCAATGCCAGAATGACAGCACTTCGTTCCTTGGCTTCAGCCGTCGCAATTCGATCCCGCAGTTGCATCAACACCCAGGCTCGAAACGTCACAAATCGCTGATCAATCGAGGTTTTCAGAGGGTTGCGAGCCAGCGGGTCACTTCCCGCAGCATCCGCGAGCAGTTCCTTCATGGATGAGGTCACCGGAACATCGACCATGTGGACTGAATCGTCCAGAGTTAAGGCATCGATCAGCGACGGGACGACATTCTCGGGAGCCGTTCGCAGCAGGTAATCAAGCCGCAGAAAATGTGTCAGGGCTTTCTCGTGAGCGGTCTGAGCCATGCCGGCGATCTCTTCCAGCTGAGCCGCCTCTTTTGCGATCAAATCTTTCGCGGACGTCTGTGAGTTCTCGCTTTCCTCAGCTTTCAACATCGCCACGGCAATCCGAAACCTCAAACGCCGAACCGCATCTCTGCGCAAAGCCGTTACCGGAATCTTCGCCGCGGCGAGCGATGCCTCTTTGATAGCTCCGGATTCAAACAGGAACGTGGCATGTTGAAGTGGATCGGTCTCGTCATGGCCGGTAACCGGCTCACGCGACATCAACGTCAAATGGTCGGGTGCATGACTCAGAATTCCACCCTGCGTTGAATAAAAACCTCCGGTACTCCATGCGGGCCGGAATCGCCTGAGGGTTTGTTTCAAAGTTCCGTTCTCGATCGCAACGACGGCCGCTGAGCCGTCGGCCAGAGGAACGTACAGATCGTCTTCCTGACGTGATGCAGGTCCCACAGGTGGAGCCGCCGGGTCCGTCACCTTCAGAGTCCACGCCTTCTTCAGTTGTGGCAGCGTAAAACCAACAATGGACTCGGCTGAGGCCAGAATCAGCCATTGCGAATCATAATGCAGAACGACAGTGACTCCTGACGCGGGAATCGAGGTGGTACGAGTCTTGCCACTTCTCGGATCAACACAAAGCAAAGTTGCCGATTCCGCCGTTGGAACCAACAGACTGTCGCCAAGAAGAAGAGGTGGTCGAGAACGCCACGCTTGTTTTAGCGGCGCAATATCCATCATGAACATTCCGGGATTGTGAAGCAGACGTTCATCTCGACCATCCGCTGACCTCGTATTGAGCTTTCGAGCCCAAAGTATGGATTGAGTCATCGTATCAATGGCAAACAGCCAGCCGGTTGTTGAAGTCGTGTAGACGAGGCCGTCTTGCACACTCGTCTGAGCAGCCAGCAATTGCCGCGGAGCATCCAGCCCAATCCGGTTCTGCGGATAAGACAAAGGAACCCGCCAACGCAGGCGACCAGTAGCGGCATCCAGACAAACCAATTGCACGACGGACTCTTTTTCGACCACTTGATACAAACTGCCTCGCTCGACAGCAGGCGGTCCTGCCAGCCACGCGGTTGCCAGTTCATTGCCAAACTGCTCTTCCACAGGAGGGCCACCCATCGTCCACAGTCGACGGCCGGTTTCCTTGTCGATGGCGACAAGTTCCCACAGTCCGGCTCTGGTCTGGTCCGAAACATCTCGAATTCGAGCCATGCCCCGAGAAACGACAGGACCATTGCCACTGCTTAACTGTGACACCAGATACAATCGTTCAGCATCAGACGTCATCCGCCCCACCATCTCGTTGCGATGCAACTGCAGGATCTCCGGACTAGTCATCGCCTCCCGCAGCGGATTTCGGTCTGCCCCAAATCCACCACCAATAAGGTCCGGCTCAAGCGGACGCGCTGGGGACTGCTCATAACTCAGAGTTCTCGTCCACAAATGTTGCCCGGACCTCAATCGATAAGCTGAAATCAATCCCGGCACACGAACATAAACATGCTCGGCATCCAGTTCCGGCTGCCACGCAGTCCACGGAATCCCCTTGATTTCCGAAGCTTCTCGCAACAATTGCTGAGATCGTGTTCGCGCTGTGCTGGAAATCGGAAGCGACTTGAACCAGTGCCGCTGCTGAATAAACGGCTCTCCCGCTGCGTTAACATTCTGGGCTGGCGGTGATCCCGACCCCACGTCTGCCGGAGATTCTGCTCTGCCTTCTGCAGACTTAACGACCGACTGATCTGTCGTCGGCCCAACGTCGGGAGATGAATTCTGCTGCGACTGATCGCCTGCAGTCTTATCACCGGCATTCTTTGGATCAGAACTCGGTTCGTCAGCAGTTCGTTCGGCGGATTTGTCTGAAGCCGCATTGTCTGAAGCCAAACGGTCTGCGTCGGGTGGTTTAGCGTCCGCGTGGGCGGGCTCGCTTGCAGGCACTAGCCGGGCATTCATCCTCTCCGCAATAACTTTCAATTCAGGATCGGCCTGTTTGGTGAGCAGGGGGGCCAACCAATACTGAGCTGCCAGGTTGTGGCCTCGATCGGCATGTTTCGCGGCCAGAAGCAAATGAGCTTTTTCTGCAGCCCTCGTCCCCGCAAAACGCTGCAGGAAGGTTGGCAAGGCCACTGGTGTGTCAGCTTCGATAGCCAGTCTTAAGGCCGCATCGGCCCCCGGATCCGATTTTTCTATGGCCTCGCGAATCTCAGAACTGAATCGCTGAATCAAAAGAACCAGGTCCCGATGAAGGGGGACAAACACCTTATCCGATCCTCGCACAATCAACATCGGATCTGCAGCTCTCAGAGACTCCAGATGTTCCAGAACTTCTGATGTGTTCTTCTTTCTCGCTGCAGCTGACATCTGCTCCAGCTTCGTCTCGATGCGTCGCTCGGTATGCAGACCATCGCCTTCGTTCTCCGACTCCTCTGACACCTCCGGTCCGTTCATTCCGGGAATCCGAAACATCTGAGCCTGGGCTTTTGAGGTCGCCTCAGTCCAGGAGAAACTTGCCGCGACGGCCAATAAACTCACCAGCCGAAGTAAACATGAGACGCGTCGACTGGATTCCATTGTTGATTCCGTTTCCCGTGACTGACTCAAATCCGTATTCCATCACTGATAGCAGCGGAACCGCCAGGCTATTTCTTTGGAGCCGTGTCGAACGGCGTCAGGCCATCAGCCTCGGCCTTCACTTTGGTACTTAGGATCAGCGTCTTTGCTTTTTCATCCACAATCAGCACCAGCGGATCACGCTCTTTGGCATATTTCAGAATAATCTCATGCAGAGCCGCCTGTGCAGTCACTGATCCAAGATCAAACGTCTGCGGCATGTTCTGAGTAAACCCAGCTCCCTTCAGCGCGTCACCGTCAATCGCCACTTCTGTCTTGATGGATTCGCCGATGTACTTAAATGCTTCCTGCAGTGGCGTGCGGCGGAAGTCAATCAGCACCTTCATCTGCAGTCGATCAACCAACTTGTCCGGAATTGATGTCGTGTCGCCTTTGGCAACAACTTTTTCCGCGTCGAAGTTTGTCAGCAACGACTGATTCCAGGTCAATAACGCGCCCGCCGCCAGATTCACAGACGCCTGTTTTGGCAAAACGGTCACCAGCCTTGCAAACGATGGAGCCACGTGAGCCGTCGTACCAACGTCCATCGCTTGCAGCATCGCCGGAAAACGGCCGATCATCTGGCGAGATCCCTTCGTGGCCGGCTTCATCTTTTCAACACCCGCCAGCATCTCTTCTGCAAGCTTGCTGAACTGCAACTGGGCATGTCGCTGCACCTTCATGACCGAACTGTCGGACGAATTGTGCAGCAGCGTCTCCATGTAGAAATTCGGTTCAAGATGCATGCTCCAGGAGACCGTCTCGATCTCATTACCCATCCAGACGACAAACTTGTCGACCACTTTCTGCATCTGCGCCATGAAGATGTCTTCACGATGGGAGTCGAGGATCTTCAGGTCGAAAATCAAAGAAGCGTGTCGTTCGCGATCCGAGGCCTGCAGCAACGGCTCCATATCCGGAGACGCCAACGCGGCATCGTTGCGAGACAGCTCCAGGTCCTGCGTGAGACCCACCGGCGCCGCGGCAAATGTACGGTCATCGATCAGCATAAAGCTGTATTCGGACGACTCATAAATCTCCGCTTTCAAATCAGCTTTGCGTTGTCCCTTAAATTGCTTCAGGAAATTGGACTTTGTCTGTGCTTCCTTCAGACGCACAACAACGGCAACATCCGGCACCGACATGCGAGGCCCAAAATTGACCGCGATCGTCAGCTCTTCAATATCTTCTGGCTCAAAGTGAGTTCGACTCCGAATCTGCTCATGGAGCCACGTCCCCAGATCACCCAGAATGGCCTGAAACTCAACCGTCGTGCGATCCGATTTTCTCCATAACGCGGCTGGGCGCAAGTGACAGATCAGATGAGGCGTGAATGGCAGATAATCCAGAGGAATGGCTTTCCCCGAAGTGGGGCTTAATGCTTCAGCGCTCTCATTCGACGATGCCAATTCAACTTTCTTCGCTTCCCAGCCCTTATTGACCGCAGGCGTTTTCTTGACCTGCTGCGTCTTCTGCTGATTGATTACAAACGCGCCGTAGCCACCGGCTGCGACGAGTATCGCAGTGATCACCATCGCGATGATCCCGGCTCGACTTCCGCGACGACGCTTCTTTGCGGCCGGTTTTCCCTTGGCCCGTGTTGAGGCAGCAAGTCCATTCGGTGCAACGGCACTTGCTGTAAACGGAGCCCCGCTATTGATCTCGGCTGTCGAAGCCGTTCCGCCCGCGGCGGTCGGCGGCGCCAGAAAGTCGGGGATCACAATCTCATTGCTGCCACCACTCAATGGCGGCGAGCCAAACGCACCCGCGTTCGGCGTTTGCGGAAACTGCGGGAACACCGGAGCGGCGGGCGGTGCCGCGGGGTACGCCGGTGCATCATCCGGAACCCAGCGCGCGCCAGTTCCCATTCTGGGAGCCAGAGGCAGCACAGGGACATCAGCCAGCGCCAGAGGAACCTCGTCGGTTTCAGGCAGTGTCAGGACAAACCGATGCCGACACTTGGGACACTTAGCCGTCTTGCCGATGAGGCTTGTGTCCGGAAGTTTCAATGACGCGCCACAGGCGGGGCAAGGAATTGAAATCGCTGGCATAGTCTTCACTCACGGCGAGAGTATTCTGGCATCCTGCACTCATACCAGCAGTTTCGCAGGCTTCCCGGTCGAAATCAATTACGAACCGCCTCCTCCGCCAAGAAGGACTCAGTTGCGGATTTCGGTTGGGCCGGCCGGCCGAGCAGCAGCCTTTTGTAGTCCTTGTCTGCCGGGCATGACTGTTCGACATGCCGCGACCTTTAGGCACGAAAACCAAAGAAACGGGTGGAACTCGTGCAGTCCAGCGCAGCAGGCCCGTGCCCGGTTACAAACTGAAACTTCGTTTAACGGCGTGCCACAGGCGCAGGCGACATTCGGCAACGCCTGCGCCTAGCCGTTAAACGAGAACGAAACCCAGGAACTCGCCTGGACGACGTCACATGTTTGTCTTCGTATCTCCGCCCGAGCCGCCGGCGACTTTCTGGAGTGCGGCGTTTAGTTCGCGATCATGACCGTGATCGCGGCTGTAGATGCGGAAGATGATGAAACTGGTCGGCAGGCTGCGGAACAGTTCGTCATCATCCAGCTCATGCGAGAGACCGCTGGCCGTGTCGTACCAGTAATTCTGTTTGCCCGCAGGCTTTCTGGCACTCGGCCGGTGATAGTGGCGAGCCACGTCGATGCGAAGAGGAATCTCCCGGAGTGGTTTCGGCAGCGACTCACGAACTCGCCGCTCCACCAGATCCGGTTCTGAAAAGATCGTTGTGCTTTCCGCCTGACCGCTGTGAAAGTGCATTGTACGTTCACACGCCATCCGCCACATTTCTTCGCGATTGATGATCGCCTTCCAATGCGTTCCCAGCTCACGGAGTGTCGGATCAGAACTGTCGGCCCAGCGAGCCACATCGACCAGAAACGAAGTCTCCGTCAGCCCCTGATAAGCCTTCAAATGCTGCAGAGGATTCCCGGGAAACAATCGTTTCATCGTCTCTGCAAAGTATTCTTCCAGCGCAATGTCGATCCCGCGAACGGTGCGATGGAAGTAGATCGTCCGGAACAGATTTGCGCGTGTTTCGATGAAGTTAATCAGCGTCGGCAGACCGCGCGAATGAATCGTCAGGCCGTTCTCCGTAAAGAAGCTGTAGTGAATCAGGCGGGAGATATCGAACGCCTTCGTGTTGTAGCCGGACATGTACGCATCACGCAGCACGAAGTCCATGTTGTCGACCGTGTAAATACCACTAAAGAGTGCTCGCAGTTTCTTCAGCCAGTCGGGCTGCCCTTCCTGGTCATCAGGATGTCCGGAAGGTCGGCGAATCAACCACGCAATTTGCCGGGGGTCAAGCTCTTCCAGTGGCTGGAGTTTGCCGTTGGGGTTTCTGCGAATGCGACGAATGATGTCGCCAAGTTCATGTTCAATGACATGGCCACCGATGTCTTCGTGAGTCAGATTAAACTGATCCAGATAGTGATCATCGAAAAAATGACCGAAAGGCCCGTGCCCCACATCGTGCAGCAAACCGGCGATACGAACCATGCTCTCGACGCATGCTCGCGAAGGCACATTGCGGCAGCAATCCGCCAAGGATTCATACCACGCGTTGACAGTCACCGAACCCAGATGCATCACACCGAGTACGTGCTGAAATCGCATATGTTCGGCGGATGGAAACACCCACCATGCGGTCTGAAGTTGGTGAATCTGCCGCATCCGCTGAACCCACGGATGATCTATCAGATCCTGTTCGGCCGCCTCGCCGGCTGGCAAGCCGACCCGTGAGATAAACGGGATGTAGCCGTGAATCGGGTCGTGGGACAAACTCTCGGTCGTAAAATCTCGAACCATTCCAATTGGCCTGAAAATCAGAGAAAACAATGCTCTGCGGCGGGACAAACATCCTGTGACGGCCCCCAGCGAACGCACTGGAAAACGCGAATGATAACGAGATCACTTGATTTGTCTTCCGGACTCCAGCGATCTTCCTGCCGCGAGTAGTCGTCGCGGATTTCTGTCGGTCCTGATTGCCGAGCAGGACTGCGTGGCTTGCCGCGACCTCTGGGCACGTGATCGTCCTATGCAGTCTGCAATACTGACTCAATTGCACACGAGGGTCGCCTGACGGCGAGGGCCTTTCCGGGAAGAAAAGCCTCCTTTAAATGCCATCCGCGACGGTACCTTCGCTCAGCCACTCCGGCTCGTCTCGGTAGCGTTGTTCTTTCCAGGGGTCACCGACGTTGTGATAACCGGCCTGTTCCCAGTAGCCCGGAACGTTGTGTTCGGTTAGTTCAATTCGATTCACCCACTTCGCACTTTTCCATGCGAACAGTTTAGGCACCACAAGGCGAACAGGTCCGCCATGGTCGTCGTCCAGTGGCAACCCATCGTGCAGATCGGCCAAAAGAACATCATTGTCCAGCAGAGCCGACAGCGGAACGTTCGTTGTCCAACCGTTGTCGCAACCGCCGATGATGGCGAACGCCGCGGACTCCTGAATGCCTGCCTCTGCCAGCAACCAATTCAGCGAGACGCCTTCCCACAGATTCCCGAGTCGCGACCATGTCGTTACGCAGTGAAAATCCGAGAAAACCTTGATTCGAGGCAACTCGCGAAACTGCGCCAGAGTTAACTCCAGTGGCTTACTGACCAGACCATGAACTTGCAGTGTCCAGGCAGCGGGATTAATCACGGGAACTGTCGACGCATGCAGCACCGGCCATTTGCGAGTACGATGCTGTCCGGCGGGAAGGCGATTTTCTCGATGAGTATCTTCGGAGATGATCACATCGTCCGGCAAACCGATCGGACGCTGCTCGTCGGTAGTTTGATACTTGGGGTCTGTGTTGGGACTGTAAAGTGACATGGCTTGCCGATATCCTGAGGCTGTTATGTTGATAATCTAGTCGCAGTTCAAGTTGTCGTGTTGGTTTTAGCCAGCATTTCAGACGGATCATGACTTAGCATCCGACTTATGTCGCCGCGGCGAACTTGTCATTCCCGACACATTTCAACGATTTTGTGTAGGGCGTGACAAGTGAGCCTCAGCGAACGCAGGCACACCGATTCGAGTCTCCATTTGATTGACCCGGACACTGTTTCGGGACTGTTCCTAGAACTCTACAGGCCCCGTATTTCGGCTTCATTCCAAGGATTCCACAAGTGCAGTTTCGAACATTAGGCTCAAGTGGGCTCAAGATCAGTGTGATTGGTCTCGGGACGTGGGCGATTGGTGGCGGTGACTGGAAATTCGGCTGGGGCGATCAGGACGAATCCGAAGCCATCGGGGCTATTGTGCGTGCGGTCGAACTGGGGATCAACTGGATCGACACAGCCGCCATCTATGGCGAAGGTCGCAGTGAGATTCTGGTCGCGAAGGCTCTTGAGGCCATTCCCAAAGCAGATCGGCCGATCGTCGCGACAAAGTGCGGACGTGTTGCTCTGGGAAACGGAGAAATCGGCAAGTGCCTGAAACGCGAAAGTGTGATCGCAGAATGTGAAGCGAGTCTGCGTCGTTTGAACACGGACTGCATCGACTGGTATCAGATGCACTGGCCGGAGCCCGATGAGGAAATCGAAGAAGGCTGGCAGACACTGGTTGATCTCAAGCAACAGGGCAAGATTCGCCACATCGGCGTTTCGAATCACTCCGTCAGTCAGATGCAGCGCCTTCAGGCGATCCATCCCATCGCCTCACTGCAGCCGCCGTACAGCATGATTGCACGCGATGTGGAGGCTGAGATTCTGCCGTTCTGCGGCAAAGAAAACATCGGCGTTGTCTGTTACAGTCCAATGGGCAAAGGTCTGCTCACCGGTAAGTTCACCGCCGAACGAGTTGCCGCGTTGTCCAGCAAAGATCATCGCTCGAAGGATCCTCGTTTCCATTCGCCTCAACTGGAAATCAATCTGGAATTCGTGAACACGCTCGGTGTTCTCGCGGAGTCGTTGCATTGGTCGGTGACAGATGTTGCCATCGCCTGGACTCTGCGTCGCCCGGAGTTAACATCAGCGATCGTTGGAGCTCGCAGTCCGCAACAGATTGAACAAACCGTGACGGCCGGCGATCGAACTCTTGATGCGGCCAGTCAGAAGGTCATCTCCGACGCCATCGCCAAACGCGATCAGCAGCTGGAAGCAATCGGCGGAGCAGCGAAGCCTCGCGTGTAAGACCCTTTTGGAGTGCGGCAGCCTGCTGCCGCTTTCGAGCCCACAGCCT
>CAIXQV010000647.1 GCA_903921605.1 uncultured Planctomycetaceae bacterium | reverse complement strand
TCCCCTCGGAGCCTTCGTCACCGGCCAGGTCCTCCGAGTCGACGGCGGCTCACAGATTTGGCCTGCGTAAACATTGGCGTATCGGTCGACGTCTTACAGCCTGTTGATTTAGTCGCTTCATCAGCCGCCGGGCGTTAGCCCCCGGTTGTTTTGCTTGGGATTCTGGGGCGAAAACCGGACGCTAACGTGTTCCGGCTGATTAAATCAACAGTCTGCTAGCGGGCTGTTGACTGAAGCAATTAATGGCGAGCCGCAGGCGGAGGCGCCAGATTTCGCCTCCGCCTGCGGCTCGCCGTTAAGCAAAATCGCTCCCCCAGGTCGCTCACCAGCTTCGCACGGCTTTTCGTTGCAGCAGTGCGAGCACTTCGAAGTGGGGCGTGAAGGGGAACATGTCGAAGGGATACAACTCCACGATCTGATACTTGGCTGCTAACTCCGCGATGTCTCGCTGCAGGGTCGCCGGGTTACAGCTGGAGTAGATAACCTGCGGCGGATGAATGGCGAAGATGAGTGCTCGACTGGCAGCGTCGAGGCCTCGTCGCGGCGGGTTACAAATGATGGCGTCAAAATTGCTGTTCGTCAGTTGGTCTGCAGACGTGCAGTCGAGGCTTCGGCATTGAAACTCCGCGTTGCTCAGACCGCTGCGGCGAACTGTTTCGTTGGCGCAGGCGATCGCGTTTTCGGAATTATCAATTCCCACAACGCTTTGTTCAGACGAACAAGCTGTCAGCGCAAACGCACCGATGCCGCAGTAAAGGTCCAGCACGCGTTTAGCCCCGCTCGACTGAATCATCCCGCGAGCCGCTGAATAAAGTGCCGTCGCGATTTCATAATTCGTCTGTAGAAAGCTCTGCGGGCCAAACAACAAGTCGCGATTGTCGGTATCGCTTACGTCAAATCGGATCGGCAACATCGTCTCTTCGGAAACCACCACTTCCTCGCGACCGCTGATCGCGGAGGATCGAGCAGGCTGAATATTGATCGACATGATCGCTATCCCCTGTCGTTCCGTTTCCGTCATTTTTCGCCAGAGACTGCGGATGCGATCGACCGCCTCTTTTGATCTCAATACAAACTGAATCATCAATTGCTGATGACTGGGCGAACATGTCAGCACCACAAACTTCAATTCGCCTCGATCACTGCTCGGATCATAAGGGACCAACCTGGCCGTCTGAATCATCTGTCGAATGTGTGAGATGGAATCGTTGATCAACACATGATGCAGCGGGCACTGATCGACCGGTATGACCTTTTGCTGATCATCGAAGAAGCCGATCTGCAGCTCATCCAGTGAGCCGGAGATCGCCAGTTTCGCGCGAATTCTCCCGCCCTGAGGGGATGAGACGCCTCGGAACGCACTGACTGCCACATCAGGAAACAGAGAAGTCAACGTCTGTTTTTTTTGCTGCAGAGTCTGATTGTACTCCAGCCCGAGCAACGTACAGGAATTGCAGATCTGCTGCTCGTGATAAACGCACTTCATAGTTCAGTATCGATCTTCTTCTGCGTCTTCAGCGTAAATCGCGGTCAGACCAAGTTCACTCAGGATTGCTCGTTCCCGCGCACGCATGATGCACTTTTCTTCGGGCGTCAGATCATCGTATCCGCAAATATGCAGCAGGCCATGCACAATATAGAGAATGAGTTCGGCTTCGGCTGACCATTCTCCATCGGTCGCCATACTAACAGCCGTCTCCGCACTGGCGATGATTTCCCCTTCGATTGCTGCGCCGGCTGCCCTGCCCTCTGTGAGCAGTTCACCGTATGTAACATCGACAGAATCGTCATCGATCTCGGCGTCGTCTTCTGGGTAGTCTTCGTCGAGGAGATCTTCGTCATCGTTTTCAACCTCGTCATCACACTGAAGATTGCCCGCCGATACGAAGTCGAGCTTAAAGCTGATGACGTCGGTCGGGTAATCATGCTGCAGATGATCGCGGTTGATTTTATGTATCGCCGAGTTGTCGACGATCGAAATGCTTAGCACTGCCGACGCGACCTGCTCGATCGCAAGTGCACGTAAGACAGCGGCCTGCACGCGGTTCTCCTCGAATGCCAGAGCCGATTGTCGATTACTGATGTCTATTTCAAACGCGGAGTCTGCCACCGTGCATCACTCCGGCTGATCTTCGAAAATCAGCGGCGTTGATGATCCATACGGAGCGACTCGAAAACGAACTCGCCCTTCAAGAACCTTCTTCAGCAAATCACCGCAGATTTCGCCGCGCCAGTCGCTTAACAGCAGTGGAAGTTCGGAAGATTCGCCAGTGCGCACGTACTTCACGAGTTCCGTGAGATCCTTGTTCGTCCCGACCAAAGCCTGAGCAATCTCCAGCTCTGCACAGACATTTCCCAGAGCCAGTGCCAGCAGACGGGAGATAATTTGATCGTCCGACGACGCATCATCACGCGACCGAATGCGACGCGGCAGCTTGTCATCAGGAATGCGGCCCGCTTCTTCAATCACCTCAACCATTTCATCCAGCTTGCGACGATATTCAGGGCGATTAAGATCTCGAGTTTCCAGAGCCTGTTGGACAGATCGCGGACGGCGGCGAGCCAGATCGATCAGCAAGTCATCCCGGAGAACTCGTCGAGCCGGCTTGTTGCGTTCAGCCGCTTCCTCTTCTCGCCACACGGCCAGTCGTTGCGCCACCGCGAGTTCTCGACGAGGCAACTTATGGATCCCCGACAATCGTTCCCAGGGTGCTGTCTTTTCTTCATCAAGAATCGACTGGCACATGCGATCGAACTCCATCGTCGCCCATTCCAGTCGACCTTTGGACTGCAGCCATTTGCGCTGCCGTTCCCAGACAAGCGGAACGTAGGAAACATCTTCGAGTGCGTAAGCGATTTGTTCTTCTGACAGCGGCCGACGCAACCAGTCAGTGCGTGTCTGCGAATTCGTGATCACAGTGCCAAGCACTCGTTCAACGATCGCGTTGTAGGACAGTGGATAGCTGCGACCGCGAAGTCCTTCCGCAATCTGGATGTCGACAAGCCTGCGGGGAATCTTGCCACCGTGTTGAACGCAAAAGCGAATCTCAGCCTGACCGCCATGGACGATCACAGTCGTGGAATCATCGGCCATGATGTCCCACCAGGGAGACAACGAGTTCACTTCCAGCGGATCGACCGCCACACAACGTTCGGGTGTGGCGAACTGCAACAGGCCGAGCTGCGGTCTGTAGCCTGTGTCGGAGATAAATTCGGAGTCGAAAGAAACGATGCCACACTTTTTGATGTGGTCACACAGTTCCAGAAAATCTTCCTGGCAGGAAATTATGGAGGCATTCATCAGGCAGGTTCATCACAAGCTGCATCGTTTTTCGCGCAGCAACTCGGTCCTGAGTTGCTTTCCGCCGCGAGGTATAGCAGGTTGCGACCGACCGACAAAACCAATCTCTGCCTCTAATTCTGCTGAATTCCGCCGCCACTGACTCATTCTGGCCGCCGCCGTCAAAATCGACAGTGGCAAAGCATGTTCACTGACTTTGCAGGCAGCGTAAGACGCCAAGCGTTTCGGCATGGGATTCAAGAACGCAGCGTAGCGGAAGCCCTGGTGAATTCCGCTCAAAGGTTTGGTCTGTCCGTAATCGTTTGACGGCAAGCCGCAGGCGTTGTCGCTCGATTTCGCCTCCGCCTCCGGCTCTACGTTAAGCGAAAGCGCTTAGTGCGCGACTATACACACTGCTGACGCACTGCGGCTGAATTGAATGAACTGACTTCAAACGCCACTCAGCCGAACTCAACCGAAGTATGTCACCGCGTTGCGGAAGATCTGGATGCCGTCGCCTTCGCCACGCAAACCTCGTCGAGTCCACTGCGGGTGTTGAGTCGCGAACAGGAAGCGTTCCGGGTGTGGCATCAGGCCGAGCACTCTACCTGTGGTATCACAGAGTCCCGCGATGTTCGCGAGCGATCCATTTGGATTCTCGGGTTCCGGCAGCAAAGCGATGCGAGTCGGATCGCCCGATGCCTTGGCCATTTCGACTGCGGCCGGTGACCAGTAGCAGGCCGCGATCTGGGAATTTTCGCGAAGCTGATCGAGCAATTCCGGATGTTTGAGTGCAATGCGGCCTTCAGCATGAGCCATCGGCACATCAAATTCATCAATCCCTTTCAGGAACACGCTGTTGCACGACGTGACCTTCAGGCGAACCCAACGGTCGGTGTAGCGACCATTGGCATTCCAGGTCAGCGTGACCTGATCTTCAAGAGCTTTCTCGGCGGAGTTCTCGATGCCTCGACGCATCAGCAAGCCAGCCTTCAGGATCGTCTGAAACCCGTTGCAGATCCCCAGCACCAGCTTGTCGGACTGCAGGAATTCCCGCATGGCTTCGTTGAGCTGTCCACGTAACTGACGAGAAAAGATCACCCCGGCACCGAGGTCATCGCCGTAGCTGAAGCCACCGGGGACGCACAAAATCTGGAACTCGTTGAGTCGGGATGGATCTTCCAGCAGGCGAAACAGATGAATTCGCTCGGCGGATGCACCGGCCAGCTCAAACGCATGAGCGGTTTCAACGTCGCAGTTGGTCCCGGGGGCACGGAGAACGCAGACTCGAGGCACAGCCATGATGATCAGCTTCGCAAGTGGCGGTTTGAAAATTAAAACACGTGAAGAACAACAATCAGGCGGGAGTTTTATCAGTCGAACCCGCGGTTTTCATCCTGGACCGTCTCGCAACGCCGGATTTCTCTCGGGCTGAGCAAAATTGGCCATTTTGATTGCCATCGTTGTCCAACCATCGAGAGTCGGAGATTGGAAGTACGCCCCCGGCTTGAAAGAGTCAGCCGGTTGGCACAGAATGCACATCTCCATGACGGGGAGTTTCGTCGATCGCAACAACGCAGGAATGTCAAACCGTGTCGACCATTGAAAAAGCTGAGCGGCTGAAGAAAGAACTGACGGACAAGTGGGTTGTGGTAGCCAACGCACCGGAACTCAAGCGGTTTGCGAATTTGACCGGAAAAGTGAAAACGGTCAACATGAACTGCCGAGCGCTCGTGGAGTTCGATGGGCCGGTTGATGTCGGTTGGTACGACATTGATACGACTTACCTCACGGTCGTTGACGGGCCAAAGCCGAAGAAGGCGGAAGCTCACGGAGAAGCGAAGCCTGCTGCCAAAGCCGCAGCTCCGGCGGTTGCAAAGCCTGCCGCCGCTGGTGGCGGTTCTCCGCTCGACAAGATTCGTGCCGCCAGTGCCAAGCCAGCCGAAGCAGCGGCACCCGCTCCTGCCGCCGGAGGGTCACCTTTAGACAAGATCCGCGCTGCTTCAGCGAAGCCGGCTGCCGCTCCTGCCGCCGGTGGTTCACCACTTGATAAGATTCGTGCGGCCGCAGCAAAGCCTGCTACAGCGTCAGCCCCTATTGCTGAAACACCAGAGGCGGCTCCTGTGGAAGAAGCCGCGAAGCCAGCCGCGGCGGCCCCGAAAGCCGCCGTGCCCATGACTGGTTCTCCGCTTGATCGCATTCGAGCTGCTGGTGCTGCAAAGAAGGAATAGTCGAGACACTTTCGACGAACCTGAATCGGTGGTGGGAAGTTTGGGTATCGCGCGGGGTTCGATGGGCAGTTGTTGCGATGTCAGGACTGCACTTTAGTGTCGGATGGGCATTCTTGCCCGTCGCTGGGTAGTCGGACGAGAATGTCCAGCCTACGCTTTAGTTCTGACGACGCACCACTGCGCTGTTGAATTTGTCCTGCCGCTGTAGTCAGTTGCGTCAGCAAAGATGAAAAGCCCGCCTATCAGAACTCGATTGGTCACTCCATGACGTTACCTGCCGAGAACCTCTCTGACTCAATGCTGTTGAAATCCATCGAGCCGGTTTTGCCCGTCGATCGAAGTCCGGGCATCGGCTGTATCGGAGCGGGTTTCATCATGGCGGATTGCCAGTTGGTTGCCTATCGCCAGCATGGGCTCAATCCGGTTGCGATCACTTCACGAACTCGCGCGACAGCCGAGAATGTTGCTGCTCGTCATCAAATCAAAGCCGTCTGTGATTCCGTAGAGGCGGTCGTGAGCCACCCGGAAGTTGAGGTCCTTGATATTGCGGTCCCGCCGGATTGTCAGCTGGATGTCATCCGCCGAGCACTCACATCATCGGATCGGCTACGTGGAATTCTGGCTCAGAAACCGCTTGGAGTGGACTATCGCGAAGCTCTGGAAATTGTGCGGATGTGTGAAGACGCCGGAGTCGTTCTGGCGGTCAATCAAAACATGCGTTTTGATCAGTCAGTCCGAGCCTGTCGAACTCTGCTGGATCATGAGGTCCTGGGTAAGCCAGTCCTGGCCACGATTGATATGCGAGCGATCCCGCATTGGATGCCGTGGCAGGAGCGGCAGGGTTGGGTCACTTTGCGGATCATGAGCATTCATCACCTGGATACTTTGCGATACTGGCTGGGTGAGCCCGATCGCATCTTTGCCAGCGTTGCACCGGATCCTCGCACATCGCAGAAGTTCGAGCATGAAGATGGTATCGCCCTTTACATTCTGGAGTTTCCGGATGATGTTCGAGCATCCTCATGGGACGACGTTTGGACCGGACCGGCCCGCGAAGGCAGTGCGGCCGATATTGGAATTCGCTGGCGTGTCGAAGGCACCGAAGGGATTGCTCGCGGCACCATCGGCTGGCCGTCGTATCCGGAGCGAACTCCCAGCACGCTTGAGTATTCCACTCGTAAAGATCAGGGGCAATGGCATTCACCGAAATGGGACCAGGTTTGGTTCCCTGACGCATTCATCGGTCCGATGGCGGAACTGCTGTGTGCTCTTGAAGAAGATCGGGAACCGACCATATCAGGAAGACAAAATCTTCCCACGATGGCGCTCGTTGACGCCGCGTATCGCTCGGCCGAAGAGCATCGAGCCATCAATCCTCGCGAGATTATGGACGAAATTTGACCGTCACGTGTCTAGTCGGGTTTAGCTGAAGTTGTCTGAAAGCTGACGCCCTGCACAGTGGTCGAAAAACTGGGCTGGCATTGCATAGCGACACGTTATGATTTCGTTGCGGTAATTGATTGACTCAGGTTGGACGTCGACGTTTCCCAAATGCAAAGCGAGACCCGGCATGATGCAATATTCGAATGGCTGCCACCGCTCGCCGCGAGCCGCACCTTTTTCATTCCAGGGCTGTGCAAAGTCTACGGCTGGCGCAAAGGTGTGGTCGGCGGAGGCGGAAAGCCGGCCGTTTGCCGACTTCAGGGACGCTGTCCCAGCTGGAGCAAAGAGTTCAACTTCGGCTTTATGGTTCTGATGCTCTGTATCGGGCTTCGGAATTTTGGATTGTTCTTCTCCGTACTATCGAAACACGGATGAAGTGAAACATTCGGATGTCTCTGCTGCGCTCAGCTGCCGAGCGGTCGATTCCACAGGATCAGATGGGCAATAACAGACATAAACCAACACACGACAAAGAAGACCGGCAGCCATGCCATGATGCGAATCCTGCGTGACATCGCAGTCGCCTTCGGTGGATTATCGGACGCAGTCTGCTCCGCAAGAGCTTCCCAACTGCTGACCCACCACAACACACTGACCACCAGGCCAATTGCAGAAACCGCAGCGCGATGAGGATTCGTGTCAGCCGTCCCCAACGCGGCAACGAGAAAACTGCTGGGGATCAGAAAGACTTCTGTCACCTTGAGAAGATCCGGATTCCACGAACTGCTCATAGGAGCCTCTAGAGAAAGTAGTCTGGTGTCAAATGATCAGGCGCGGATGATATCGCGGAGTCACTGGTTTGAGCGAAAAAAATCTCCGAAGAAACATCTCGACCAGATGCACTCAGTTCACAGGCTGAAAGCTTCAAAGCATTATCGGTGTCTTCCCAGTGCGTCCCGGAATCTCCTGCACATAACGTGGCACCGCGTAGCCGGGAAGGCGTGACGCCAGTTCACGCAGAAGTTCGACACCTCGCGACTTCGCCACTTC
>CAIXQV010000646.1 GCA_903921605.1 uncultured Planctomycetaceae bacterium | reverse complement strand
TAAAAAAACCCGACGGTTATTCCCCGCCGAGCCCTCTGCCCTCTGCCCCCTGACGACTTGCGATTCGCGATTCGCGATTCGCTCGTTTTACCTGATCTAATCAGGAGGCTTTGAGAGAATACGCCACACCGCTGGCATCGGGCTCAATGGCCTATCCTTTACACGCGGCTGTTTCTGAAATTCTTTCTAAGCCACTTATGAACGTTCACAGGACGCCAGTGCTCTGTCAGTGATGAATAGAGGAATGGTCAGCGGGCGAGACACCCGCGCTCCGGGAGCGCGGACGTCTCGTCCGCTTCAGCTCCACTCCTCAAACGACCGTTAAAATTGCACTAGTCGCGACCAAACCCTCCCGGAAGAAGAGTGAAGCATCAAATACCGGTGAATAGGGAATAGCTGAATACTGAATACCCGCCCGTTCGTCTCCGACATTCAAGCGCTTGACTCTAGCCACGTCGTCCTGCCGAGATCAGCAGGTTGTTCGCCCATTCCGCTACATCTCCCCTAAGCGGTGGTACAGGCTCAGAGCAATAATTAATCTGCAAATCGTAAGCAGCCCGATCGTATGCGGTTACCAGCACGGCCTGCAGATCGAGTTCAGCGTCTCCGTCACCTTCTTTCAAAGGAATACCGATCATTGGCAATCTCTGAGGCAACTGAATTGGCCAGACGTAACCTTTCGGGCGACGATCCTTTCTGGACACATGAACGAAATAGTCACCCTTTGGCAGGAGTTCACGTGTATGCAGATGGTCGCCATCTCGGAGAAGATCAATTTCCACGAAATGGCTAGACGATGTCATGGCCTCACGCCGCTTTTGCTCGTAACTGGCTCGCCCACGTGACCCGGTGATCTTGTTCGTGGGGCTGAGAAGTTCAATTACGGTCACCACAGTTTGTTGATTGGTATCAATCACTTCCAGCCGTGCTTCGTGGATTTCATCTTCAATTAACGTCGTCAGAATCAGCGGCTCTGCAACGGCAATTGATGTCTCGAGAAAAGATGTGTTCGGACGTACCGTGAACCCCGTTTCAATGACTTTGAGATCCGGAATAATCGCCTTGCGGCCGGGATCATTTTCGTCGGAGATGTAAACACGCTCTTCGACACGCACATGGTACTGCGGTCGAAGGCGACGATTCAGAGCGGCCTGCATCTCGGAAATCAGGCCATGATGAACATCTGGCCAAAGGCCTGGATCTTCGAGATAAGGGTCCATACCAGGAAATGGGGACTGCATTTTCAACCTCTTCCGTGGAATTCCAGAGACGAAACGTCTGCCTGATTTTATCCGCACTCCGCGCCATCAAAAAGATCATGACGAGTCCGATTCTACCCGGGACACCAAAATTCCGCGCATAAAAAAGCCCGACGGTGTTTTGCCGTCAGGCTAACGTATCATTGCAGATTGAGGATTGTAGATTCGCCCTCCCGAAGTACCTACTTGCGTTTCAACCAAGCACTAAGCACCCGCGATTCGCTGCGATTCAACCAAGCACAGGTTCTATTGAACCCGTTTCCTAAACTGCTCAGGAAAATCGGCTCAACGATGTGCTGATTCAGCTTCCGCTTGGGGCATCTCTGGAGTCGCTGCTGCCGACCACCTGGCTCGTGTCACACCCTCAGCACCGCTGGACCATCGCTGAACGCAGAAAACTCGAACGCGAACGATGTGCAGACGAATAGAATGCAGTTCGCCGTGTCTTTCCGGCAGTCCTGCAATTTCAAATATTGTCGCCGAGGAGGCGGGCCGGGCGGGCAGCGGAGATGGGCCAGCCAGCGGGCAGACTGGCATCCGGCTCAAAGCGTGTCCAGCATGCCGTCGCCGTATTTTTCGGCGTACTCCAGCCGGTCGCAGAGTACCAGCAGATGATTCTGCGTGGCACCACTCGTCCTGTGGTTGATGGAGTAGCACACGTCTCCGATCAGCCGCTCCAGTTCGAAACGATCCATCGGGACGATCTCGATTTCCCGACTGGACGCGCAGGCCTTCAGCGCCTGTTCTATCTGTTCAAACGGATATCCATAGCGCAGCAGAAGAGAGCGCTCTTCCGGCGTTAGCTGAATTTTGATCGTCTCTCTTGCCATCAGCAACAGGATCCTTCGTTCTGGATCAGCAATCCGATGTCGGGCTGACTTCGATGACGTGTGTCACGCCGTGTCGGAAACAGGGGGGACATTATCGCGATAATTCCACGGCATCCAGCGATCAGGAGATTTCGTGACGTCCGCCGAGTTGAGCTGGAGCTGATTGAGATAGGCGAAAGCACTGACTCCGCTTAGCTCGCACGTGTAGATCAGGCTCATGTACATGTCGCCGACACGGGCTCCGTTGCGGGTCTTGTAGAACATCGAATTCTTACGATGCATGATCGCTTTTTTTAGCGCACGTTCGCAAAGATTATTGTCCAGCGGAGCTCCGGCCTTTCGCAGAAACAGAGTCAGCGGTTCCCAGCGTTTGAGCAGATAGTTGATCGCATCGCCCAGAGCCGAGTTCGGCTCAACCAGTTTCTCACTGAGCTGACGCTGCAGCCACACATGAAGATTGTCCATCGTCGGCTTGCTCTGTGTCTGGTGCAGCGCGAGGCGTTCGTGGGCAGACATCTCTGAATCACGAGCGACCTTGTCGTTGTGATAGATCACCCTGAAGGCGTCGATCACATGGCGACATTCTTCAGGAAATCGATCATAGAGTTCCACGAAGTTGCGACGACCGTGCGCCAGACAATTGGCGACAATCGTTTCGAGTTCCTTTGGAAGATTCCTCGCCAGCCCGTCACACATCTGCATGGGCGATTGCAGTTCCTCCGCGCGATGCTGCAGAACATCAGAAAGATTTTCTCCCGCATGCTGCCGACCGCTGAAGAACAGCGCGATGCGCCTGCCTGCGTTTGTCGCGACAACGCCGGACGTGAACAGCCCGGTGCGACCAGCATCGCGATCGTCTTCCGATGGTGGATTCTTCCGGAAACGTTCTCCCATCAGTTCCAGAATTCGGACCGTCGTGTCGTCGTTGTGCAGAACTTCGCCCTGAGCCGCCTGCCGAATGAGTTCATCGTACGCCGGAGTCATCAGCGAAGCAGCGGCGTGAACGATGTCCCACTGAGTTGAGGTGGCCAGAGGAATTTCGCAACTCTCCTGCAGGCGATCAAGCCGGTTGAACGGGAAGCCGCTTCCATACTTCAGCAGCCCGATCATACTGCCCACCGTGTGATCATACTTGTCGTCGCCGATCCCGCCAGGGGTCGGTGCGGTGAACAGCTTTCCGCAAAGGTGGCAGCGCAGTTTCTGCATCCGATAGACCGTCGCGTGCAGCGGAGATCGCCCGACAAAACGCACCAAAACACCGGGTGACTTTTCGTAGAGCGTTCCCTCACCACAATC
>CAIXQV010000645.1 GCA_903921605.1 uncultured Planctomycetaceae bacterium | reverse complement strand
TTAGTGATCCAAAACAGTTGGAAGCGATCGAAGGCGAACTGCGGACGATCGAGTCACGTCTCACGAATAACGAAGCCGGGCACTCCAACAACACCAGCAAACTCATTGCGAAGCCGTCTCCCGTTGATCGTCATCTGTTTGCTCAATGGCGAAAACTGGGGATCGTGCCTTCATCACCGACTGATGACGCCACATTTCTCCGCCGTGCGTCGGTTGATATTTGTGGTACGTTGCCGACTCGTGACGAGGTCGCTGAGTATCTGACTGACACGAGCCCCGACAAGCGTGAGCAACTGATTGATCGGCTTCTGAATCGTCCCGACTACGCCAGCTATTTCACGCTCAAATGGGCCGACATCCTGCAAAACCGAGGAGCCGGTTACGCAACCAGCAAGCAGCGTGCGGGGACGACTTTGTTTGCTTCATGGATCAGAGATTCTGTCGAATCGAACAAGCCTTATGATCAATTCGTGTCTGAAATCCTGACGGCGACCGGCAGTCAGAATGAGAATCCGCCGGCGATCTGGTATCGCACTGTGCGTAAGTCGCCCGAGTATGTCGAATCCGTTGCCCAGGCGTTTTTGGGCGTGCGTGTCCAGTGTGCTCAATGTCATCATCATCCGACAGAACGCTGGAGTCAGTCAGATTACTACGGTCTGGCCGCGGTGTTTTCTCGAGTGGGTCGCAAGGGCGGATTTGCGGATGCCGAAGTGCCCACCGATGAGATTATCTATCTCAAGGAGACTGGAGAAGTTGTTCATCCGCGGACCGGCGAAGTTCTGAAGCCGCAGCCTTTAGGTGGAACTCCGTTTGCGATTGGTCTGCAGGATGATCCTCGCGAAAGCCTGGCTCGCTGGATGACACATGCCGACAATCCGTTCTTCGCGCGGACGATGGTGAATCGCTTGTGGGCTCATTTTCTGGGACGAGGAATCGTCCATCCGATTGATGATGCTCGCAGCACGAATCCGCCGAGCAATCCTGAGCTGCTGGACGCGTTGGCGAATGACTTTATCGCCAGCGGCTATGACGTGAAGCATCTGATTCGAACCATCACCAACAGCTATGCTTATCGACTGGACTCTGCTCCGGAGCCGGGCAACGCTGGCGACACGCAGACGTTTGCTCGATTCTATGCGAGACGACTACCGGCCGAAGTGATTCTGGATGGAATCAGTCAGGTGCTGGAAGTCCCTACTGTATTCCCCGGAGTTCCAGCGGGAACTCGAGCGATCCAGTTGCCGGATGAAAATGTGGCCGCCCATTTTCTGGATGTCTTTGGTCGGCCTGCTCGTATGTCCGCGTGTGAATGTGAACGCGTAGACGCGCCCGCTTTGACGCAGGCTCTGGAACTTGTGAATTCAACCGAGATTCAGCGGAAGCTGACGGAAGCCAGTGGTTACGCGCAGCAGTTGGCTGGTCGTGATTTGCCAAATGATGCCGTGGCCGAAGAGATCTTTGTGCGAGTCTTCGCGCGGAATCCTCGTCCGGATGAATTGAAGGCTGCGTCAGAGTATCTGGCCGGTCAGTCTGATCGAGGAGAAGCGTGTCGGTCGCTGTTGTGGTCGTTGCTGGCGACGAACGAATTCCTGTTTAATCACTAGAGTCTGATCTCGGAGAACACCCCATGTTGAACACGGGAAACCAGACGT
>CAIXQV010000644.1 GCA_903921605.1 uncultured Planctomycetaceae bacterium | reverse complement strand
TGGTTCCTCGCAGTGGCCTTTCGAGGTCGCTGGATTGGGATTCGGTCGCCGGGATTGTTTTTTGTTTATAGCTTTGCAGGATGGGTACTCTTGTCCCTGATCCTGTGGTTACTTCGACCGGCATGACGCCGAATGAAGTCAATGTTCAATGGAGTGAACTGTCGTGCGAAACATCTTTTCCACAATCCGAATGACTCGGCGGCCCAGGCTGCAACTTGTCGTCGCACTGTGTCTGCTGATGTTCGTTCCGGGTTGCTCTCTGGGCATTATGGCTGGCAAGATGTTCTTCGGTGATCCGAAGATGAAGTCACAGTTTCGCGGAGCGACCGGCGTTGATCTGACCAAGGGTGAAGAGTCTCTGCTGATTGTCTGCACGGCTCCCCATGGGATTCTCGCGCGACATCCTTCGATCCAGATTGATATCGTGGATCGCATGACTCGCCATCTGGATACTCGAAAAATCAAAGTTATCTCCTCCGACGACGTCGCGACGTGGTTCGATGATCACGGCGAGTGGGGAGATTTTTCAGAGCTGGCAGATGAATTTGATGCCGACTTCATCATGCATATCGAAATCGAAGGGTTTAGCTGCGAGGTTGAGGATAGCCCAAACCTGCTTCAGGGTAAAACCTCCGGCAAGGTGACAGTCATGGAAGCCAAAGGCAAAGACACAAAGTCCACCAATGTGTCTTTTGAACGTACGTTTGATGTGACCTATCCGGCCTATCCGGTGCCTCGCGAAAACAAATCAGAACAGCTCTTCACGGAAAGCTTCCTTGATCGGGCGGCCATGAGTCTTTCTCAGTTCCTCTACGATCATCGAGCCAGTGAAACAGTCCATTGATTCTGGGTGCTCCCGCCTCAATCTCCACTCTGACCATCTCCCCTCCGCCGTTGTTCGATCTGGAATCAGCCATGATGCTTCACCAAAAAATCAGTTCGGCTTCGTCAATGCAGCAAAGCTGCGGACGGCGTAACGTGGCCTCGATTCTTACGAAGTTTGCGTTGATGGGGATCATGCTGATCACAATCCCCGGATGCAATTATTTTCTGTTGCTGGGATATTTGATCGGCGGGCCGCCTCAGATTGAGCCGTTGTTTGAGAAGGAAACGAACAAGTCGATGACCGACAAAGACATTCGTGTTGCTGTCGTGTGCTATGCCTCGGACGAGCTGAAGTATCAGTTCGACAACATTGACCATATCATCGCCAACCGAGTGACCAATCAGGTTGCGTCCAAGAAGATTGAGGTCGTGAACTATGCTGAAGTTCAGACTTGGCTCAGAGATAACCCGGACTGGGATACAGCCGTGGAAGTCGGAGCAGAGTTTGACGTCAACTATGTGATCTATATCGATGTCAGTGCTTTTTCTCTTTACGAACGTGACAGCAATACTCTGTTTCGTGGCCGATGTGACGCGATTGTCAGCGTGTATGAGATGGAAACTGATGGCGACGGCAAACGTATCTTCTCACGAGAAGTCAACAGCATTTTCCCGATCCAGGTGCCACGTTCCGCAACCGATGTGAGCTATGACACATTTCGCATGGAATACATCTGGCGTTTGAGCGATGAAATCGGCCGTATGTTCTATCCTTACCTCCACGGTGATGACATCAGCAATGCGGCTTGATGAAGGGCAGAGAGAGCTTCTCTCTCCATCTACACATCACCCGTACAAAGCAGAAATCACTCGCCCGTCGCAGATCGGGATGGGGCGATCGACGAGATCGTAATAAAGCTGATGTGGGTTGATACCAAGCGCGGAAAACATGGTGGCGGTGACATCCCACGGACCGTAGGCTTCTGTTCGCGGAAAAGCACCTCGACTGTCGGATTCGCCAATGACGGCTCCGCGTTGAACTCCAGCACCGGCCATCGCGATGGAGTAGACTGAACTCCAGTGCTTGCGGCCTGGGGTAGCTCCAGCGAAGTTGCGTTCCAAAGCCACCAAAGGGGCTCGACCGAATTCGCCCATGCAAATGACGAGCGTATCTTCCAGCATTCCTTTTTCATCGAGATCTTCAATCAACGCCGAAAAGCCCTGATCAAAACGCGGCAGAAGATGATGCTGCAGACCTTCGAAAATATCGTTGTGATTGTCCCAGCCGTAAAGATCTGTGTTCGTCGGATCGATGTCCTGACCTCGATTGTTGTGCGACCAGATCACGGTCACCAGCGGAACGCCGGCCTGCACAAGTCTCCGCGCCAGCAAACAGGCCTGCCCGGAACGGTTTCTGCCGTACCTGTTTCTCAGGGACTCCGGCTCTCTCGAAAGATCAAACGCCTCTCTGGCTTGTGGACGAGCCAGCATATTGAATGCCTGCTGATACAGCGCGTGCTTGTCCAGTTCGAGCTTCTGCTGCTCCAGAAGATGCATATTGCCTTCGACCGATTGCAGCAGTGACTTACGTGCCTGCATGCGAATCTCCGGGAGATCCGCGTGAGGCATCAGCGACGGTACCGCGCTGTCATCTTTTGTGACATCACCCAGCGTCAGAGGATCATAGCCCTTGCCGAGGAAACCTCCGAACTGACCGGGCCCCAGAATCAGAGGCACTTCTGCGGGACCGTTCAGGTGAATGGCGGTCTGCGGAAATGCCGAGTTCGGGCGAACACGATGCAGCACCGCGCCGTGGCAGGGCATGTCTTCCGGAGCAGGTAAAGGATTTCCAGAACGACGGCGGTGATATCGTCCTGTCATCGAAAGATAAAATGCAGACCCGTGGTCGAGATCTTCATGCGACATACTGCGGACGATACTCAGTCGGTCAGCAATACGAGCGATCCGGGGCATGTGTTCACAGAATCGAACGCCCGCCACAGCTGTCTGGATCGACTTGAATGCTCCTCGAACTTCTTCCGGAGCATTCGGCTTGGGATCCCACATATCGATCTGGCTCTGTCCGCCGCTGGCGAAAACCACGATAACGGCCTTCGCTTTTCCGAAGCCCGGTGCAGACGCTTCTATGTCGCTGGCTGATGCTCTTTGAGGCATCAGTCCAGGCAGCGCCCAACTGAGCCCGCCGAGGCCCCCAATGCGCAGCCATTCCCTGCGGGAGACTCCCGAAATCTGGTCCTGGTTTGAGCTGACAAAACGCAGCATCGAAACGCACCTGAAGGAATCAGCAAAGAAAAACTACAAGTACAACCGGTCACAAATTCATGGCTTCGAGAGGGCTAAATCCCCGCTGCCGACGCCTGAACAGTGGACTGCTGTGACTGAAAGGATATCTCAGAGCTTCGCGAATGCAGCATCAGTTGGGCACCGGGTGGAGAATATTGCCGCTTTTGTTAACAATGCGTCGAAATCCACGCACTATCAGCCCCCGAAAGACCCTCGTTCGAGTTCCCGCCGCAGGGAACACACTGAACAACTGACACGACTTCCTATGTCCTTTGCCCTCCCTATCGCCCTGACCCTGACAGCCCTCGCGCTGCCAATCGTGGCGCTTTATATTCTCAAGGTGCGGCTGCGTCGTGTCCCGGTCTCAACGAATCTCTTCTGGAAGCAGATCTTCGAAGAGAAGCCACCAAGATCCTTGTGGCAACAATTTCGCCACTGGTATTCCTTGCTTCTGCAGCTGCTGCTCCTGCTACTGATCGTGCTCGCGCTGACGAATCCGTATTTCTCCTGGCAGTCGCAGCAGGCTCGCCGAATAGTGATGGTTGTTGATAATTCGGCCAGTATGCGTGCCACGGATGTCCGTCCAACTCGACTTGATGCGGCCAAAGAAGCGGCCGCTGAAATCATTGATGGACTTCGGTTTCAGGATGAACTGTCAATCATCCTTGGCGGGGAATCACCGGAAGTCGTGGCCAGCCTGACAGGACACAGTCCAACTTTGCACGAAGCGTTGCGAAGCATTGTTTTTTCCGACGGCCCTACATCTTTGCAGCCGGCCATTGAACTCGCTCGCAAACTGATCGGCAGCCACTCGCATGGTGAGATCATTGTTTTCACCGATGGCTGCGTTGATGATGCAGCTAAGTCGGTTGAGCTGTCGCCGGCCGATGGTCGCTTGCCAAAGGAAGAGGCAGACGACAAAACAGTTGGTGATCAAACGGCGAAAAAAATGGAGCCAGTGGTCGAGTATCGATTGTTCTCGACCGACGCGCCGAACGTCGGGATCACTCAGTTTCAGGTTCGGAGAAGCCTTGCCGATGCGCTTGGTTATGAAACATTGGTGTCCGTTAAGAATGCGTCTTCGGTCGCGGTCAGTTGTCGCATCGAATTGACTCTGGATGATATTCCGATCGATGTGCTGCCGCTGAATCTTCAGCCCGAGGAGCTGTGGACTCGAACTCTGGAGAAAACATCGTTCGAGGGTGGAGTCGTCCATGCCGCATTGACGCAGATTCAGTCTGGAAAAACCGTCGAGCCGCTTTCAACTTTGCCAGCCACGGCAAGCCTCGACGACCCGGAGCAGAACGAGTCTGCAGCCGGGTTGCTCAACAGTGATGGACTTCAAACAGACAACAATGCCTGGTCCATTCTCCCGGCACGAATGATTCAGAAGGTTTTAATCGTCACAACAGGGAATCTGTTTCTGGAGAAGGTCTTTGAAGCGAATCCACTGGTCGAAGTCAGTGTCGTTTCTGAGTTTCCCTCGACGTGGCCGGAGGATTCTCTGATCATCCTGCATGGGCGAATTCCTGACCAGCTTCCCACGGGCAACGTGTTTGTGATTGATCCGATCGGGAAGTGCGAATACTGGGAGGCTGGAGAGCGTCTTGAGAATCCGCTGATCACCGATCAGGATTCCGCGTCACCGCTGATGCGTCACTTCCGACTCGACAATGTCGTTGTCCCGGAAGCACGTGAATTGGTTTTCACGAAGAGTCCTCAGGTTCTGGCCAGCACGGCGACCGGCGTACCAATCTTTGCCATAGTGCCGCGAGCCGAAGGGAAATGTCTCGTCCTGACTGTAAGTCTCGACAGCAGCGATCTCGCCTTTCGGACAGCCTTCCCGATCATGGTCTCTAACGCGCTCGGATGGTTTTCAGGGACGACAGGGGAAATCGTGCCATCGGCGAATTCCGGAGGCGTTGTGAGAATTCCTCTGACGGCAGCCGTGACTGAGCCGTTGCAATTGTCCTCGCCGACGGGAATATGGTCCGGACTAACGCCAGTGCCGGCCTTCAATGACGCAAGTGGCTCTGCAACAGCAACAACAGGGCCACTGAATGAAGTCGGGCTGTGGACTTTGACAGCTTCAGCGAACGTAAATTCCCCGGTTGCTGAGAACGCGAACTCCTATGCGGTTGTAGCCGTCAATCTGGCCAGCATAAAAGAGTCGGATTTGCGGCCGCGAGCATCGATCTCATCAACGTTCGGGAACGGATCACAAATGTCGCGTTGGTTAAGTCGACCGCTCTGGATTTATCTGACGATCTGCGCCGTGATTCTGACTTGTGTCGAATGGATTCTTTATCAACGACGATTCATTTCCTGACCCGACTTTTCCTCGGCTGCAACGGTGGGTTGAGGATCAGGTCCACGTTGTCGTCCACCTGACAATTCCGCGGGAGTCTTCCATGCTTCAAAGAATGAGTTTCGCCACCGTGGCTGTCTGCTGGCTCATCTGCTCAAGCAGCAGTTTGCTTTCGGCCGCCGAGAACATTGCTCCGAATATCGTGTTGATCATTACCGATGATCAGGGATACGGGCCGCTGGGACGACATGGGCACCCGTGGCTGAAGACCCCGCATCTGGATCGTTTGCATGATCTCAGTACCCGATTCACTCGGTTTCTTGTGTCGCCGACATGCAGCCCGACTCGATCAGCATTGATGACGGGCCGACATTCAATGCGAAACGGGATTACTCATACGATTCTGGAACGTGAGCGACTCACTTTGAACGCGGTCACGCTGCCGCAGATTCTGAAAAAGGTCGGCTACACCACTGGGATCTTTGGTAAATGGCATTTGGGAGATGAAGAGCCTTATCAACCTCACAACAGAGGCTTTGATGAAACTTTCATTCACGGAGCTGGTGGCATTGGACAGGCGTATGCCTGCAGTTGTGCCGACTCGCCGGAGAATTCGTATTTCGATCCGGTGATTCGCTATAACGGGCAGTTTGTGAAAACTCGCGGCTTCTGCACCGACGTTTTTTTCTCGGCGGCCACTGGCTGGATCTCAAAGACTTCAAAAGCCAAACAGCCCTTCTTCGCCTACATCGCACCCAATGCTCCTCATGGACCGTATCTGGCCCCTGAGGCATCCAAGAAGAGATTTCTGGAATGCGGATTTGATGAGGAACAGGCGGCTTACTACGGGATGATCGAGAACATCGACGACAATGTTGGAAAGCTGATAAACCATCTGGAGCAACAGAAGCTGATGGAAAACACGGTCGTTGTGTTTATGTCAGACAATGGCATGACCGGCGGCGGTTCGGGCAAGCCAAATACAGCCATGGGAAAGTCCATCGATGGTCTTGAGATGCGGCCATACAATGCGGGCATGAAGGGACTGAAGGGTTCGCCGGATGAGGGTGGAGTAAGAGTTCCCTTTTTTGTTCGATGGGACAAGCATTGGCCAGCTCAGGACATTGATCGCATCGCTGGCGACATCGATATTTTTCCAACGCTGGCCGCGATCGCCGGAGCTGAGCTTCCCGAGAATCAGGTCGAAGGGCGAAATCTGCTTCCTCTGGTTAACGACCCATCAACTGCATGGGAGGATCGCTATTTGTTTACTCATGTCGGTCGCTGGGAAACAGGACAGGAGCCGAACAATTTTCAGTGGAAGAACTTCAGCGTCCGAAATCAGCGGTTTCGATTCGTGAACGACAAGCAGTTGTTCGATATGCAGGCTGATCCGGAACAAACGACAAATGTTTTGGATCAGCATCCGGAAGTGGCAAGCAGTATGCGAAAAGTGTATGACGAGTGGTGGAAAGTGACTCGCCCAATGATGGTCAATGAGGGCGCAGAGATGTCAGCCACGAAACCCTATCATGAGCTTTACAACAAGCAGTTGAAAGACAAGGGCATTCCGGAATGGGAAGCCCCCTGAGTCTTTTCAGATCCCTGCCTCGTGACAGCAAGTGAGTACTTCGTAAATGTGGCCAATGCCGACGAGTGCTCAGTGATAAATGCTTTCTTGCAAGTAGCAAAATGGGAAGGACCAGTGATCACGAGAAACGTGGGTTAAGCTTTTGAAGATCAGATGCCGAAGGCGAGGTTAAGCTCCTGAATCGCGTCCTCTTCAGCGCGGGAGACTTTCAGAAATCCCAGAACTCCTCCGGACGCCTCCGCTACGGTCCTTGCGCGATTGACTGTGCTCAGGCGTAAAGCTTTGTAAGCTTCGGGGCTCAGAAATTTCTGGATGGCTGCGATATAATCTTTCCACGTGCGAATCAGAGTGCGATGCGGTCGACAGCAGAGCCAACCATTCAAGAGCACAAAGCCCGGCGAGTCCGCTCGCACGCCGACCTGCGCGGCAGCTTCAAGAATGGCCAGACGCTCTTCGTCTTCAATCCTGCCGTTTGACCATGCCACATGAACCAATGGCACAATCGTCAGGAGATTGAGTGACTCCGCACGAACGCCGCAATCAATGAGTTCCATTAGAACTCTGATATTAGTGATCTGCGTGGCCTGTCGAATATCGTCGAAGTCTGATCGATGAAGATGGGCCACCTGGTGGTCATCGCCAGATCCTGACCGGGGAACGGTCGCATCGTCTCCCTGAACGCAACTTTTCTCGGAGGACACTTCTTCAGACATTTCGTCTTCTCCTCAGTAAAGGGCTGGCAGACTCAGAACATCTGTGAGACAAATCCCGCGTTCTTATTCCGGCATTACTGCTTCCGCCGGTCTCCTCACCGGTTGCTCAAGCCTGTCTCCTGGCCTGTCTCCTGGCCTGTCTCCTGGCCGAGCCATCAAAAGAGCAGAACACTATTCTCCTGAGAGCAGACAAGCAGCGTGGAGATGCCAGTGAAACACATCGCTTCGGTGAACAAGATTTGCCACTGCCAATAGAACTCGTGACTATCCTTTTTGAACGATGGAGTTCAAAGAAACTGTGACTCTCTGGCTTGGGGATGAACTCTAGATCACAACACGGACCACGGAGTGCCAGAAACTGCGTCCACGTCGAACAATAGTCGGTAGATGCCGGGGTGGTTTCGTTGCAGCAAGTACGAAACGATTAATCGGAACGAGGCCATTACAACAGTCTGCAGGGCGGTTCATCCATCCCGTCCATCCGTGATGCATTTCTTCTCGAATTGCTGCCGTCTGAGCAACATGTTGCATTCTGGAGACGGACCGCAAATACCAGGAAAAGAGGTGCCGCTGAATAGCGTGTCCTGGGGCTGACTGACCGGGGCCCGTTTGCAACAGTCCGTTCAGCGGGACAATTGGAATGGCTGGAGTCGGGCTATTGACGAGTTCGTATGCGGGCACGAAGATGCCGAGCCGAATACAGTCACTGATCACCATCAGAGACACAGACAGTCCCGGGGGATAATCCCCCTTTTCAATTGACGAAACAGAATTCAAGGTTGGCTATGCAATACAAGTTTGAAGGCAAAAACGCGCTTGTAACAGGATCTTCCAAGGGCATCGGCAGCGGCGTCGCGCTCGAACTGGCGAAGGGTGGAGCCAACGTCACGATCAACTGCAGCTCAAGTGTGACCCAGGCCGAAGAAGTCGCCGAGCAGATTCGCCGACTGGGCCGAAAGGCCATTGTTGTGGCTTGCGATGTCTCAGACCAGAAGGCCGTTGAAGACATGGTCCAAAAGACGGTTGACGCTTTTGGCAGCCTCGATCTCTTCGTCTCCAATGCCGTTTACAGCGATCGTCAGTTGATGGTGGAAGCAGACATGGCTGGCTTTCGACGAACAATCGACGTCAGCATGTGGGGCGCGTTTTTTGGCGTCCGTGCGGCTTCACAA
This sequence comes from uncultured Planctomycetaceae bacterium, assembly GCA_903921605.1. Next base: position 16,705 of record CAIXQV010000644.1, on the reverse strand, counting down.
CAAATGCTGAAGCAGGGCAAAGGCGGAGCGATCACCGTGATCAGTTCACCTCATGCGATTATCCCGATCCCAACGGCCATGGCTTACAACATGTCTAAAGCGGCCATCGATCACATGGCTCGCACTGCAGCCATTGAACTGGTGAAGCATGGCATTCGTGTCAACGTGTTTCATCCGGGCTGGATTGATACTCCGGGCGAACGAAAATTCTTTACGGAAGAACAACTTCAGCAGGGTGCTGAAGGATTGCCTATGGGACGCATGGGCAGCAGCGAAGAGATGGCTCATGGCGTCTGCTTTACTCTCAGCGATGAAGCGTCTTACATGACCGGCTCGACGTTAACGATGGACGGCGGAGTTGGCCTGCCATGGTGGTCAAAGCGAACCGAAGGCAAGCAGTAATTAATTTTCCGGGCCTCGATTTGTCATCAGTGACTGAACGAAGACCGAATGCCTACATCGCCATACACGGAAAGCAAACGCCGTCAGGTGAGGATTCTGAAACTCCGGACACCAGCGAAGTGACACTCTGTCCGGCCTGATCGCGGAGATGCGAACTGGTCCTTCCCAGCCCAGGAAGGACCAGTCGAGAATTTCAGGATGTCCAATCAAGCCAGGCATCCGGTCTCGATCTTAAACTCTCCGCACTGGTGGTGCTGAATGTGCATCCCGCCAAACTCCCAGCGCGACTAGCCAGAATTACAGCATGCGGCTTGCCTTTGAACTCAGGCAAGCCGCAGTTTTTTTAGAATCGCCTCTTCGTGAAATCGCCTAAGACTTGCGATAAGGCGCATTAAAGGCAGGTTTGAAATCCGACATCAGGCTCGAGTTGCTATTCTGAATCAGGAGGGCGCTGATGATTCCCAGTGTCCATGCAATGGTGAAGAAGAAATCATACACCTGAGACACAAGGTTGAGTGAAAGAATAGAGTACACGATCAGCAAACTCAGAAAAGCTGCCGGGAAAAGCCTATCGGGGCGCCTGCGGTGCAACGACCAGCAAGAGAACATCCCGGTAACGAGCAGAAGCACTAACAAAAATCCACCCAGCCAGCCCATACGCAGTACGATCAAAATATAAGCGTTGTCAACAAGCTTGAGCGCATCTCTGGTTTCCGCTGTCCCCTCCATATACGGTATCTTTAGGGGAAATTCCTTCGTCGCCTCAGAACCATAACCCACCATCCCTGCGTTCGTCATGGCTTTTGCGTAGGCCATCGGCAATAAGAGCCGTGCTCTGCTGGATGAGTAAACCATCGCGGTTCCGTCGACCTCAATAATTCGATGCCGTTCACCTGACTGTCTGCCGAAGAAATCGGTAACCTCGTAGGGCCAGATCAGGAAGACGGCAATGCTCGCAACAACGATAGTCATCACAGGCACTCGCAGCCAGCGAACGATGATCGCCAACAGAAAGACCCAACTTCCGAGGACAGTCATGATTGGAGTTTTCGATATTGTTGCCATAAGCCCGAGCAGCATAATTGGCACGACAAACATCACAAAGCCTCGTGACGCTTTAGATTCTCGTTTATCCAGCAGGCAAACGAGCCACGGAGAAAGCACGGCAAGGATCAATCCAAAATAGATTGGATGCATCGCGGTCGCATAGGCTCGTTTCAAATTGAAGCGAGACATATTTCGCGGAGCGAGTTCTTCCGGGCGTTCCCCAAAGACTAACTCAGCGACATTCACCCTCGTGACATTCTCGATCACGGCCAATACAGACAGAAACAACACGACTCCAGTTGCCCACTTCGCAGCGGTGACAAGGTCCTGTTGAGTTCTGATCGCGTAACGACCGGCGACATAGGGCAAGGCCCACTCACCGTAGGCTCGAAATGGCAGTGCGATCGAGAAGCCATCGTGCCACACGTCGGTCAGAATTTGAGAACCGCAGAGCAACGCAACGCATAAATCAAGAACAGTGAGAGGTGACCAAATCCGCCCGCGTGGATGAACAGCAAATGCCAGCATGGTCAGGGCGGCAGTCGCGGTCCGTACACCAAAAGGGACATCGAACACTGTCAGCTTCAGCCAAACAGGGAACGCCATGCTAAGCAACAATGCCGGAGCCAGTGCTTCAGCCGGGCCGCGTCGCACGAACAGTACAATCCAGACGACGAAAATAATGCCCAGACTGATAGCCCATCCGGTGATTCCAGGAAACATTTCTGAATCTTCCCTCTGCTGATGAAGACCGTCCTGCCAACTCTCGGATCCTGAAAGTTACCATTGCGGGCGTCTCTATGCCAATACCTGATTCTGAACTCGCCTCGCTCAGTGGCAATTCATTCCAACGGAATATGAACGGCCGGCGAAAGATCTATTCTGTCCACCTTCACCTCGCAGACCAATCAATGTTCCGAATGAACCATATCACAAAACTGCTTCGTCAAATCAGCTTCATAAGAGCAGGATATGGAGCAAAATTGCTCGTTACCCAGGGTGCGCTGCAAGTTACGCTAAAAACCGTCGGCAAAAAATGCTCAGCGATCCAACACCCGTGGACGTTCTCTGTCGCCAGTGAACGGTCCCGTTTGCCGAGTGAGATTATTGGATTGAATTCCGCTCGTGCGACCCATCGAGCACGAAGTGGCGGCAGGGCACCCATTTCGTGAGCGTTGGAGGAGCCTGGTCTTCGGGTTGAATCAAGACGTCGAGTGCTCAAGAAGTAATGAGCGGGAGTCTTTATGGTTTGTTCATCCGCTACGCTGTCTTGACGCGACTCAGATTCCGCAGTTCCTGATCGAACGTCCCGAGAACTCGTTCGCGATGGTAGATTGCAGCCCGTGCCTTTGCATTCACACTGAATTCTTCACGCAACGTGGGTGATCTCAACATCTCGAGACTTTCCGCTAACGCCTCAGGGTTCCCCGGGGCGACGACAAGACCAAACCGACCTTCGATGACTTCGTTGGCCAAAGGGCTTGAACGGTCACAGACAGCGAGCACCGGGGTCGCAGTGGCAAGTGCCGGCAAAAGTTTCGAAGGCAGGAAGTTTGCACCAATTCCTGGCCGCTGCGTAATGAGACATGCGGTTGAGGACAGCAGTTTTGAAACATACGAGGGTTCATCGAGCACCGGCCCCAGCGCAATTCCTCGCTGCGAATCAAGCATCGCCTTGAGGCGGTCCTTCTCCGCGCCACCTCCGCAGATCTCAATATTCCAGCCGGAATCAACTCCGGATGAATCTGCAAACTGCCCCAGGAAGTCCGGAAGTCCCTGCTTCACTCCCAGGTTTCCGGAATAAAACAGCGTCGATGGAAGACGGGCAGGAGGCGATTGGTTTTGAGAGTTGATTTCGTCCTGCAGGCTTTTGTGGATCCAGTTCGGAACCATCAGGGTCCGGCGACCAGTGCCGATCTCCTTCTGAAGTTTAGTCAGCATCAGCGGACTGATCGTGGTAATGGTCGAAGCAGACCGCAGAGCCCATCGCTGCACGCCGCGCAGGATCCACGCAACTCCCGGTAATCGCAGGATCCCCAACTCAAGGGCCGCGTCGACGGCAAAGTCCTGCACGATAATCAGCCGGGGAATGCGTCGAAGAATGTGCTGAAATCTCTGCACGAGACACTGCGACAGCATTGGAAGTGCCGTCACAATCACATCCGGACGCCAGTCAGGAAACTTACCGGCACGCAGCAAGGCCCAAAAGAAGCTGAGATCGGAACGCATTCGTCCCAGCCCGGTGGGCTTCGCTGGAACGTACATCGCGACCCTGCGCACCGGGATCCCGCCAACAATCTCTTCGCGCATGGGAACATCTCGGTCTTCGTCCCTCAAACGCCATGAAGGATAGTACGAGAATGTCGTTGTGACACGCACGTCATGACCAGCATCTCGAAGATAATAGGCCAGGTCGGTGAACAGCGAAGCTCCTGCAAGTTCGTCCGGAGAATACAAGTTACTAATCAGATGAATTCGCATGGTTCACACTATGGGCCGAATAAAATATCTTCACACATTATCATCTTGTCATCAGTCATGACCGTAACGTGACAATCAACAACTCCGAGATAACCTTCTGAATCACGGGGACAGAACACGCCAAAGAGCCGGTGGCAATCGGTGCCTGGAACTCCGGCGGCTCAGACTCGCCGTGCTTAACTGCCGCCTTCAAAGTTCCAGATACTTTTTCCAACGCGACATTAGCGATATCTGCCCAGTGTTGCGGACAGGATGGGTAGACGTTCTGATCCGAAGCACGACCATGTGGGAGGCTAACGGTGAAACGAAAAGCAGAGAGAACACTCCCGTGCAGCAGTTCCACAATGCTACGATTCTGGAACTGCCATTTACACGGACCAGTGAAAACATAGCTGCTCTGGCAACAATCTGCAGCCGAGCTTCACGATTCTGATCACAGCGAAATGGATTGAAGGGGAGTTCGTTGACCCTATTGACATCAGGCATTTTCTAACGACCGACCAGCGCTGAGTTCACCGAAAGGAGAAGTGATTTCTTCATCCTCATCGTCCGCACGATAATATGAATGCTCCATGCGACCAAAACGCATTTGCTGAACTTCCTTGACTCCCCAATATCCAACAAACAACCAAAGCCATCTTGCGTGTTCAAGCATCAGATTCACCTGAACAATCAAAAGTGAGAAGAAGCCCACACTGGAGATCACCCACACAACGGGGCTGGAAAATGAAATCCGAAGATTTCTGAAAGCCCTGTAAGCGCTGAACAGAACCGCGGCAATCAGACCGAACCCAACGATTCCGAATCTCAACAGGCACTCAAAAAAAATGTTGTGAGGATAATTGAAATCGTATTCTCGCAACCCAGTCAGAATCCACGAATCAATGGCTCGATAGTAATACAACTGCTTGTCAGTTCTTTCAACGATGGATAAGTCGACACTGCCTCTGGAAATAAACTCAAATCGCATCAGCATGAGGTCCATTTGACTTCTGGCGTAGGAATTGGTCATCACCACGCCCCCAAACACCATTAACAGTGCTATAAACAACAAGCTGTAACGCAGTCCATCCTCAAATGAACGTAGTCGGATCACAATGCCCGCGGCAACAATGAGCAAGGAAAAAACTGCGGACCCGCGTGAACCCGTTGACAGGATCGCCAGCACACAGGCGCAGTAGGCGACGAGATGCAACGCACGAAAGATTAAACGCTGTTCGGTTAGCATAAAAGCGGCCGACACACACGCCATAACTCCGAACGTATAACCCACTCCTACAGGGGTGAGCATTTCAGAGTCACCAACGAATCGAACCCCCGCAACCGCAGCACCAGCAGACCTCAACCAGGTGCCTGCGACCACAATCGAAAACCCTGCCGTCAGGACGTGGGCAAGCCCGGGAAACTCTCGCAAATCGTCCATGGATTCATACCCATACACGATACCTGCAGCACAAATTGCGTAGCAGATGTAGCGATGCATCAACATTCTGAATTCAAGCGGATCAGCAAGATTCATCAGGTTCAGCAGTTCGATCGTACCGACGAGTGACAGATAGACGGCCACAGATCGCCAGTGAAAACCGGAGGACAATACTCTAAGGGCAGCAGGAAACAGCAGAAAAAGCAGCCCAAGGCCCAGCCAAATCGGCCAAACTCGCGAGTCAAGAATCGGCTTCATCGCGTACGACGAGGCTGTCATCACAATTCCAAACACGACCACACCGGCAGATAAGTCAGTACTCCGATGAGTTTCCATGTTTTCTACCTCTGGCCGTAAAAATTACCAATCGTCTACTTATCTTCGGAAGAACCCAACCAACTCTTCTCTTTTTTCTGTCTCACGCTTCGCAAACCTAACGGAAAGCTGACACTCGAAATCTGCTTGTCTCGCCAAACCAACATTTCCAAAATCATCAAGTCGATACTTTTGCCTATGAATCTCGGTGATTCTCCGCGTCGAAAGTTGCCACTGCATCTTAGGAAGAATGCGGAATCCGGGCAGGCAAGGTATTACTTCCCGAATGATAATTTTTGTTGCTGCAGTTTCAAACTCAATCCTCGATCTCCTGATGGCCTCGTGATTCAAATTTCCGGTGGCAGTCTCTCACGACCTGAAAGCTGGTTGGTTTGGGAAACCGCAGGACAACAACGTGAACACAAGTTACTCACGAGAAATCGAAACCACACTATTCTTTGCCGGCACCTGAACTGCCGACCGGGCAACACATTGCGAGGCCGGCTCTGATCAGCAGTTTCGGCTGATCGACCATGCCACTGATCATGTTGAATTTCAGGACGAAGCCACCAGTACCAGCATAGAAAAGCAAGTGCTTGACCGTGACGTTGGAAATCTGCAGTAGCCAGATCTTAGCCAACCTCCGGGACACAACTCAGCCGTCAACTGGGCACGTGCTGAGATTCAAAATGCGGCAGGCTAGTTCGGCGTTAACTGCCAGTCAGTGTTTTCATGGTCCCGGGATGGGATTGAATGAGGTGCCGGAAAACGGAAAGCTAAGATTGACGATGTTTCATCCCGGTGGATCTTCATTGCCTCCACGCAGAAACAGATGAAATTCCGGTCCGGATCAATCACACAATTCCGTCCGACTCGCACAAGCCAGCAATGATCGGAACCGCGATTTCCTTGTGCCCGGAGAAACTTGCCTCGCCATCAGTACGAGCAATCTCTGTTGGCCCAATTGCTTTCACGAACCGAAAAGACATCCGCCCCCGGCATGAAAGGACTAATAACTGCCTTCGCGAAACAGTACGGTTCGGATTGTTCTCAGCAAGATAAAGTAATCCAGCCAAAGTGACCAGTTTCGCACATAATAACAGTCCAACCTGACACGATCTTCATAGCTCGTGTTGTTGCGTCCCGAGACCTGCCAAATCCCGGTCAGTCCCGGACGAACTCTGAGATAAAGCGGATAGTGGTCATGAAATTTTTCAATTTCAATATCGGTATATATTGGCCGCGGACCGACAAGGCTCATTTCTCCGATGAGCACGTTTAATACCTGAGGAAGCTCGTCCAGACTTGTGCGACGGAGGAAATTGCCGATTCCCGGGATAACTCGAGGATCGTCCTTCAACTTCAAGTCGCGTTTCCATTCTGCCTGAGCCGCCGGATTCGAATCCAGATACTCCTGCAGTTTCGACTCTGCATTGACCATCATTGTCCGAATCTTGAATGCCCCAAATCGAACACCATTACGGCCAATACGACCATGATGTCGAAAGAAGATCGGACCGGGTGATTTCAATTTGATCCAGGCGGCAATCACAATCAACATTGGAGCGCATGCGATCAGGATTGCGGTCGACAGCACGATATCAGAAAGCCTCTTAACGGCCTTCTGCAGCGGACACAACAATCGATCTCTGATATGAACACCAGTCAGTCCCGCGACATCGAATGACTCAACCCACAGAGAGGGAGTCTGCATGTTTGTCGACAGGACGACCAAGTTTGGAATCAAACTTCCCTGCCACAGGATTTCCTGAATTTTCGCTTCGCTCTTGTCAGAAACTGCGGCAATGACCCAGTGACAGCGATTACGGCGACAAATCTCAACGAGGTCTGACGTATTCCCGAGGAACTCAATGGGAACAGCTTCATCAGAAATCCAATACTCCCCGGGATTGTCGTCAACCATACCGACGGGCTTCAGTCCTCGCTGAGGCATACGGTCAAGGAATTCATAAACCAACTTACCCTGTCGACCATTGCCGACAATGATCACTTTCTCGCCCCACCAGCGACTCCGTGCGCAGGCTCTGCGGGCGGCAAAACGGAGGCATGGTCCAGCAATGAGAATAAGCGGAAATGCCACGAAAATCGTGACCACTTCATTAGTTGTGACCAATCCAACCAGACCGTTTAAGGCCACCAGAACAAGGAAGGATCCACTGATCGAGGAAATCTGATCTCTCAGCTCGCAAACGGGATTGATCCCCGACGCCGGGAAAAGCCCCAGGAAACTTCCCAGCATAAAGTGGCACAGACAAAGAGCAGCCAGGTTATTCCATAGCCCCGGATAGAAAACAGGAGCGTCCAAAAGCCAGTTCGCGGCTGAGGTCCCGAGCAAGTAACAAAGAACGAGAGCAACGAAATCACCAAACACGAGCGGCAAAGAGGTCAGAAAGACCTGACGGTACCTGAGAAATCCTGCAGCCTTAAACCGACCAGTCACCTCAGAGGCAACATCCAACCGCCGATCTGGAGTGTTTCCGGGGACCACGGTCTTCAACGTCGAAATCGCCTGAGTGCAGATCAGAGGTTGAATCAAATGAGACGGGGTACTCACTGAAATGCTCCTAACGTCGGTAACCAGCTGGCAGGACTGAGCATTCAAACTGAGCCGCTGCAGCATGGACGAAGATATACCTGCCCAAAGACCAAAGAAAAAGAAATTTCCGTCATCCGCGGTGATGCAACAAAAAAGTCTCAGAAGTCATTTCCAGGGCAATCAAACAAGTTATTGGCAAGATCCGTCGTCTAAAGTGTAAGAATCGCCAAAAGAATGCACGCCCGTACACACAAAAAATTGCACCTGACTGTTCACAGTATGAGTTCGGCATTCTGATCGGGTCAAATCGGTTCTGCCGCATTCACGAAGGTGAGACCTGACAACATTAGTCAGAAACCGTGCCATAAATTGCCCAGCCTGAGCAGTCGTAGGCAATGGGAGAGCCGTTAACCACGGATGGGATCGAAGAAAGTGGTAGATGTCAAGACTGCACGAGTCAGCATGGGGTAAATAGAACTAACAGGGGTCATGAAGAATCTGGGGAACAAGGGGCGATTATTCTTTCTGTTTCGCTTAGCACTAGCGGAAACTCCCCAACGCTTTTGAATTAATTGATACAGACGGAATCAGAGGCCCGATCAAAAGTCTCGGTTGTCCACAGAGAAACAGGAGTCTCTTCCATGCGGAACAAGGTTGTTCATCCAGGTTCGTGGCGTTCGTTCGCCCTTTTCCTCAGTCTCTCCGGTTGCACGGCCCTCTCTGACTGCAAGTATGAGACGGGGCAAAAGATTCGGACCAGCCAGGCTTGGCATGAGTTCGATGGCTGCAATCAGCAGTGCTTCACCAGCGACTATCGTGATGGCTGGAAACAGGGCTATTACGACGTGGCGACCGGTGGTGATGGCAGACCGCCAGTTGTGCCGCCAAAAAAGTACTGGAAGCCTCCTGTCTTCACCGAACATGACCCTTCTCGCCAGAACGAGTGGTACATTGGATATCAGGATGGAGCCTCATGTGCGAAGTCTCAACCAGACTACCACTATGTTCCAACATTCATGGCGCCGACCGTGCATTCGGCGGAATATGGTCATGAAACGGTGGAAGTGATTTCTCATGGCCAGCATTCACCTTCACCGGCCTTCGAACAGCCGATGCCGGACGCCATGGGGAATTCAGAGACACCTGCAGTTGATGCGGCTCCGGGACTAGCCCCCGCTGTAAATCCATCAGAGAACCTTGCAGTAACGCCTGAGGCCGCACCTGATGCCCCGAAGCCAAAGGCTGACGATTACGAAAAGGATCCTGAGCCATCAAGCACTGAGCTTGAAAAGACAGAGCCCTCTGCGACCCGGAGACTTGTCGCGGGATACAAGCGACCAGCAGTGAATTATGTTGATCAGTTGGTGAGGAATGCTTCTCACAGTGCTGATCAGGAGCAGGTCGCAGGCGAATAGCTGGCGGTCTGACTGGGGCGATCTGTTTGATCATGCTCCCGGGAATGGATTACGGCGGCATGCGATGTGTCGCTCAGACGGCGCCGAGAACGGAATACTCATCGGGCCATCAGGAAAGTTCAGCACGGAATCAAGGACGAATACCATGAAAGATAAGTCATTAGCTGCCAGACTGCTGTCCAGAACTGTGGGCGGAATTCTTACGCTGAGTATGGCGTCGTCGGTGGGGTGTCATGCTATCACTGATATCCATGAATCGGTTCCAGCAAGCCGTCTTCCAAGACATCTTGCGGCGGAGCCAAAAGAAGGCCGCCAGGTGTTCCCATTCACCGCGCTGGGCCAGCAGAAGCCAATCTCCCATATCATCGGAGCCGGTGATCAACTGAGCGTCTATGTGTTTGGTGTGCTTCCACCGGGAACGGAAGACACTCCGATTCTGCAGCGAACTCAGCCAATCAATCAGCGGTATTATCCTCCGCACGGCAGTGTCGTCGGGGCAACAGCCGGGCTTCCAGTTCTGGTGGACCAGGACGGGTCGGTCGAGCTTCCTTTGGTTGGCCAGGTGCAACTGAGTGGGCTGACACTTCCTGAGGCGACCACGGCCGTGAAGAACGCCTATCGCGATAAGCAAATCACCAAGGAAGAAAGCGAACGCGTCATTGTTTCGCTCGTCACGGCACGAGTGCATCGTATTGTCGTGTTGCGAGAAGACACCCCGAATCCTGCTGTGCAGTTGGTGTCCCCCGGTCAGGTGGATCATATCCACAGAGGATCGGCTGACGTTGTCGACCTCCCGGTCTATGAGAACGACGTGCTGCATGCCCTGTCGGTAACTGGCGGTTTGCCTGGCACAGATGCTGCCCGCGAAATCTGGGTCTTCAAACGATCCGGCCTTGGTGATCCTCACGCAATCACATCATCAGAATTGCAGACGATGGCTGCATCTTATAATGAGAGCGATGAGACCAGCGGACAAGTGGTACGAATCCCTTTGACGGGATGTCCCGGAGAAGGAGCATCTTTCTCTGTGAAAGACGTCGTGGTCGAAGACGGGGACGTGGTGTATGTGCCTCGTCGGGAAGAATACTTTTATGTGGGTGGACTTGTCGCGGGTGCCAAGATCCCGCTTCCACGAGATCAGGACATTGACGTAATTGAGGCTGTCGCCCTGGCAAATGGTTCAGTGGGTGGCCCATTGGGACGTGACGGTCAGGTTCTGGCCGGAGGTTCGCCGGGGCAGATTATTCGACCTACTCGGGTCCTCATTCTACGAGAGCTACCGGATGGTCGCCAGTTGCCAATTCGAGTGGACCTTGCTCGAGCTATGGTGGACCAGAAAGAGCGTATCCTGATCCAGGCCAACGACGTCGTGATGCTGCAGTTCAAACCACATCAGACAGCGGTCAACTCTCTGGTAAACTGGTTCAACTTCAGCGTCCTGCTGAACTAATTACCGGCTGATCCGGTTTGGCACCAAGAAAAAAACGCGATGAAGGTTTTACCTTCATCGCGTTTTTATTTTTTCAGGTGAGCACTGTCAAATCTACTCGGCATTCCTTGAAGAAAGCAGGGGCTTTCCAGCCGAATCTCCCCCCTTGCCGTTCTTGTCTGAATAGTAGTAGCCGTAGTAGCCTCTGCGTTCAAACTCATGGCCACTGCCATAGGTATTGACAATACATCCCAACATCTTCGCATTCGCGGACCGAAGCGTTTCGACGGTATCAATGACCTGCTGGCGAGTATCGTTAGATGACCGAACGACCAGCAGCATTCCGTCAGATTTCTGTGCGACGATTAACGGATCTGAGACAGCAAGTACCGGACCAACGTCAATAATCACCAGTTGAAACTTTGCTTTCAGTGCAACCAGCAACTCATCAAACACGGAATTCTGCAGAAGCTCTGATGGGTCAGCAGCTCCAGTTCCCGAAGTCATCAACGTCAGATTTGCGACACCGGACGGAATCAGGACGTCGTCAAGACTGCATTTGCCTTTCAGAACATCCGAGAGTCCTCGCTCATCAGGAACGTTGAATCTCTTATGGAACGTCGGTCGTCGCATGTCTCCCTCGATCATGACAACGGTCATGTTGAGTTTTGCGAAAGAGGCTGCAATATTGGCCAGAATCGTGGTCTTACCGTCTCCTGGCAGTGGGCTCGTCGCAGAGATAACTCGGAGATTCCCGGCACGAATGTCGGTCAGTAACAATGTGCGGAGGATGCGGAAGGACTCTCCTTCAGGAGAGTTGTCAGCAACAATAGGGAACGCGCCATCGGTTTTGAAGCCTCCCACTCGCGTAAGAATCGGCAGACCGATCGCACTGTCAATTTCAGATGATGTGCGGAATCGAGTATCGAGCTGATCAATCAGCAGGGACGCAAACAATCCTGCAACCAATCCCATCATCAGCCCACCAACCCCACACAGAGGCAGGCTTGGCCAAATCTCTACACCTTTACGAGGTGACTCAAGAAGCTCATGAATGTAGCCGTGCATTCCCGAGGCCACGTCGAGCCCCCTCAATTGCTCAACCAGTCCGTCGAACAAAATCTGTGTTCGATCAACCCTGGACTTAATCATGCCTTCCTTAAGTTCATACTCCACAAGCTGTCGAGCGAGTTTCTCGGCGTCGTTCATCTTGGTGGTCAGCTCAACACGCGTCTCAGAAATTTCCGTTGCATCTTTTTCGAGGAACGCAATGTACGCTGACAGGAGCCCGCGCGGAGTGAGCTCAACGGCTTCAAGGGTGGGCTTGAGACCCTCTTCACGCTCGGCAAGCTTCTCCGCAATGTACTGGATCTGGTCTTCAAGCTTCTTCACATCCGGATGCCTCCCACCCAGATCAGCTTTCATCTTTCTCAGATCAGTTTCCATGACAATCAGGTCGCTGGTAAGACGGGCCTGTTCAGCACGGTCAGCCTGACCAGAAAGAAAATCCGTTCCTCTGGCCGCATTCGACTGCATGCCAGAAAAGATGCCAAGTCGGGTCAGACTTTCCGTGTCAATGATCCCGAGATCCTCTATAAGAATCTGTCCTTCCTCACCTTTGGTGGTCAGGACTGCCTTTGCCTTTTCAAGTCGAGAGCGAATCGCCGATTCGCGAATATCCAGCTCCAGAAGCTCTTCGTGCAGCTTACGATATCCCTCGACATACATGTTCCCGCTGTTTTCGCCCTGATAAAGCACAGGAGCATTTTGCCGGGCATTGATGAACTCCTGTTGAACTTCTGACAACTCCTTCTCGAGGCTGTCGCGAGCTTCCTCTACCAACAAATTCGCTTCCGACATCGCCTTGGAAAGTTGCTCATTCAAGAAGAGCTGGTACTCAACTACGATCCCCTCAAGCACGAGGCGTGCATCCTCAGCATCGGTATGCTCAAAGCGAATTGCCAGGCTTCTTGCATCCTTCGCTGTACCTTCACCGCCACGGCTGAGTTTCAGATGGCTGATGACGTAATCCGCGGCATCACTATTCTTGCCCGCGATCTTTTCCATAATCGATGGCAGCTCCGTAAGGTCGTGACGCTTTAACGCCCCCTCAACAATGCGTCGGCTGCGAACTACCTCCATATGGTTTGCGAGAACGTCCTCGTCAACCATGCTCTCGCCCTTACTGTCGCCAGAGGCCAATGTGGGGTCTCGTTGGCTGACAAGCACCTTGGCGCTGGATTCATACCAGACTCTTGCTTTTGACCAGTAGAGCGACGCCAGTGCCAACCCAAGGCTCATTGAGCCTAGAATTACCCACCTCTGACGAACCAGAATCTCAGAAATCTTCAGCGATGGTTGCGACTGCGCCGAGTCGGCAAAAACCACCTGACTGACTCGCTTCTCACCAGACTGAGGAGATGACTTTGACGAACCCTTCATCGTATACTTTCTGGCCGAATCCATCGGACACTTTGGCCGGCTGATCTTCCTGAGTGTTTTACAGAAAATGCCTCGAAAACGAGTAACCCGTTGCTGGGAACGCCGGATCCCAAGAATGCACAAGCAGGGCAGTGCATCCTGTCAACGTTTTTCGACGAGGTCCGAAGGCCGTTCACGCCGCATGACGCAATGCGCACTTCTGTGCTTAGTGTGCTGTTTTTACGTTTTTAATGCTATACCAGTCGACGAATTACCCCCGACAGCAAGTAGTTGAGACGTCATCGAGGCAATTCGGTAACGTGGGGTGAGTAAAATAAGTGACCACAAACGGGGGCTATGCAAAACATGGGAGGCATGGCGTATCCCCGATGATGGAGGTTTGATTAAAAATGACTTGTGACTGTATGTCGAGCCCCTAGAATCCGCGAAAATCGTCTTTGTCGATTGAACAGACAGTGCCTCCGCCGCAAGTTATTTAACCTGCTAATCTTACGCAGACTAAAGACTACCGACTTTCGCAGCATTACGGTCACACCAGCCGCCGGATCCGTTCACAGTTGACAATTTCTTGTGGTTGCATCTGACACCTCGTTCCAACGGCTAAGGTCGCTGGGCCGCATTTAGTATCCTCGGAGTTGTTCTCTATGAAAGCCATTGCAGTCCGTCCGGGCACTCCCGACAGTGTTCATCTCGCCGACCTCGCTAAACCGGCGGTGACCGATGTGCCAAACGGGACAGGCGTCCTGGTTCGGGTGCTAAAAGTGGGGGTGGATGCGACTGACCGGGAAATCAATGACGCACTTTATGGGAATGCTCCTCCCGGGTACGACTTCCTGGTGATTGGTCATGAATGTTTCGGAATCGTGGAGGAGGTCGGCCCGAACGTAAAGAAGGTGAAAGCCGGCGACTATGTGACGTGTACCGTGCGACGTCCGGGTAGCTCAATTTACGACCAGATCGGGCGATCTGATATTACCAGTGAGGAGCAATACTACGAACGTGGAATTAACCTCCGCCACGGCTACCTGACGGAGTACTTCGTCGACGACGAAGAATTTATCGTAAGAATGCCGGTGGGCCTGAAGCACCTGCATGTGCTCGCCGAACCCATGAGCTGTGCCGCGAAGGCTGTTGAACAGGCCTTTCTGGCTCAACGCCGCTTGCAGGTTTGGCAGCCAAAACGCGCGTGGGTGACCGGCGCGGGCCAGATTGGCCTGCTGTCAACTTTGGCCCTGCGTTTACGCGGTCTTGAAGTCTTCACGTTGGCTCGCGGGCGGAAACCAAATCTGAAGGCCGAGATTGCCGAGGGCTTGGGAGCAACCTATATCAGCACCGGCGACCAGACTCTGCCGGAAATTGCCGCGAAGTACGGTAAGCCTGACCTGATTATTGAAGCCACCGGCAACAGTGCGATCGCTTTCGAGGCGATGCAGGTTCTCGGCCACAACGGCTGCATCGTCTGGACCAGCATCACCGGCGGTCAACGAAAGGTCGAAGTGCCCGGCGACCACATCAATCTGAACTGGGTTCTGGGAAACAAGTTGTTGGTGGGTTCCGTAAATGCCAACTTCCGACATTTCGAATCCGGAATCGCGGATCTGGCTTTGGGCGAAGTAACCTATCCCGGTGTCATTCAGAGAATCCTGACGACTCCCGTGAAAGGTCTCGATAACTACAAAGAAATGATGCGGCTGCTCGTTGAAGATCGAGATGCCCTGAAGGTCTACGTGGAAGTGGCTGAGGGCTAGGCTGCTTTGCAGATAAGGCGTAATCCCTTGTGTCGCGTCCAGGCAGCTGGGACTGCAGTACCACGTGCCGTACAGTCGCCCAAAGTTGCCTTGAATCATCTGTGGCTTCGAAACCCATTGATGGATTCAAGGCAACGCCAGCTCACAATGCTCCCGGTTTCCAGGGATCACTTTGCGGTGAGCAACAGCCGGAGGCGATTCAGGGCCGTTCGAGCGGCTCGTTGGCGGAAGATAGCGAGATTTCCGGACATGGTTGTATCGAAAATCTGAAACATGTCCGGACCCGCAATCGCCACGGATCCTCGACGCAACGTCACACCGGATTCAGAAACAACATCTTCGTGCGGTGATGACAGTAACAAGTAATCGACGGACTGGCTCTGAAGTCCATCACGGGCAACCCGTGCTGCAATTGTTGGCCATTCTGACGCGTCTGCGACTGCATGCGAGTTGCTGTCGGCTGATGTTATGGCAGACTGATTCCAGTGGCCGGTGATCACACGAGCTTCCTGCACGACCGCACTGAGCGCGGGATGCTCGGTCATCCAGAGAGCCATCAAACCACCGGTGGTTGATCCTTCCACCAAGCCGATTCGCAATCGTCGATTTGTGAGCAACTCCGCCACGACTTCATGCAGCTCGGCATTTCCTTCGGCATAGACCGTTTCTCCCAAACGCTCGCGAATCAACCGCATTGTGTCTTCACACATGACTTCTGCTGCGTCTTTTGATGTTGCACGAGCGGTCACCCACAGAGAAATCACAGCTTCGCTGGCTGTGATGCCCACTTCCGGATTCCGTCCACGCGCTGTTAAATCTCCCAGCAGTCGTTCCGCTTCAGATTCCCCGTAGCCAAATGTCCGGATGACTCGGCGACACATGACCATGCTGCTGTCCAGCAGATGCGGCTGAATCTGGCGTTCGTACATTGGACGCATCTCCGCCGGAACGCCAGGCATCGCTGCAAATAAACAGGAGTGTCCCGCCGACGATTCCACTCGCATCAGAATCCCGGGAGCCGTTCCGCAACTGTTGGGCAGTGCCTGAGATTTCTCCGGACGATCCGCCTGGCGATGATTTCGTTCCGGCATGACTTTTCCTCGAGCCACAAACAAGGCTTCAATCTGCTGCAAGGATTCCGCATCACGGACCAGCGGCTGCTGAAAGGCTTCCGCTAACGCGTCCCGAGTAATGTCGTCGAGAGTCGGCCCAAGTCCGCCGGTGATGAGAACAACTCGCGCGCGATCGGCGGCTGCACGGAATTCATTGATGATCGCGTTCATATCATCGGATAGCGTTGTGTGGCGCGAAACGGTCCAGCCCAGCGATTCCAGTTCGCGACTGAGCCACTGACTGTTGGTGTCGAGCTTGGATCCGCAGGTCAGTTCTGAACCGATGGCAATGATTTCAGCGTGCATGAGATTCGGTGGGCCGGGTAAAAGGAGA
>CAIXQV010000643.1 GCA_903921605.1 uncultured Planctomycetaceae bacterium | reverse complement strand
GAAATCGCTTGACGATTATGCTCGGCAATTTCAGAAAGAGCTGGCCCGTTGATCGGCGCATGCGACTCAGGCGACAGGCATCCGTCAATATCGCAGATGACAAGATCATACTTTCCGGTTGTTCGAAACGGCATGTTGCAGGCATTCATAGAAGTTCAGAGTCGGTTATTCCAGCATGGTAATGCGAAAAGGAATCCACTGACAGAGCCCATTTTAAACACGGAAGACTGGGCGTAGTCGCGAACCTCAGTAGGTCGTTACTGCGGGCTCATCCTTACCCACATTCTATTCTTCATGGTGAATTCTAAGTTGGCCACGAAACCAACCAGAATGGCGTAACGCGGCTTATCTGCTACGGCCAAATCCGATGCGATTGGGCTCCCGTCGGCTTCACGCCGGTGGTCCGCTCGTTTGGGAACCAGGGGCACCTCAACCCCAACGTGGTTTTACAACAAAGCCTGGGGTCGCCGTAACAACGGCGCACCCCAGGAAAATTTGGCCTGCGATTTGAACCCCAACGGGGTTCCACAATTCGCTGCTGCTGCTGCTGCTGCGATACCTGATTAAAGAATGTTGTCCGTGCTGTGGAACCCCATCGGGGTTCTGGACATTCCCTGGTCCGATACCTGGGGCGCGCCGCAAGGCGACGCCCCCAGGCTTTGTTGTAGAACCCGTACCGGGTTGTATCGCAGGATTCCTTGCGGCTGATTCTTCAACGTCTCAGCGACGATGCGTTTATTGCTGAGCAAAAAATGTGAGTATAAACGAGTCCGACAAAATGAACCGACGACGACAATCATCTGTAACGACACTCGGAAGACTGAAGTGGCGCCCGACGGTTCGTTGATTCAACCGACGAAAAACACGGCCAGCCAAATTGTCGGCTCGTCTGGTGTCGTCCACTCCACTCGATGCCTTTTATGAGCCGGAATGTTCACAAAATCGCCGGTCTTCAATTCCACCGATCGGTCATCGAATCGAAGTCTGGCGGCACCCTTCAGAACTATGACCCATTCATTCTCATCCTGGTCATACCAGAACCCGTCCGGTGAGGCATGTCCGTGGGACACAATCCGTTCGATGCGGACGTATTGGTGCTCTGCAATCACCTGAATGAGTTCATCGGGGATCGAAGTCGGCAGACTGTCAAAGAGGTTATTATCGAAGCGGTTTGTTGTCACGATCTGCTTCTGTGATTTCTCGAATGATCCGGCAGGGATTTCCAGCGGCGACGACACCGTCGGGAATGTTCTTTGTCACCACGCTTCCGGCCCCGATGACCGTCTTCGATCCGATCGTAACTCCGGGGCAGATGATCGCTCCTCCGCCGACCCAGACATCAGAGCCGATTGTCACCGGTTTGCCGTATTCCTGAGTACGTCGCAACTGGGCATTGATGGGATGAGTCGCGGCGTAGATCTGAACTCCAGGACCGAAGAAAGAGAAGTCTCCAACTCGCACTTCGCAGACATCAAGGATGACGCAGTTGAAATTGAAGTAAACTCGTTCGCCGAGATAAATGTTGCTTCCGTAGTCGCAATAGAACGGCGGTTGCATCCAGACCGAATCACCGCCAGATCCCAGCAGCTCCTGCAGAATGCGACGACGAACATCCTGTTCTCGCTCACGAGTTGCATTGAGATCCCAGCAAAGATCTCGAGCACGTTCTCTGGCCTCTACCAACTCTGAATCCAGAGCATCGTAGAGTTCACCCGCCAGCATCTTTTCTTTTTCGGTTCTCATAATTGTGCTCACAGGAGTTATTCTTTGCGAAGCTGCGATTGAGGCAACGATCTGAATGTTTTAATGAATTTTCACAACCCGACACGTCAGTGAGGGATAAAAATCTGAACGAAGGCGTTGACACACTAAACTTTGCCTATCTGACGGCCAGTGTCGTACTGAATCTCGGTTCGACTTCGGTTCAGACGGTGCATACGAATCGAACGCTGAAGCTGAATTCTCTGAGCACATTTGAGAACGCGGTGGGAGGTACAAGCAGTGATACGCTGCTGGAAAATACTCTGGCAAACCGACTGACGGGTGGCCTTGGTGACAACATTCTGGTGGGCATGGAAGGCGACGATATTCTGGAAGCGGGCAATGGTCGCGACATCCTGATCGGCGGCCTGGGACTGGACACTCTGAACGGCGGAGCTGGCGATGATATCCTGATCGCGGGACGCACGATGAGCGATACCAGTCTAAGCAATCTCAACACGCTTCGCACGCAGTGGGTTTCTGCCAACACTTACGCGGTTCGCATCGCCAATCTGCGAGCTGGTGTAGGCAGTCCGGTGGTTTCACTGAAAGCAAGGACCAACGTGCTGAACGACGCGGGTGAAGATGACTCTTTAACGGGCGGATCAAACAGCGACTGGTTCTTCCGAGCCGTCGACGATGTGATCACCGACCTGTTCGCAGGTGAGTTGATCGACGTCCTGTAACTGTCCGTTTCCCGCGGCGAGCGGCCGGGCGTCAGCCCTCCGTGTAAGTCCGCGCGGTTTGATCTGGTTCTATAATCAAAGCACAGAATCGCGGGACACGGATAGCTGACGCTATGCCGCTCGAGTTTGTCGTGCACCATGCTAAAGTATAGCGTGTCCTGGAGCAGGCCTTTTGGTGCTCTAACGGAGAAACTGTAGAAGGCGGCTGGCATTCGACGGACGCCATCTGGATTGCGTTCACGTGACCTATTGCGGGTGGTGCTCTTATCTTTCGGCCTCTGGTCACTAAGGATTTCGTCATACCTTCACCGATGGGGCAAAATTGGCACAAGCAACGGTAGTTTCGGGAAAGCGATTGCCTGGCACTGCGAGTTCCGTTAAAAACAAGCGGCTACTCCGGATTTCAGTGCCACCCATCGGGATTTAGTCTTGCCTACCAAACACACTGTCGCCTTGCAGAATTGTCTAAAGAACTATTTTGATCAATTCTCTGTGATGTTCCGTTCGCGTGCTTTTCGTGGACTTCAGGCGAGGAGACGCCGTTTGCCGAGCAGCCGACTGCAGTCACTGGAACGCCGGGAGCTTCTGGCGGGAACGCCAATTATCAGTGAGATTCTGGCGTCCAATGGAGGCGGGTTGCAGGATCAGGATGGTGATTCCAGCGACTGGATTGAGATTTACAATCCGACGGCCGGCGCGATTGACCTGACAGGCTGGGCTCTGACAGATTCCTCCAGCGATCTCTCGCAGTGGCAGTTCCCGAGCATTACGATCGGCGCGAACCAATTCATGACGATCTTTGCATCAGGAAAGAATCGCACTGCAGGGACTGAGCTACATACGAATTTTCGTCTCTCCGCGTCCGGCGAGTACCTTGCTCTGGTCGCTCCGGGAGGCAGCATCGCAAGTGAATACTCGCCAGCCTTTCCTCCTCAGGTTGAAAACGTCTCCTATGGAGTTGCCTTTGACACGACCAGGCTGATCGCACCGGGTGCGAATGCACAGGTTTTGATTCCGTCCAGCGGCAGTCTGGGAAGTAGCTGGCAAAGCCCGTCGTTCAACGCTTCTGCCTGGACGAACGGCACGACGGGAGTTGGATTCGGTGTTGTTCAGCCGGGTTTCAATGTGACCTACATCAGGTCAAACGTGGATCTGGAGAACCTCGACATCGCCAGAAATGTTGCGGCAAATCCCGCACTACAATTTGACTCCGTCTATGAGCATGCGTCCGTCATTAATTACATGGGCAATGGCGGCGGTGGTCGATATGCGACTGACCTTGCGTTTCCCACTCAGAGTATTGGCGACGATGCGGACCAGTTTATGGTTCAGGCGGAAGCAAGTGTCAAAATTCCCACGTCGGGTGCCTGGACGTTTGGTGTCAACAGCGACGATGGCTTCGAACTGCAGCTCGAACGAAACGGAGTGTTGTTCACGTCAGAGTTCTTCGATCCTCGCGGCCCGGATGATACACTGGCGACGTTCAATATCCCGGAGGCTGGTGACTGGGAGATTCGTCTGCTGATGTACGAGCGCGGCGGCGGAGCCAGTGTCGAGTTGTTTGCGGCCTCGGGCGCCTATCCCCTATTTGACGAAACAGTCTTCGATCTCGTGGGAGACACTGCCACCGGCGGGCTGGCGGTCTACTCCACTCTGGGTCCGGATTCGAATCTGGTTGTGGGCACGAATGTCGGCACTGCGATGCTGGGCATTCGTTCTTCGGCCTATATTCGAGTTCCATTCAACGCGTCAGATCCGTCAGCCTACGAAGCTTTACTGCTCAAAATGCGTTATGACGACGGCTTCGTGGCCTATCTGAATGGTGTTGAGGTTGCTCGACGGAACGCGCCGGGAAGTGTGGCGTTCGATTCTTCGGCTGTGAGTAAACGCACATTGTCGGAGACGGTGACCCCGGAAAGCATCAACCTGACTCCGTTTCTTCACTTGTTAAACGCTGGCCAGAATATGCTGGCGATCCAGGGCCTGAATTCTGCCGTCGGCGATGACAGTTTTCTGATTCTTCCTGAGTTGACCGGCGTCGCCATCCCGTCGCAGGAGCCACGCTATTTTCAGGTTTCGACGCCGGGAGGTCCCAACGCAACACCCTTTGATGGCTTCGCCGATCGAGTTTCTGCGAGTATGCCGGCCGGATTTTATGACAGTCCGTTTTCAGTCACACTGTCGACTCCGGCATCCAACGCAGAGATTCGCTACACGACCGACGGAAGTGCTCCGTCAGAGACGAATGGACAGATCTACACGGGGCCGATCTCCATCAGCGGAACGACAACCATACGTTCGCAGGCGTTTCAGACCGGCTTCATTTCTCTGCCTTCGATTACACGATCCTACTTGTTTCTTGACGACGTGATCCACCAATCGCCCAGCGACGATGTGGCGGGCGGCGATCCGGATTTGGGAGCGGCGCCGGCCAACTGGCCTTCATCGTGGGGAAATAACGTCGTCGATTATGGCATCGACCAGACTGTTGTTCAGCAGGAAGGGGCCGCACGAGTTAAGGATGCTCTGAAGGCCATCCCGTCGCTGTCGATTACCACGGATCTGGCCCATCTGTTTGATCCTTCGACAGGCATCTATGCGAATGCCTACAACGACGGACGCGACTGGGAGCGTCCGGCTTCGCTGGAGTTGCTGAATCCGAACGGCTCGACGGGTTTCCAGGTCAATGCCGGTCTGCGAATTCGTGGTGGCTTCAGTCGCAGTGGCGACAATCCCAAGCATGCGTTTCGACTCTTCTTCCGCGGTGAGTACGGTGACTCGACTCTGGACTATCCGCTGTTTGGTTCTGCGGGCACCGGATCATTCAAGAAGATCGATCTGCGGACAGCTCAGAACTATTCCTGGAGTTTCGGCGGTGATCCGAGTAACACCATGATTCAGGATGTGTTCAGCAGAGAATCGCAGGGCGCGATGGGACAGCCTTACACGCGCAGTAACTGGTATCACCTGTATCTGGACGGCCAGTATTGGGGCGTCTACCAGACACAGGAGCGTGCCGAAGCCGAATATGCGGCCAGCTACTTTGGTGGTTCTGCCTCCGACTATGATGTGCTTAAGCCGGAAGCCGGCTCATACACGGTGTATGCAACGGATGGAAATTCCGTGGCGTTTAATCGACTGCATCAGTTGGCAACCACGCTGGATCTGGCTGACAATACCAACTACTTTCGACTTCAGGGCAAGAACGCCAATGGCGTGAATGATCCGTCGATTCCTGATGAAGATGTGCTGGTCGACGTCGACAATCTCATTGTGTACATGATGGGCATCCTTCACGGCGGAAATCTCGATGCTCCAATTTCCGCTTTCCTGGGCAATCAGGCTGTCAATAACTTCTTTGCAATTCGCAATCGGCTGGGTCGCCAGGGCTTCCGATACTTTCAGCATGACGGTGAACATACTCTGCTGAACGTGGGCGAAGACCGCAATGGGCCGTTCCCCGCCGGAGCAGAAGCGCAGCACTTCAATCCGCAGTTTCTGCACCAACAACTCATGGCGAATGCCGAATATCGCCGGGCATTTGCCGACGCCGTCCAGAAGAACTTCTTCAACAACGGTCCGATGACTGCGGAAAATGCCAGGGCTCGATTTCAGAAACATGTGGACGCACTGGATCAGGCGATCATCGCGGAGAGTGCTCGTTGGGGCGATTCCAAGCGGCCTGATAGTCCTCTTGGTCGGACGGACTGGCTGGCAGCTGTGGATAATATGCAGAACGGATTCCTGGGGAATCGGAATCCTGTTCTTCTGCAGCAGTTCCGCAACAACGGCCTGTTCCCGATGATCGACTCGCCTCAGTCGCTGATCAATGGTCTTCCAAAGTTCAGCGGCCAGATTATTCCCGGAGACATTCTGAAGTATTCGGCAGCCGGCGGTTTAGTTTACTACACGACCGACAGAAGTGATCCGCGACAGGTCGGCGGCGGTATTAACCCTGCGGCAATCGCCTATGACGCTTCGATCCTTTCAACATCGCTTGTGTCCAGCGGATCCACCTGGAAGTACTTTGACCTGGGAACCGACCAGGGTGAAGCATGGCGAGCGGGCTCTTTTGACGATTCCGCATGGGCCGCCGGAGATGCCGAACTGGGCTACGGCGATGGAGATGAAACTACAACAGTCGGGTTCGGATCAGATCCCGGAGCCAAATTCATCACGACCTATCTTCGTCGTCACTTTAACGTCACAGGAGCTTCCCAGCTCGTCGGACTGAAACTGCGACTCAAACGAGATGACGGAGCTGTTGTCTACGTCAATGGTGTCGAGGTGACTCGGAGCAACATGCCGACCGGAGTTATCTCTGCCTCGACTCCCGCTATAAACAGTGTGGGTGGAGGTGATGAGCAGACATTTTACGAGTTTGACGTGAACCCGGCGTTACTTGTGAACGGGCAGAATACGATTGCGGTAGAACTGCACCAGTTTGATGCGAGTAGCTCCGACTTGTCTTTCGATGCCGAATTGATCGCCAGCAGCAGTTCGAATCCAGGTGTCGCACTTTCAGGGCCCGTGGCGTTGAAAGCCCGAGTTCTTGATGGATCGACGTGGTCAGCTCTCGCCGAATCTGTTTTCACGGCGGCCGTGCCGGCCGCTGCTGGTAACCTTGCGATTGCTGAAGTCCATTACAATCCCGCAGCCGAAGCAGGCACACCGGCCGCGCCGTTCAATGACAAGCAGAACTTTGAGTTCATCGAATTGCGAAACATCGGAGCCCAGACGATTACTCTTTCCGGTGTCCGGTTTACCGCCGGAATCACGTTTGATTTTACCACCGGAGCCGTTGCATTTCTTGAGCCGGGGCAGTCAGTCGTTGTCATCAAGAACCAAGCGGCATTTGAATTGCGATACGGAACGAACGTGCGAGTCGCCGGAGTCTATACCGGCAGTCTTGATAATGGTGGCGAGCAAATCCGACTGACAAGTGCTTCCAACGTGACGATTCAGGATTTCAACTACGATGATGAAGCGACGACGACACCGCCCTGGCCGGTGACTCCGGATGGCGGCGGGTATTCGCTGACGGTCAAAAACGTAGCGGCAAGCTACAGTTCGCCGGCGAACTGGCGAGCCAGCTATCTGCTTAACGGCACTCCTGGTTTTGAAGAGAATGACTATCCGAACGCAGCCACGATCTCGAACACATCGATTCGCGAAAATATTCCCGATGGCCTTGTCGGCAGGATTTCCGGTAGTGACCCGAACTCGGGGGATGTCACTCGCCTCAGCCTTCTGACAGCGCTCGACAGCAGTCAGTTTCGTCTGGTGGAAAATGAATTGAGAGTCGGTTCTACAGGTCTCGATTTTGAAGCGGGATCGACTCGGCAGGTCATCATCCGCTCAACCGACGAAGCAGGATTATTCTCGGATGTCACTCTGATCATCACTTTGATCAATGTCAATGAGGCACCCGCATTCACTGGTGGAAACGTTTACGCGCTGGCTGAGAATACTATCTCGGTCACCACAATCGCCGCTTCCGACCCCGAACTTGCAACGGTAACCTATTCCATTGCTGGCGGTGCCGACGGTGATTTGTTTGAAATCGACGCGGCGACGGGCGAGCTGTCCTTTATCATAGCGCCAAACTTTGAGTATCCCACGGATGCAGATGGCAACAACAATTATAATGTTACGGTGGGAGCCAGCGATGGCGTCAATCCTGCCTCCACGAGAACTCTGTCTGTGTCTGTCACAGACGCAATCGAAATCACATACTCATTCACAGGCGGCGTTCTGACAGTCAGTGGATCTGATACAGATGACGACCTAATCACCGTTTCAAGTATTGCGGGACTGGTCAGGATTATTGAGCAAAGTGGGATCATCAACACTGGAATCGCAGTGACCAGCGTCAATCAGGTGGTCATCACAGGCCGTGGCGGAAACGACGTACTGCAGTTGGATCGCACCCTTGGCGCGGGAATAAGTGGACAACTTTTCGGTGACAACGGTAACGATATTCTGATCAGTGGATCAGGCAACGATATCATCAACGGTGGAAGCGGTAGCGACACGGTCAGCTATCGTGCGGCACAGATCGGAGTCACCGTCGGCCTTGGACATACAGGATCTCAAAACACCATTGGATCGGGAAGTGACACGATTTCTCTGGTGGAAAACCTGGCGGGGTCAGACTTCAACGATACACTCAGTGGGAATTCATTCGCCAATACTCTGTCGGGTGGTGCCGGTGACGATGCGCTTATGGGCGCTTCCGGCAATGACCTGCTGCTCGGTGGGGCGGATAATGACACTTATTTGTTTAACTCCGCCTCCGTTGCCGAAGCGGATCAGGTGACCGAGAATGTGAACGAAGGTATTGATACACTGAGCTTCGCATTTCTGACGTTAGACGTTGTCCTTAATCTTGGATCAACTTCGATTCAGCCGGTGCATACGGATCGCACATTGAAACTCAATTCCGCTG
>CAIXQV010000642.1 GCA_903921605.1 uncultured Planctomycetaceae bacterium | reverse complement strand
GATGCTTTTGATGTTTGATTCACAGTGAATGAACTGCTGCCGGAAGGCAAGATGATCAGCCGGAAGATCGGGCAAGGTCTGTTCTTCCGGAGCGGCATATGGATTAAACGCCGAAGATTCCATCAGCAGTTACTCAGCTTCACCACGGGAGGGATTTGAGCTCACGGCCTGAGGATCGAGATTCAACAATCGCACTGATTCCTTCAACAAAAAATCCATATCCATAAATGGTTCAAAGCTAATGTCCTGCCATCGTACCAGGCCATTGCGATCGATGACAAATGTGCCGTGCAGGGCCGCCTTTTCGAAGTCGTCATAACAGCGATACTGCCGGAACACGTTCATCTCCGGGTCAGCCAGCAATGGAAATGGAAAGCCAGTCTCCAAATCCGCATAGGCGCGTTTCAGATTCTCTTGTTTGTCGGTGCTAATGGCGACAACATCAAAGCCCGCGTTGCGGAAGCCCTCAAATTTCTTCGTCATTTCTTTTAACTGCTCAGCACAATGCAGACAGCCATAGCCCAGATAGAAAATGACGATCACGGGCTTGCCGTTGTACTCAGATAACGTTCGCGTCTTCCCGTCCATATCAGCCAACGAAAACGGGATCGCAGGTGACGGAGTCCAGCGGAACGGGCCAAGTGCATTCAGATGCGGCCGCGCCCCAAGGTCGCTCGGAATCTCATGAACAACTCGCCAGTCGCCCCCGAACCCGAACTCAGCGGCGATCGCAGCCAGTCGAGTCATCGGGGGAACATCCAGATCAACCGTCGAAGAAATCTTCCGCAGCTTCTCAAAGGCGGCTTTGGATTCGTCCTTCTTACCTGCTGCAAACAACACTTCCGTCTGAGTTGCCAACGCCAGCACTTCGTCCGGATTGCTCTTTACAACCTCTTCCGCCTTCTTAATCGCGTCGTCGTTCTTCCCGGCCTTGAGCATCAGCAAAGGAATTTCTTCTGCTCCGATATCGCATTTCGTCAACAGATCCAGAGCTTTCGCAAAATCACCAGCCTGCGCTGCCGTGCGTCCGTCGATCTCCTGCAGTGCTTTTTCAAGTCGACGCAGGTCATTGGCGAACTTACCTTCGGCGTCCTTACGAGCTTTCTCGATGGCCTTATCATCAGACTTGGCTTCGCGTGCTTTCTTTTCGGCTTCTGCTGCAGCTTCCTGTTGTTTCAACTTCTCCGCGTCCTGCATTTTCTGGATACGATCACGCACCGTCGCGGCTTCGGCTGTCTTCCCCAACACCGCGAACGCTGATCCAATCGCGCGGTCGCGACGGAGATCTTCTTCCTTGTCGCCGGTGTCTTCCATCCACACGGTGCCGTTTAAGGCTGCGATCTGCGGATACTGTTCAAAGGCCTGCAGTACTTCCAGCAGTCGCTCACGACCGTATTTGAAACTGCCCGACTTGCCTATGTGGTTATACTTCGGATGCCGGGGCAGGCTCAGCATATTGCGAGCCAGCGATTCCGCTTCATCAGCCCGCCCGATCGAAATCATATTGCGAATACACCACTCATTGTTGTGCGCAAAATTGTGAATCTGATCCGGGAGAACTCGATCCTTCATCATATGCGCATGGTCAACTCGAGCCGACGCTTCCTGTTGATAGACGGCGTCGTGGTAGCGATGCAACCGTGAATAAATATGCCCGGGCATATGCCACATGTGAGCAATCGCCGGAGCCGCCATGCCTCCCAGCGCAGAGGACTGCAGAGCCATTTCCGGCTTCTTGCCATCCCACAGATGAATGCGATAGTGATGGATCGGATGCAGCGGTTCTTTATCGAGCACATCCTGAATCATTGCATCGACAGAAAGATTCGACGGCATATCCAGACCGTCACGCTTGCCCGACCAGAAGAACTCACAGAGGAACGCTTTCGTCTCGATGTCTTCCGGGAACTCCAGCAAAACATCTTCCAGATCTGACACATAGCGATTGGAGCGTGTCTTCTTCTCTTCGTCCTTTTCGTGTTTTGCATTGATGAATCGTTCGAAGGCTTCGATCAGAAGCTTCTCCCGGCGCGACATCTTTTCTTTACGCTTTACGGCCTCGGCGATAAATCCCT
>CAIXQV010000641.1 GCA_903921605.1 uncultured Planctomycetaceae bacterium | reverse complement strand
CGTGGTTTGGCGTTCGTCTCATTTCTGTTAGACACTTGAAGAGCGAAAAAATGGTTGCTCGCTGCATACTGGTCTGCTTGCTGGCCTTGAGTTCCCAACTGCAAGCTGAAGACATCAGTTTGTCGAATGATGGTCGCACCGACTATGTCATCGTGACTCCGACGAAGCCCAGTCCTGAAGAAGTGACTGCCGCCGAGTGGCTATCAGCCGCTTTGAAACAAGTGACCAACGCAGACTTTAAGATCGTGAACGAAGACGATCCAACTGCACCCGCGACATGCATCTATGTCGGCGCAACGCGTGCCGCCAGTCTTGCCGGCTTTGACAAGGCTGGCATGAAGCCCGAGGAATGGCACGTTCGAATTGCGGCTCCGTCGATCATTCTCGCCGGCGGGCCGCCGCGAGGAACGATTTATTCTGTGACCGAGTTTTTGGAAAAGGAAGTTGGGGTTCTGATACTGGACCCTTTCACCGAAGTTGTGCCGAAACACCCAACACTGACATTGCCAGCAGTCGAGAGAACCGGTCGCCCTGCTTTTCCTGTTCGGCAAATCTTCACAGGGTTTCCCTATGGCTATCCAGCTCAGGATGGCCGACTGACGGAGAAGTTTCGAGTCTGGAACAAGAACATTATCGACGGTCGGGAAGCAGTCGGTGGCCACTCCAGAATGATTCCGACGGGCGTGCATTCTTTCGGCAACTTTATTTCATCGAAGGAGTTCGCAAATACTCATCCGGAATACTTCGGAATGGATTCGACAGGTAAGCGAATTACCGACGACATGGGGACTCCGTCTGCATGGACACAACTCTGCATGACCAACTCCGATGTGCGCCGGATCGTTTTGGAACGAGCCAGAAAGTTTCTGCAAAACGACCATGCGGCGGCCATTACGGAAGGACGAGTACCTGCAGAGTGGCTTGTGTTGTCGCAAAATGACAACACAGCAAACCTGTGTCTTTGTCCTGATTGCAAGGCTGTGATGGAACGCGAGGGTTCTGAAAGCGGACCGTTAATGGAATTCGTGAACAATGTGGCGAGTGGTCTCAAGGAGGAATTCCCGAACGTTCATGTTCAGACGGAGGCCTATAACTTCACGCTGAATGCACCTCTGAATTTACGGCCGGAATCGAATGTCGTTGTGCGATACTGCGACAACTACGGCATCTCCGATCTGACGCATCCGCTAAGTCATCCTCGCAATAAAAGACTCATGTCGGTGTTCGCTGGCTGGCAGCAGAAAGATTGCAAGCTTGGAGTCTGGGACTACTGGCGCGTCTTTCAACAACATCCGCCCGGATTCTTCGCTCCATCAACGAATGTGCGAGCAATCTCGGAAGATGTGAAGATGTTTCAGAAGTCGGGCGTAGAGCTTGTCACGATCGAGATTGAAGATCTGTTCGGCGCGGGCATCAATGCAGAACCTGTGAGCGTCGATTTGCAGTCGTTCATGCCATTGCGAACGTGGATTGGTTTGAAGCTGATCGATGAACCTGCAAAGAACCCTGATTTGCTGGTGGAAGCGTTTTGCGATGGCTATTACGGCCCGGCCGCAAAGCCGATGCGTCAATTGCTGGAGAGAATCGAACAGCGACAAGCCGATCTGTCTCTTCGCGTTGTCGATGTTCAACGGCAGGTCTGGGCCGAAGCATTTTGTGACAACGAATTCTTTACAGATGCGTATCGCTGGCTTGATGAAGCGATGCGGCTGACCAACGATGATCCCGTCCAACAGACTCATGTTCGCCGCGAGCGAATTGTCATCGACTCAGTCTTCTTATGGCTGGAATCACATCTTCGTGACGGCCACCCTGCTGAATCACCCGGCTTTCCTGCTCGAGAAGAGATTCTGCGCCGCCATCGAGAAGACTGGAACCTCTACATTGCTACTGTCTTTAATGAAGACGGTCAAAAACTCGCACGGCCCTTCATCGAGAACGGGCTGACTCTGATGGAAAAACTGAAGCTCGAGGATACCGAATTCGAACATCGGCCCGTGGCCATCACTGATGCCGATGTCACTCTCGATGGTCAGTTGAACGAAGCATTCTGGGGGCTCAGCAAACCGTCTCGGCTGGTGCCGCGTGATCCAACTCAGGCGAACGATAATCCAACCAGCATTCGACTCGCATGGACACACGAAGCTCTTTACGTCGGAATCGACCAGCCTGCTGATCAGGTTTCCGCAAATCTCGGAGTCACCTTGATGGCGGCGGATCGCAAAGGCGCTCAACTGTCGCTGTACTCGGCGAGAAACAACGGCCCCCAATCACTGAACGCCTATTACTACGACTACGATGAAAACGGTGGACTGCGGGTCGTCAACGATCGAAAGGCACACAGCCAATCGGCGGGACATGTCACCGATGCCCGTGTGACCAGCGAACTCCGCTTTCTTTGGTCTGATATTGACGCCACCATCGGGTCACAGGCTGAAGCTGTTCTTCAGCAGGATTTCTTCTTCAACATAGAATCCTATCCTTTGCCGGATTCAAAAGTACCCAGCCATGTGAGCAGTCCGTGGCTGATCGGAACCTCTCCCACATGGCATTCTGGTTATTACAAACGGCTGCGGATCGAGTACGCTCAGAAGAATTGACATTAGCTGGACAGCGGCATATCACCCCCT
>CAIXQV010000640.1 GCA_903921605.1 uncultured Planctomycetaceae bacterium | reverse complement strand
GGCATAGCACAGACACCGTTTGCGGTGTAGCAAGGCAACTTGAGCAGCGATCCGTCGCAGTTGGCCGGCAAGTATGAAACATCAAGATTGACATCTCCATATTCGACCGCGAAACTGGAGTAAAAATTTGCCGCAGTTTCGCGGTCGAATATTTGTTCGCCTTCACAAATGGAATCGCTGGACTAATGCCAAACTACTGGGTAATAGCGCCATACGACTATGCATACCCAGACATTTGGCAACGCGTATGGCAGTTCAACCTACAAGTCGGATTCATCTCGATCGGTTGGCGAGACATCAAGAATGTCTCGACCCTTTCCGATCAAGAGATCTACGAGCTTCATCGTCGAGCATGGCCTCAGGCAAAGGAGAGAGGTGCGAGTGCCGACTCAAAAGTTCTTCGAAAATTTTGGCACGACATTGCAGAAGGTGACATCGTCGTTGCACGCCGTGGCCGCAAGTGCATTGCGGCAATCGGGACCGTCAAATCCAAGCCGTACTACGATCCTAAGAAGGCCAAGTCGAGTTTTGCGCCTGATCTGCCTTACCCGAATCACCTCGACATAAAATGGGACGACGAACCACGCGACGTTCAATTCGCCAAACAAGTTTTTGGAATGCAGACGGTACATTCCATTACTCGACAGGCACTGGAAGAACTTCTCGAACGAAAACAGAAATCGAAAGGATCGACATACCCAGACGATGTCACTAATGACGACGACTACATTGAGGGTGGTCGCAAATCTGTTATCGTCAACGCCTACGAACGCTCACCTGCGGCTCGCTCAGCGTGCCTGAAAGAACATGGCTATCATTGCGCGGTGTGCGATATGTTGTTTGCCGACGTGTACGGCGAAATCGGAATCAATTTCATTCACGTACACCACAACAATCCCATTGCTGCCCGAAAAAAAGAGTATCGAGTCAATCCGACACGCGACTTAACACCTGTTTGTCCCAACTGTCACGCAATGCTGCACTCGAGCGATCCGCCGTTGACGATCATGGCGTTACGCCGCATCGTGAAGCAAAACTCAGAGTGAACGAAGGCGAACAAAGAGATGCAGCCATAAGTTGCCGATGGGCTGCGCACACATTGGAAAATCAGTCGCGGCAACCGGCTGATCTTGGTCGTTACGAACTTGCCAACAGCTCACGTTCCCACGCGAATCGCACACGCGTCACACGCCTACCCATCCTGTCCGATCGGGGTGCTGACTAAGGAGCTGGGGAAACCTCAGATAATCCAGCCCCACCAGTTCGGCGCTGAAGCGTCGTGAGCGTGCAGAAAACGTCAAGAAACGAAACTACTTCGCAACGTACGGCGACAAGGCACGAGCCGTCCTGGAGGCTCTGCTGGAGAAGTATGCCGACGAAGGCATTGAAACAATCGAATTCCTGAACATCCTCAGGGTGCAGCCGCTTGACAAGTTCGGCACACCAGTTGAAATCACTGGGCTGTTCGGCGGCGCTGAGAAGTATCGCGACGCTATCAAAGAACTTGAGTCAGCACCGTATGCGAAAGTTGGGTAAGATTACTGAATGGCAATTTACCGAATGACTGACAATGCATTGGAAGCTCTTGAACAGACGACCTTTGCAGGCATCAGCATTAGTGAACGCGGCGATCTGCAGCGGCTGCTGAAAAAACAAATCGAAATCATTTCGCCCGGAACACTGATCTTTGCTGAAGAATTCAGCGACTGGGAGGATAGCCGCAGGCGAATTGACCTGCTCGGCATTGATAAGTTAGCCAATCTGGTCGTGATCGAGCTGAAGCGCACCGAAGACGGCGGGCATATGGAATTGCAGGCCATTCGTTATGCGGCAATGGTTTCCACGCTCAGCTTTGATCGAGTCGTGCAGCTTTTCGAAGTTTACTTGGCTGCTGAAGGTGACCCGCGGGAGGCCAAAACAATCCTGATGGAGCACCTCGGCTGGGACGATCCTGAACAAGAAGCATTCGCTCAGGACGTTCGGATTGTTCTTGCATCTGCAGAATTCTCCAGAGAACTGACAACGGCAGTCATATGGCTGAACGAACGCGACCTCGATATTCGCTGCGTTCGCATCAAGCCCTATGGCAGCCGCGACAACTTGCTTCTGGACGTACAGCAGGTCATCCCGTTGCCGGAAGCTCAGGATTACCAGGTTCGTCTGAGAGAAAAGCACCAGAAGGAACGAGAGTCTCGCAAGTCGTCGCGTGATGTCACCCGGTTCGATGTCCAAATTCACGGAGCCGTTCACTCGAATCTTCCAAAGCGTCAAGCGGTCCTTACTGTTATCAAAGCCATCTGTTCAGCGGGAGTGCGTCCGGCCGACGTGGGTGCTGTCTTGAGCTGGAGGAAGAAACTCTTTTTCAGCGTTGACGGCACGGTGGACTCAGCGGGCTTTGCAACTCTTGCCAGGCAGCAGTCGGAACAGTTCGATCCGATTCGTTGGTTTTATGAAGATTCTGAACTCATGCATGCCGACGGAAAAACCTACGCAATGACGAATCAGTGGGGCCCGAGAGGTGAACAGGCCATGCAGCAAGTGATCGATCACTTTCGCCTGACGGGCATCTCGTTCGAACGAAAATCCTGATTCATTGACCACTGAAAGTTTGCTGACTGTATGGCCCTTAACTCCGCCACCATCAAATCCATCCAGGACATCATGCGAAAAGACGCTGGCGTCGATGGAGACGCATAGCGACTCGGGCAACTCACCTGGCTCTTCTTCCTGAAGATCTTTGACGACCGTGAGCAGGAATAGGAAATCACCGTCAAAAAGTATCGGTAACCCATCCCGGAAGAACTCCGCTGGCGAAACGTGGCCGCTGACACCGAAGGACTGACCGGCGACGGCCTGCTGGACTTCATCAACAACAAGCTGTTCCCCAGCCTCAAAGGACTGTCCCCCGAAGCCAGCGCGCGTCATCGAGTCATCCATGATGTCTTCGAAGTTGCGTGCCTATCGGGGAGTCTGTCGAAAAGCGTTCAATTGCCTCGAAGCCTTAAGCAACACAGTGGTTGCTGATTATGGTTTCTCTCCCGGAACAAATTCCCGATTCCAAAGCGTAGTGGATATTCACGGAATTTACATTGATCTTCGGTACGGTAAACCACGTTCCCGAAATGGACAGATTATCCTCTTCAATCCGGAGATAGAAAAATGGTGCGTTACCAATGTGAGTTGACGTTCCGCAGGGGCGTTCCGGCATTCAGCTGTCAGTGCGATGCCGAGAATGAGCAACAAGCTCGCCACAAGGCAATCAGGACGGCTCGCCAAAACG
>CAIXQV010000639.1 GCA_903921605.1 uncultured Planctomycetaceae bacterium | reverse complement strand
GGTTCCGGGACTGGTCGCAGTCAGTTGCGAATTCTCTCACGCCACCTGCGAGACGCGGGATTTCGAGTTCGGATGTTTTCAAGCCGTCCGAAGCTGGATCGCTATCTGACAGAAAAGCCAGCTGAGCGCAATCTTCGTTGCATTGTCGCGGCTGGCGGAGACGGGACTGTGGCCGATCTTGTCAATCGGCAGCCCGGAGTTCCCATTGCCGTGCTTCCACTGGGAACCGAAAACCTGCTGGCGAAATATCTGGGGCTCCGCCGTTGCGGTCGTAAGCTGGCTGAAATCATTCAGCGAGGCCAGGTCAAAGTCTTCGACTCCGCCATCGTTAATGGCCGGCGAACACTTCTGATGGTGAGCGTCGGAATTGATGCGGAAATCGTGGAAGCCGTCCATAAGGTTCGATCCGGGAACATTCATCGCCTGAGTTACATCCGCCCGGTGCTGCGAGCACTGCTGAAGAATCAGCCGACAACTTATAAAGTTGTTTCCTCCGATGGATCTCACAATGCTTCCGGCAGTCACATCATCGTGACGAATGTTCCACGGTACGGTTTCGACATCCCGTTTGCTCCTGAGGCTCGTCCGGACGACGGAGTCCTGGACGTTCGCATCTTTCACGGGACAACTCGCTGGCAGGTTTTTTGTCATGCGGCCAAACTGCGTCTGGGGCTGCCAATTGGCCAGAAAGAGTTTACTCGCTTCTCGGCTTCGGCCGTAAGAATTGAATGTCTTGACGTAACCGTGTCTCGCACGTCACAGTGCGACGGTGACCCCGGCCCGGAACTGCCCTTGCAGATTGAGACGGATCCTCATTCCCTGACACTGATTGTCCCATGAAACTTCGCCGGATCAGACATCTGCTTGAGTACGCCGTCTTCCTGACGCTGCTCTTTGTCGTCAGATGTCTGCCCGTCCACGCAACTGTCGCGATGGCCAATGGGCTGGCCTGGTTCATTCACTGTGTATTGCCGAAGAAGCTGACTCGCTACCACGTTGCGAGAGAGAACCTGGCGATCGCGTTCGGGGAATCGCTCAGCGATGCTGAAGCCGACCGAATTATTCTCGGAATGTGGCGGCACTTGTTTCGTATGGTCTGCGAAATGATCCAGCTACCTCGTCGCTTTCGCCTGAGCTCCTGCGCGGATGTGCTGGATTTTGAGCGACGCGATGACTGTGTCCGGGCATTGTGTTCCGGTCGTCCCGTGCTGTTTCTGGGAGGACATTTCGGGAACTGGGAGATTTCCGTCAACACGTTTGGCCACTTCGGCTTTCCCATGGGAGTCGTCGCTCGACCGCTGGACAATCCTTATCTCCACGAGTGGTTCAAGGCGTTCCGCGAGTCGACGGGCAATTCGCTGATTTCCAAGCAGGGAGCTGGTTCGGAGCTTTCTGAGATCATGGAAAAGAACGGCATGGCTTCGCTGTTGTGTGATCAGGACGCTGGCGTTTCTGGCTTGTTCGTGGATTTTTTCGGCCGACCTGCATCCACCTTTAAATCGATTGCCTTACTGGCTTTGCAGTACAATGCGTTGATCGTTGTGGGTGGAGCCTGGAGATTGCCAGATCAAGCCAGCCGAAATTCACACTGGGTCCGTTTTTGCCTGACGACGCAGGAGATTATTGATCCGGCCGACTATCAGGGAGCGAATGGAATTAACGAGCTGACTCAGCGATTCACTTCAGCGTTGGAAGCTTTGATTCGAAAAGCTCCGGAGCAGTACTTCTGGGTTCACCGTCGATGGAAGACTTCGCCGGATGCTCGCCGCAAGCGCCGGACTGCAGCGGCGTAGGCAACTTGGCACACTTCGGATCGAGGCTGATTTCTGCTGTCTGTTTCAGCTGTCGATGGCATTGAAATCATCTGGCATTTTCCGACAACATGAACCCCCTTGACGCCGTGGCGCGATGGCATCAAGATCCGCAGCTATGTGATGAGCATTGGAGCAGGGACAGTTTTGCCCCTGCGAGGTTTGATACATTTACCAATTGAAGACAAGGCTGACCAAATGAGCGGACCGATTGTTCGGACCGGGACGACACCTGCATTCTGGAAAAACTGGGAGCAGGCGTTCGGCGGGAAGAAAACTGAAGGTAGTGCAAAGAAGAAGGCCACTGGCGCAGACAAGAAGCCAGTTGTCGCAGCGAAGAAAGCCGCCAAGAAGGCCGGTAAGAAGGCTGCAGCGAAGAAGAAGAAGTGATTCAGTTGAATTCTGCAGAAGAATCAACAGCGCGACCACAGGCCGAGCATTCTCGCGTTGGCCTGTGGTCGACTTTGTTTATTGCCGGGCTGTTTTCTGCTGTTTCAGTTCTCAGCAGTGCTGTTCCGGGGGTCAACGAACCTCATTATCTGGCCAAGGCCCGCGCGTTCGTGGATCCAGCCTGGTGTTCACGCGATTTCTTTCTGACTTCGGCCAATGCGCATTATTGTTTTTTCTGGCTTGTGGGCCAGATGACTCAATGGCTGTCGTTTGATCAGATCGCAGTCGCCGGACGAATCTTCTCGGCCCTGTTGCTGGCCGTCGGCTGGACACTGCTTGCTCGAGCGGTGCATTTGCGGGCGATCTTCAGCGTCCTGAGTGCCGCGATGTTTGCCTCGCTGAGCCTGCTCGGGAGTTTCTCGGGAGAGTGGCTACTGGGGGGATTCGAATCCAAAGTGCCTGCCTGGGGGTTGTGCCTGATCGCTGTGAGCCTCTGGATCAGTGGCCGCGGCTCAGTGCGAAGCATGCTGCTCGCGGGAATCATCTGCGGTCTGGGATGTTCGCTACACCCCGTCGTTGGTGGCTGGGTTGCCGCCTGTGTCTGCATGGCCTCCGCGTTGTTTGGGGTGGCCGATTTGATCTTGAAACGTCCGCAAAGCCGCGCTGAGAACCAGCGATCATCTCTGTTTGGTCTGATTGCCTTTTCGACTCAGACAATTCTATTCGCGTTGCCCGGACTGATCCCTGCGTTGACGCTTGTGTTGGACAAGAGTCTTCCTCAAAAAGATCGTGAGCTGGCGTCCTTTTATCAGGTCTTCTGGCGATTAAAACATCATCTGGATCCGACTGAGATTCCAGGATCTCAATGGCTCTATTTGTTGCTGGTGGGCGGTGGATTGGCGGTCGGGCTTTGGTGCCTAAGT
This sequence comes from uncultured Planctomycetaceae bacterium, assembly GCA_903921605.1. The sequence continues at coordinate 799 of CAIXQV010000639.1, read as the reverse complement.
CGCGACCATTCCGGAACAACACGCAAAGACGGCCTGCGATCGATGCTGATCTTCTTTGCTATGTCGGCACTGATCGCATTGGCGGGTGTAATTATCGGCTGGCACACAGTGCGAGCCCAGGAGTTAGACGGCTGGGAGTGGCGTGCGTCGCTGCTGAAGTTTTATCCGTTTCGCTGTTTCGACGCATTGCTTCCGATTACGACCGCTCTGGTGTTTGGACGCCTGGTGCAGGCCTTCGCACCGCAGCTGGAACCTCGAAAGTCGATGGCTTCCAGATCGTTCGCCGGTGGAGTGTTGAGTACTCCGCGCGTCCGGCAGATGGCCTTCTGTGGAATGCTGCTGCTTCCGCTGTGGCTGTCCTGGAGCAGCCGAGAAGCGGCTCCGGCGGGGTACACGAAAGATCAGTTCACCGACTGGCGACAAGCCTGCGACTGGTTGCGGGAGAATGCTCCAAAGGACGCACTTATCCTGACGCCGAGAGAATCCTCAGCCTTCAAATGGTTCGCTGAACGTGCCGAGTATGTCTGCTACAAGGATTGCCCTCAGGATGCCGCCGGAATCCTGACGTGGAATAAACGCCTGTGGCTGCTGCACGACTGGACGCTCAGGAGTTCATCTGATTCACTCTACGACAAACATGATCTGCAGATTCTGCGAGCCAAAACTGACTGCGATTTCATCCTGACCAGAATTCTGGGGCCGTTCGAAACGGATCCGCTCTGGGAAGGACAGCATTGGAAAATCTATGCTGTGCCACCGAAAGAATAGGACATTGTCCATCATGACTTGTGGTGCGCCC
>CAIXQV010000638.1 GCA_903921605.1 uncultured Planctomycetaceae bacterium | reverse complement strand
CCGCCCCGGAGCACCCGGGCCGAGCCCTCTGCATCGGAACACCATTCAAAGACATTACCGTGCATGTCGTAAAGGCCCCAACCGTTCGGAAGCTTCTCGCCTACGGCATGCGGTTTACCGCCACTATTTGTTTCGAACCACGCATACTTACCCAAGTCCTGCTCATTGTCGCCGAAACTATATTCCGTTGTCGTGCCCGCGCGGCATGCATACTCCCACACCGCTTCAGTCGGTAACCGATAAACCCGGCCTGCTGCTACCACAGCTGGTGAAGAAGATAGCCACGCACAATACGCCACCGCGTCGTCCCAACTCACATTCACAACAGGGTCGTTCGCCCCCTTCAATTCACTCCGAATGCTGCCCATTACTGCCTCATACTGCTGCTGCGTGACCTCGTAAACGCCTATTGAAAACGCACCATCCGGCCCGTAAGGCAACAGCTTGAATGACATCCCGACCGAATTCTTAAACGGTGCTAATTGAGCGAGGACGGACGTTGGTAGTTTAGACAGAATGGTCGTTGGTAGTTTAGACAGAATGGTCGGTGGTAGTTTTGACAGGTGCACTTCTGACGCTTCACTCAGGCAGTTGGGTTCCTGCATCCAGCTCAGAAGCTGATCACGCACCGCCCCAATCTCTTTGTGACTCGGGTTCTGTTTCAGGTACCCAACCGCAGCCAAGTAAATCTCGATCACCTCGTCAGACTCAAACGAACCGTCTGCCGTGCATCTCTGAACACGATCGTACAGCGAATCTTCAGCAGCAACCAGTTCTTTCAGACGACGCTCTAAACTCACGTCAGACGGGCGCAGGTCTTTAAGCTTGACTGATTGGATCACACTCATTCCACCCTTTGGATCCCCGGCCGATAATAATTCCTCTGCCTGCCGGAACGCCGCGTCTCGCTGCTGTCGCTGCTTCTCTTCACGATCTCTCAACTGCTGAGCCAGCTTCTGCAAATCCGCTCTGTCACCACGCAGGTCTAAGGCTCGCTCGACCTGTTTCAGCAAATCATCAAGATCACGACGCTGAACGCGATCAGATATCATTTTGATCAATACCTCTGATTCCTTCCGATCGTCGTGCAGTTGCTGCAGGTACGCCGTCATCGAATTGGTCCGCATCCCTTTTGGGATCTGATCCATTGCGTGAATGGACGACTGATGATCAAAGGCTTCCCGATGTTTCTGAGCCTCCTCAAAGTGCTGTCGTGCTAATTCCTGCTGCCGCTGCCATTCGGCTTCTGTCTCAGTAATGAACGATTCCGCCCAAGATTTATATTGTGCGAGCCGTTCATCCTGCACAGCAGCCACGGCACGGGCAAGTTTAAGGGCTGACTCGAATTGATAATCGCTCAGGCAGGCTTCGGCCTGTTCACGCCGAGTCCCGTACTCCGCAATACGGGTCGGGATCAGGTCAGACTGCTTCCCTCCACAGTCTCCGCAAACGTTATCCCAGACCGGTATCTGCTCACTGCATTGAAGGCAATTGACACGCAAAGGTGCCGCGCACTTGCTACAGAACTTCCGGTTGGCATCGTTCTTCGTGCGGCACTTAGCGCATTCACAGGCTCCAAGTTCTGCAACAGGCACAAATGATGTTGGAGCCGATACGAGACAGGACTTCAACGCTTCGCGGAGTTCGCCCGCAGCAAGTCCGTTTTCATCGCGGACGATAATGCCATTGGTTAACGCACGTCCATCATCGTGGAGGATGCCCGCCATTTCGAGCGCTTTGGTATTTGCCCAGCCAGTATGTCCATCGAATGCGCCGATATATAT
>CAIXQV010000637.1 GCA_903921605.1 uncultured Planctomycetaceae bacterium | reverse complement strand
CTTTTCGGAGATCCCGCTGTCGTTGTGAGTTCCGACAATCGCATCGAGGGCCAGCGCATTGATCTGACGGAGATGAAGGCCACGTCATCCGGGAATCAGCGACAGGCTCGTGTCGACGGCAGTGGCCGCATTCGGTTCGTTGTCAACAGGGGACTTGATGGGAAACCGCTGGAGAAGGATTCTCCGCTGGACATCTACTGGGGCCAGGAAATGAGCTACAGTGGTCGCACCGCCCATTTCGTGGGCAATGTTCGCGCAGTCCTGAACAATGAGCTCGATCACGACGTCGAATTGACCTGCGCCGGACTGAAGGTGCATTTTTCGGAAGACGTGAAACTGGAGCCATCCGGGAAAGCTGATGAATTTCGTCTGGCGGAGTCCGGCGGTTCGCAGGCTCCCTCGGGAGATATTGAACGGATTGAGTGTGAGAGCCGTGTCGTCGTGAAGATCGACATCATGACGGCAGGCGCAGTGACTGCTCGCCATTATGCGGAGTTCGCGGACCTGGAATTCAATGCACTGACGGGCGATTTCAAGGCGACAGGTCCGGGACTGATTGAGTCAGTCCAGCCGGATAAAGGACAGCGCGGACTGGCGGCTTCGAATCGGACAGTCGCTCGTTCCAATACGCCCGCCAAAACATCTGAGGAAGCCTTCTACTACATTCGTGCACAGTTTATCGGGACTCTGAATGGCAACTCTCACAGTGAGTATGTCCGACTCAAGCAGCATGTCCGAGGAACCTTTGGGCCGGTGCGAGAACTGACCGATCGACTGAACATTGATGGTGTGAATGCTGAAGAACTGCCGGATAATGCCGGAGCCCTCGAGTGTGAAAATCTGTCGATTTCTGCTGTCCCCAGTACATCACCGGAGCAGCAGTCGTCGTTCTCGTTGGTGGCGGAGTCTAACTCGTCAGAATCCAACTCGTCAGAATCAAGCTCGGGAACTCGCCGCCCCTGTCGGTTTGAGTCACGATTGTTTGCTGGACTGGCAGACAAGATTATGTACGACCATTCCAAGCAGCAGTTTATTTTGCTGGCGGATGAAGGCCGCCAGGCAACTGTTTCCAATCAGCGCGACGGGGGAGACAGACAGGTTCTGAATGGCGGTCGGTTTGAATACTATCGAGACAAGAACCACCTGAAGGCGAATCAGATCACGGGCGTGCAAAGCACAGGTGATCTGGCCGAGTAGAATGCGCCTGAGTAGCGACGTGACGGATGAACGAGCAACAGGCGGACCCCGAGCGAAAGTGCTGGCACAAGAACCCGCTGTTTGCGATGAAAATGACTCATACTGATCGTTTGGATTGGCGTTGGGCGAAAAAATGAGCAAAATCTGCAGAACCCGGAAAATCGGTGTAACCGACATTTGGCCGGGTTGAATTGCTCTGCAGGGTGCCTCTCCGTCATGTCCAGCGATATTCCTCCGGATCGCCGTGAACTCAGATTCGCGCAGCCCCTTTCCGCCTTTCTGTCTGATGACAGCGTCCGGGTTTTCGTGCCGGAAACGAGTGTTGTGGGAGCAGCCCTGTGCCTGATTGCCTGGGCGGTCGTGTCGTGGATGGGGCTGATTTCGGCCTGATGTTTATTCGGTGCGGCGATTAACGGAGTGATCAGACATGGGTTTGCTGGCTGGGACCAAATTTGATCGACCACCCCATTGCGATCGGTGCGAAAAACTCGAGTCAGAATGTACCTGTCCTCCGCCAGAGCCGAAGCGAAAACCTCCCGAGAAACAGACCCTTCGGATCGGTGTAGAAAAGCGCAAGCACGGTCGAGTCATGACGATCGTTCGTGATCTCGACGCGGCTGACAACGATCTGCCGGAGCTGCTGAAGAAGCTCAAGAACGCCTGCGGTGCTGGCGGGACGATTGCAGACGGCAATATCGAAGTCCAGGGGGCTCACCTTGATCGAGTTCGCGCGGAGTTGCAGAAGATTGGATACAAGGTCAAAGGCTGATCAAGGTCCAAGGCTCACCTGGTAGCGCACTTGTTCTTCCCGCGTTTT
>CAIXQV010000636.1 GCA_903921605.1 uncultured Planctomycetaceae bacterium | reverse complement strand
TTGAAAACGAGATCGCAGCAACTATTCATCTAGACGATTTTTCGCTTGAACTCTGACGCGATAGACATCCATAGAAGAGGCAAAACCGACACGAAGTTTCTGTTGATGAAGCATCAAGAGAACACTACTGTCTGATCTAGCGCATGATTCTGCGTCGATGACAAACTCGATCATGAATGATGCATCGTGGCGGTAATGCTTTGGAATCAACACTTTGCCTTCAAACGGAATTCCTTTATCTAATCGATGTCGGAGGCAAGGCGTTCCGAGCAATCGCCCATCCGCAAAATCAAACTTTGGGTGCATCGACATCAAAACTGGTCGTCTGATTGTGGTGCTCAAATCGTCGCGTGGTACCTCGATTGCCTCCGCGAAATCGATGGCAAAACTATGACGACAAATCGAAACGTGCCCCGGAAGGTGCATTCCGCCAGCATACAAAACGGAGTATGAATAGACGTCGTAATCAGGGAATAGCTCCTTGCTTGACAGCGAGACGGACACTTCAAACGCCTGCCCGAGTTGAAGGAGTTCTATCTCGCCTAAGGATGAAATCATGCAGAAATAAAGAACCAAGACCATTGCAACACTCCAAACCTAGCACTAGATCGCCACAGAACTCTCAAAATAACTATTGCCGAGTAGCCCCGTCAAACTGACGAATCAGGGATCGCGGAGCGGCACATTCTGGATAGGCTGCGTTGCGGAGCAACAAGAAGAAAAAGTTTGCACGTTGAATTTTCATCGCATGCTGGCGACCAGACGAGAGCCTGCACCGAAGCTTCCCGCGCCTGGGACGCACTCGCACTTCGTGGAATCGCAACCTTGCGAACGATCTGTTGGTTCCCGCTGGAATCAAACGTGTAGCTCGTCCTGCCCAGCCGCAGCAGTTGAGTACTTGATCTGATTCGCGTTGTCGCAAAGGGTTGTTGTGCATATACCCCATCCCGTTCGAGACAATGCGATTTCCTACAGTATCAACGCCATACCTTTCGGCTTGCTTGCCAGCCGTTTGCATATTCTTCGAACCTCGGCAAAATCGAGCCGTCATACTCCGGATCCAACAACGCTATATCAAACCCTGAATCTCTGAACTCTTGCCAAGTCTCAAGACCAAATTTTCGCTCGCGAGATGAATCGAAACTCGCACCTCCGCCGTCCTCAGCAATTGACTCACAAACCCAGAGCACAAATGTGGCGGGAGTTGCACTAACGACTTGCGTCCCATCTTCACTTAGAACAACTTCAGATACCATTGTTAATGTGTAACGTCCGCCGAAGAAACTCACTGTGTGCCATTCGTGTGAAGTGCTCCCTGTAACGCCATACATGATGAGTAAGTGTTCAGTGTTAACAAAATCTTTTTCCATTTCTAGCGCTGGGCTAATACATTTGCGTCCCGACAGAATGGCCGCTTTATATGTGTTTGTGTTCCATTGACTGAAATGGTCCGCTTCGATACATCCGAGCACCAGGAGCAACACTCCGAAAAGAAAACAAGTATCCCACGAAGCGTCTGTCAATTTCATAACGTGGCCCCTAGATACGCGATACGTTTTAGTGCCGCGTTTGCAAAGACATCTTGATAAATCGTGTGTAAAACTGCCTAATACCTAGGCAACGTCGGAGTGCCCGTACATTCAACGACAAAGTTTGAGTCTGCGGGAGATGATGTCCATAGGGCACTGAGCGCCATCGTTCGTCAGAGGCAGAAAAGGTGTCAGGAACCGTTTCGTCAAATCTGAGCAGAAACGGTTCCTGACACGTTCCTGTCACCTTTTCTATCCTCTGAAACCTTTTCTGTCCTCTGAAACCTTTTCTGTCCTCAGACTATTTTAGTGCTGTCTCCAGAGTCCAGAAACTGCATGCCTCTCCTGAGCTGGAGATCAAGAGATCGCCGTTTTCATTGAATTGAAGCTCATCCACACAGGGGTAACTTCCTTCCACTTCCTGTCCCCGAAAAATACCAAGGTATTCACCTTCTACCGTCCAGAATTCCAAGGTATTTTGCTGACTCCCGACCGCGACGTATCGATCGGCTGGGCTAAATGCGACCGACAAGAGAGATTTGCCTTTACCGTTTAATCGGCGAATTATTTGACCTGTTTTTGCATCCCAAATTGTGATTCGACCACCAAACCCGGTTTCTACTATTTTCCTCGCATCGTGACTCAGACACACAGAGCAGAGGTCCGGATCCGTATTCATTAAGAGTCGCAGTTGCTGACTCTCAATGGCCCAAACGGCGATTTCACCATCAGAGGTCCAAGTTAACAGCGATACTCCATCGGGAAAAAAAAGCAGACCGCCGTTCGCGCCACGCGGTGTTTGAAAACGAGCCCGCTCTTTCAATTTAGCGACGTCCCATACAATGACAGCTCCATCCTTCGACCTTGACGCAACGCACCCTCCAGTAGGATTGTATGCGACCGAAAAAACCGCGGCTGAATGCCCTTCAAACGTCCTGATATCCTCATAGGTTGACAGATCCCATATTTTCAATGTTTTGTCTCCACTGCCGGAGACTATTCGTTGTCCGTCAGGACTGAATGACGCACATGTCACGGCGTCAATATGCCCGAGACACTCACCATCTCTCCGCCCAGATCCAATGTCGAACACACGATGAGCACCATCGCTACACGCAACGGCCACTTGATCACTAACAGGATTCAACTTAACTTCCCAAACGGTTTGTCTCTGTGGAAACTGATTGCTATTCACACATTTAATGCGCTGGGATAACGCCACATCCGGCGACTGCGCGAACGCACAGCAGTCTTGAAGAAAAACCATGATCCATATTACCCTGACTACAATCTGCATGACCAAGGCTTTCCCAAGCGAGAATTGATGGAAATTAAGGTCAGCGACGTTGTCGCTGAGTTCGCCCCACATGTAAGTGGCCTTGCACATTGGATGACTCCCTGTCCGCTCGACAATTGTTGGAGTTGTACGTCATTGTGACGGTAGCTGTCCGGCAGCCGGAACAGCGTTGGCAGGTTTTCACAATTTTATGTCGTTTTGTTTCGAACTCCGGAATGCTCTCGCTCGAGCTGCTGATTTCCGTTGGCGTCGAACGGCATGGCGTCTTCAACTTTTGTTAGACTCGCACTGCGCGCCATGTATCTGATTTGAGACCCAAAACAAAAGCATACAGTAAGACAAGATCATTCGCGTACTCAACGTGAATCAGGAATTGAGCAAAATCAAAAGACCATTCAACTGCGGACGCATTTCCCGATTCCGTCGCACGTGCATAACCAAAGTATCCCCATTGTGTGTGCGGGCTCGATTGCATCGGTGGCGTAAACGTTTCGATGTAATTCCCGTCTGGATGGTAAGTGTGCCAACACAGCAGCAGGGCAAGAATTACGATTGCTGGGAGAACGCATTTCAGGAAGATCCGAAAATGGATCAAGACGCGAACGCACACAAGAACGTGAGTACTGACGAAGACCATCACATACAGAATCCAGCCTCCTGGCGAAAGAAATGAAAGCAATATCCATGGCAGCCAAAAGCATGATGCGACGGCTATATTTGCGATGATGAACGCATAAAAGAGGAACGGTGGCGGCGAAGCAACGTCCTGCAACTCATTTGGTTCCGTGCCACTCATCGACATGGACTCGCACCAAGGATTTCCTGACCGAAACGCGGTGAATTGCAACGGCAGCCGGTTCCATGCAGAGGGCGGCTTATGTCACAGCTCGTCTGCCCAAGGGCATCGTATTCTTTGGTGTCGGTAATGTCGCCTGCGTCGTCTGTGAGTGCGCCGGTGACGCCTCGGCCGACGTACTGGTAGTAGTTGGTGACGTCGTTGCGGATTTGGGAGAACAGGTTTGCGTAGGGCCCCGGCTCGTGCGTGTACAACTCAGACATCACTCCGGCTTCGTTCTCGGCAGCGACGTTGTCACTGAGTTCGTCCCAGGCATACGTTGTCTTTGGCATTGGTTCACTCCCTGTCGACTCGGAAGTTGTTGGCGTTGTAGGACATAGTCACTCGGCTGCCGTCCGGCATCCGGAACAGCGTGGGCTGGTTCTCGCAGTTCCACATCGTCCCGAAATCCAGAATGCCCCTTTCTGCCACCCCCCGCTTACTCAAGTTGATTTTCATGGATAAGAAGCTCTGCCAAAGGCTTTACACGAAGGACTGGTTCGGCATCAAGATCTACTGCAAGTAATCTGCCAGGGTGGCTGTCCACGATGACTTTTCCGGAGCGAGTTACGCCAACGATGTCCCGAACGATGTGACCATGCATTGGTAAGTCGGTTTCAATCGCCTTCTTCCGTATTGAGAACCTGCGAATGGAGTTCTGGTCTTTTGACAGGATCACGACCGTCTCGCCGTCTGACGCAAGAAAAGGACGACTCTCCCGTAGGCGGCGGAGAGAGAATCCGGCTGCCGGCAACTCGCCTAGGATTACTGGCCGACCCGTCTCCGAATCCAGTTCAACAAGCCGACCGACGGTTTTGTCTTTTTCCCTGAGCGTAACCTGCCAAATGACTCTGTCTGACTCGGTCCACATTGTGTCAACCGGGATGACTTCCAGAGCCTCCTCATCTGCGGAACAGATAGCAGACAGGGCAACAGTCCATCTTTTTATGGGATCATGGACCAGCGAGTACGCAGTGAGGGATCCACTTGAAAATGAACCATCGATGCCGGGTCCGGACTTCCCCTGAAATACGACAAGCCCGTTTCCACTACCCAGCGGACCAAATGCAAATCGTTCGTCGCAAGCGTTTCCCTTGATAAATTCATTACGGCGAAATGCTTGCAGCGGAGGCTTGACGGGCAGGACAAACCTCAGCCTGTTACTCTGAATCAGAAATCTTCGTTCGTCGTTTTCTGACGCCGCAAAAACGCGCACTTCCGGCAGACTCAGCAGTCTGGTGAGTGGAGTCACATTCAGAGGCTGGCCCACCGTGTGCGAGACGTCATCCGTGTGAAGTTCCCAGTCCAGCACGGTTGGCGGTCTCTCCGCACTAGATTCGAACGCTAATCGGCAACGATTTCCGGAAATGTCGCCGTACCACTTCCAAGCACCAGTGCCAGCGGGAAGCGAAGCGAATCTCGCCTGCCCGGTCTGGGTGTCCACAGCCACCACTCCAAGCATATTTATATCGCGCGGTAGAGCATGAAGACTCTCCGGCTCCGGGTACTCTGTCAAAATAGAAACCGCCCAGCGAGGCCGGACAGAGACCCACATTGAAAACGTGCGAATGCGAACTTCATCAGCCACCTTTACGCGGTCTGGCACCGGAAAGTATTTAATTGCTGTTGTTCCTTCATCGGTACAGCACAAGTTCAGAACGACGGTCGTTAAAACTGTTCCAGCCCACGTCATAGTGTTCTCCAGTCACAGCGGCGATCTCGAAAGAAAATCGTTGGGGAAACTCATTCAATCACTTTCTTATCGATCTCCTCAATGGGTGGTCGGTTTGGCTTCTTCGGCGGTTTTGTTCTTTCGCATCCCGGCTGACTGTAATCCCTGACGAACCGCTTTCTGGCCTTATCCCACTTCCAGCACGGCTGAGCAGGTACGCCTCCAGCGACGTTGTCACTGAGTTCGCCCCACATGTAAGTGGCCTTGGACATTGGATGACTCCCTGTCGACTCGACGATTGTTGGAGTTGTACGTCATTGTGACGGTAGCTGTCCGGCAGCTGGAACAGCGTGGGCTGGTTCTCGTCGTTCTGGGTTGTCGTGGTCCGGTTAGGCAAAAACGAGTATTTCAAACACCGGTGACGTTGTCGTCGACGCAAACGGTCTTCACTCGAGGTCTACCACTGGATCGATACACTTCCGTTGCACCAAGTTTGCTATCTTCTCAACATCCTGCCAATCATCATCCGTCAGGTCATATTCACGGATTGCGTTTCGCCGTTTGAATACCTGATTGATGACTACACACAAACAATAACGGCTGGCTGCGTGAAGTGGCAGATTAGCAGCAGTGGCGTCACCTTCGGACAGGAAAGTCCAATTGACTGCAAAGTACCTATACAGCTGTGTTACTTCTGTTGGCAAAATGTTCAGCTTCAGCAATTCCTCGAACGGATCGATCGTTGAGTCATCTCCTCGCGACATTTCCGGCATTGGCGATACCAACTTCCTTCGCCTTGCGACACGCTGAATACTTCCTGGTACCACGACTTCATTTTCATTGACAACTCCTTTGCTGAGGCTGATTCGATCTCCCAAGTACACAATCTGGTCAGTTCGACTTAGAGACTGCTTGAGCTGCATCCACTCCTGGATGGTTGGAAGCCTCAGTCCCTTTGCTTCATTGACGGTCCGCAGGTGACACTCTTGAAGAGTGTGCCTCAAATCGGGGAGCGAGCGTTCTTGAGGTGTCAATTCTCGGATAAGATCTTCGGGCTCATCGCTTTTTGAATCTGAGTGTCGTAGCGCGTCCAGTGCGGCATCAAATGCAGCATCCCAGTGACCAGCTTGAAATGCAGGTATCGAG
>CAIXQV010000635.1 GCA_903921605.1 uncultured Planctomycetaceae bacterium | reverse complement strand
GCCCGCCGGCGGGAATGCTCTCCAGCAAACGGCGAGCTTTCTGGTGCTGATTTTCGGCAACGAGGTATTCGATCAGCGTCTCATGCAGAGTAAACGAACGCGGCATGACCTGAATCGCCTGCTCGAGTCCGCTGATGGCGTCGACTCTTTGTTTGTTCTTCCACTGCAATGCGGCGAGATGCAGGCGCAACGCCGGGATTTGTCCCGACGCGGCAATGCGGGTCTGAAAATGTTCGCAGCCTTGTTTAACAGTATCCGCGACGATCCTGCCTTGTGAGGCATCGCTGGTGTCAAGGGCCTGAATGCAACGCACGAGTTTGGCATTCAGGATCATGTCGTCGGGAGTTTCCTCCAGTGCTTTCCACAGATCACTGATGGCATCGAACCATAACTGTTTTTCGATACGATAGTCGGCTCGAATCTGATAGGCATTGCCTGTTGGGCACTGAGCAATCATCTGCTGCATCAGAGCTTCGGGCTGCAACTCGGGCGGTGTTGATTCATCGGCCAGCTTGGCCAGAAACGCGTAGGTTTCTGGTGTCTTCTTTGCGCAGCGCAATGAGCGTTTGAGGCATTGTAAAGTACCGGCTGGATCCCGACCGGCGTCCGCCACGACCGCGCTGAGATACCAGACTTCGGCTTCATCGGATAGCGCGGACTGCAGCTGATCCAGATGAGCTTTCGCGTCGGCCATTCGATGCTGCTGAATCAACAAACGCGAATGACGCAGACGCAGTTCGTGATTTGTCAGGTCCGTTCTCAACAGATCTTCGTTAAGTCGAATCGCCTGTTCGAAAGACTGCGGAGTTCGGATATGTTCAGACAGCAACCAGGAAAGTCGCTCTCGGGCTTCCGGGTCGTTTGATTTAAGCGCCAGATACTGGCTCAATTGCAACTGAGCACTGCGGTAGTCTTCGCTGGCCAGCGACTTAAAAGCTGTGTCACGCAGGAACTGCACGGTCCGCGACATTTGTCGATCATGGACTTTGCGAACTCCGACGACGGTCACGCCAAGAACGACCGCCAGAATCAGGGCCGCGCGCGGATTCAGCACGCGAGGTCGTGAACCGTTTTTTGAGATGGGAGTATTCATATTCGTTGTGAGTGCAGATCAGGAGTTTTGGGAAGCCGCCAGTGTTCGACGAATCACGGGAAGTGCGTCGGTCAGAAATGTTTCTGACTGAGCCAGTCCGTCTCCGGAATCCCAGGCTCGATCTACTGTGTACAATTTGAAAAGGACGGGTTGCCCTCGATAAGCGATTCGAGGATTCGCCGGTGCGTCCCATGCTCCATCCGGACTCCAGCCCCAGAATACGCGCACGACATCCGAAGTCATCGCTCCCTGCGGTCTGAATGTGGCCTTGTTCAGACTGATGGTGACATCGTCTGCATCCGTGACTCCAACAACTGAAGGACCGGAGATCAGAGAATAGCCAACCCCTTCGAAGCAAGCTGTCGGTGGATGCACACTCATCGGACCAGCGCCGCCGCACAGGATTGTCAGGACAACCGCACGTCCGGTTTCGGCGTGTCGAAACTCCCGGCGAAAGTAGCCTGAGATTTCTCCCAGACGAATCTCGCGTTCAT
>CAIXQV010000634.1 GCA_903921605.1 uncultured Planctomycetaceae bacterium | reverse complement strand
GCCAGTCGATGGAGAATCAGTTTCATTGTGGGGGCTGTCATAGGTTCGTCGATCATTGCTTCACATTCCAATCTTCGTGAGAGTGTAAGAACATTCGTCTGTCTGTCAAAAAAACTTTTCACGTTCCTGCAGTCTGCAGTTCCGCACGACATGCGTGATGCCGCTCATAATGCGCAGGCGACATGACTTCAGTCTCGCCATCACATCGCGTGTACGTTGGCCGCAGATCCACTCTGAGCCGCTTCATGCGTTCCGCCGCTGTCCAGGTTGATTGAATCAACAGACATTCCGCTGCGATTTCTTCGGGGGTTGGGTCGGTCATGAATTTCGTTCCTGTGTTTTTGTGACTTCCTTCACTGACTTCCTTCACGACTTCCGTCACTTCCTTCACCACTGACGGAAGTGACTTCCTTCACACACACCCACTTATTTATAAGTGGGGTGTGTGTGTAGAAGTCTGGAATTGAGTTCCTTCGCGAAGCCTCCAGGCGGGAGCGATTTCAGTGCGACGTGGCGGGATGTAGTCGGGGACAAACTCGATTTCTCCGCTTGTCTCCAGTTCCGTTAGCGCTGCTCTGAAGGCAGTTCGCGACGGGTTATTCCCTGACAGCTTGTTCTCAGTCGCCGTCCTGTCAGGTGACCGCTTCAGCATGTCCAGAATGGTCCCGATCTTCGTTTTTTGTGACCGCTCAACCGTCGCATCGTTTCGCGTCTGAGCCTGCTTCACCACGGGTTCCGTTTCGCCATCCAGTGACCACAGAGGAAACTCCCACCGCAGCGTTTGAGGCGATACAGGTGCAAACGTCCTGACAGCCGCATCGAGCACAGCAAGGTCGTCGCCGTCATTGTGGGGACGCAGGACCATGTGACAATCGACGGTTCTGGATTGAGCACCACCGCCGCTGCCGACATCGGTGATCGACTTACCCCCCTGATCACCTTTTGTGGAATGGTGAATCAGTACAATCACACAATTCAGTTGCTTCGCCAGTCGGTCGATTCCGTTGTGGAACGTAGTCTGATCGTCGTTGCTATTCTCCTGCATTCCGGTCCCGAAAAATCTGTACTTCGCGTCCAGAACAACAAGCGTTAATTCCCCTGGCTTAAACGCAGAAAGTTGTGTTTCCACGTCGCCTAATCCTACAGGTTCACCCCGCAGATCAACGTACTCAAACGCCTCTCGTTCATCGCCGTCATAAATTCGCATGGCGTCAGATACCGACTTCATGCGATTCTGAATGGTCTCGTCATGCAGTTCGTTGTCGAGAAGCAGGACGCGCCCTCTTTTCGTTTGACGCCCAAACCACTCGCGCCCTGTCGCCACACTAAATGCCAGCATGAGTGCGAGCCATGACTTACCGACCTTCGTGCTGGCAACAATGTTGATGACTTCGCCACGCCTTGCGAGTCCCGCGATAATGACTTCGCGCATCGGTGATGGACTACGCACCGCATTCCAGACAGATTTCAGACACCATTTTCCTTCCTGTGTATCTGACTCCTGCTCACCACTCACCGAGGCGTCAATGCCAGCCGCTGTGCTGTCCTTCAGCTTGTTCTCACGGCGAAAAGCATCGTCGATCTTTTTTGAGCGTTCATCGCCCAGAAAAGCCTTTGCAGCGTCGATCTGTTCATGGTCGTTAAATCCATGTGACTGATACCAGAAACGCCACTTTGAATAATGGCCTTCGTCGATTGGAGCCGCATTGGTCCAGACGTGAAGCCTGTTGTCTGAGTGCAGGAGCGTTGCGGATCTTGCGTTACTCCAGTCGTTCCCTGGTCGCGTCCAGTCGTCATCTCCAAACGCCTGCCAGCCCTGATCTGTCAGCAGCTTTTCCCACGGGTACATCTCAATCAGTTCTTCGGCCGCTGGAACATGGGATGTATGACCGCCGATCCGAAGTTGCATCGCAGCCGATACAGGCTTCTTTTCCGACTTCGTCTGCGAGCGTTTCTTGTCGCGTTCTTCTTTCTTGCGCTCCGCATCCAGCTTTCGCAGATCCAGAAACAACTGCCACATCGCATCTGGAAGCCTTGCGACTTCAACTTCGTCAGGCGATAGCCCTGGAAGCCACTGGTATCTTTTCCCGCTTTCATGCACCGACGGCGGAACGACTGACTGAGCAGGAGTCTTGCCGAATCGCCATTCAGTTCCGAATGCCTGCATCACTGAGCAGGAATCTTTGGCCATCCGCTCGTCGTGTTGGAATATCCGATGGATTGACTTGCCGCTGGTGTAGCAAGGTGTCCGCACCGCACATGTATCCATCGCGGTCTCAAGAATGCTTCGGCCTTCAGGCGAATCATCTTCAACGTCGATGATGCCGCTGGCTTCTCCGAGCAACACCCCCCAATTGCATTGGCCGTGTTGTTCAATCCACCGCTCGATCTGATCAGGATCGTTTGATGCTTGATCCTGCCAGCCAGGTCCGAGCAGGGTGCCAGGATTCTTCTGTTTCGCAGCGATTGGCATTAACTTCCAACCACGTCGAGCCATTGCTGGTATGTCACAATCGGTCTGGATTATGTCGGCATTCGTTGCCATAATATGTTGCTCCTGTTGATGCCCCTGCCAGGGCGATTGAATTAAGAATTGGGTGTTGCAAGAAAG
>CAIXQV010000633.1 GCA_903921605.1 uncultured Planctomycetaceae bacterium | reverse complement strand
GCTGAGCGAATGCGGCAGACGACGCAGGATCGTTTTCATGCTCAGAACGCATGGGTCACATCAAGTCCCTATGGCAAGCCTGGCTATCGAATTCAGGCGACCGATGTGTTTGTTGAACCCCGCCCGTTTGTTGGAGAGGATCCTCTGACCGGACAACCAACTGTCCAAGTAAAGACATGGGTAACCAGCGTCAATAATCAGTTTATCGTTGGTGACACTCCCGTCTTCTTTCTGCCCACTGTGAGTGGTCCGGCCGAAGACCCCGGGATTCCCATCCGTCGCGCCACCGTGACCCAGGACAGTATCTTTGGTCTCCAGGTCAACACCGTCTGGGATCTGTATAAGCTTCTGGGGAGGGAAAAGCAGCCTGGTACACGACTTGATCTGCTGGCCGACTACCGATCCAAGCGAGGCCCCGGCATCGGAACCCGCGCGGAGTACGGCGGCACCAATTCCATGGGTGCCTATCAGGGCAATGGAACGCTCTACTACCAGTACGATTCCGGGAATGACAATCTAGGGCTGGATCGACGCAGTCTCGATCCGCCCAGTACATCGCGTGGTGAGGCAACGTGGCAACATCGCCAACGACTTCCGGGCGATGCGTTAATCTTTGGCGAAATCGGATATCTGTCCGACCGTAATTATCTCGAACAGTACCATGAGAATCGCTTTGACTCCGAGAAGGACGTTGAAACGATACTCGGAATTCGCCAGGACCAGGGAGCATTTTCGGGAAGTCTCTGGGGCCGCGCGGATCTGAGTGGCTTTGAAGCGAATACTCAGTGGCTGCCTCGAGCAGACGCTTATAGCTTCTCACAGCCGTTGTTCGACGGGCTGCTCTACTGGAACATGCATTCCAGTGTTGGCTATGCCGATATGCAGGCGATGAAAGGGCCGACCGACCCGGCCGAGCCTTTCAGTACGAACGGTTTCGATAATGTCGGCGGTGGTGCCTACGTGAAAGATGCCTCTGGCCTCGTCGCGATGACACGTCATGAACTCGACATGCCGTTCAATGTTGGCCCGGTAAACTTTGAACCGTTCGTGATGGGCGAAGCGGCTTACTGGCAGGATGGTGTCGCGGCTCAGTCCATCGACCGTTACCTGCTGAACACCGGTATTCGAGCCCGCATGTCGGCGTCGCGAGTCTTCCCGTTTGTTCGCAGCGACATCTTCAATCTGAATGGGCTGGCCCATAAGCATGATACGATGCTGGAGTATTCGATCACGGATTCCAGCCGCGGGATCAATGACATCCTGCAATACAATGAGATCGACGAAAACAGTCAGGAACGTTTTCGCTCGCGTTATCCGCAGCAGGTTTTTCCTGGTGTGATTCCTGCCGAGTTTAATCCTCGCAACTATGCGATCCGAACCGGAGCTGGTCTATGGTCCAGTGCGCCGTATCATGAACTGGCCGACGATATTCAGGCGTTGCGAATTAACTTCCGTGATCGCCTGCAGACAAAAGTTGGTCCCATGGAGGCTCCTCGTATTCGCGACTGGATGATCTGGGAATACGGAGCATCGTTCTTTCCGAAGTCGGATCGAGATAACTTCGGAGAAGATTTCGGTCTGCTCTATGGTCACTACCGCTGGAACGTCAGCGACCGCACGAGTTTCCTGACGGATGCTTCATGGGACCTGTTCGATAACGCTCAGAACATCTGGAGCGTTGGTGTGTTGAGCCAGCGCAGTCTGCGTGGCAGTGTTTATCTGGGTTATCGCGAAGTGAGCGCGACGAACTACTTTGAAAGCCAGACGATCATCGGTAGTTACAGTTATCAGATGAGCCCT
>CAIXQV010000632.1 GCA_903921605.1 uncultured Planctomycetaceae bacterium | reverse complement strand
TCGGTTGGAATTGCTGCGATGCAGAGAATCGCTGCTGTGCTGGCGACCGATATTGAAAACAAGCGGTCGATGGCACAGTGCGCTGCTGCGAGCACTGCATAGGTCGCGACAGCATGAAACACGCTGAGGGAGACGATCACCACGATCCTGTGGTTGAACGGATACGATCCGATGCGGTCGGAAATGATGGTCAATGCCAGAACGACGGAGAGCAGTTGCAAAGCCGCCCAGACATAAATCCAGGCCATATTCGGTTTGTCGAAGTTCATCGCCACTTCCTCCCTTCACAATCGAATCAGGGAAGAGAGGATCGCCACGATCAGCACGCGCAGGGCGGCAAGCGTGAAGCCGTTCGGCAAAAGCATGTGTCCGGGCGTGCTCGGCGTTTCGATGGGAAAGCCATTTGCTCGAAGGCAACGCCGAATACGTTCCGAGTCGGTGAAATAGCTCTCACCGTTATGGTTCAGAACGCAAAGTCCCATGACTCGGCCAAAGTCGGGATTGGCGAAGTCGGCGCAGATCAATGGTCCGCCGGATCGTCCGGGTATTGACGCTCGATCTGTCACCCAAGGATCGCCGGTTAGACTGTTAATGGACTTTCTGCCGACGATGTTCACGTCCCAAATGGACGGGTATTCGCCTTTTGAGCAGCCGATCGTTAGTCCGGGACTTCGATCAGGTGCCGCCGTATGGGAAGTGCCTATGGAAAGGCGAAGCGTCGGAATCGGTCGGTCGCAAATGATTCTCAGAAGGGCGATGTCGGCCGCTTCGTCAGTGCCAATGACCGCTGCCGGATACTTGGCAGGGTATTGCGGAGCGTTTGAGAGCCGCACCGTGAATACTTCAATCGGAACACCGCCATCGACACAGTGATGCGCTGTGGCGATAACCACGTCATACTTGCCGCCGGTGAGCGGACGGCACAGTACGGCAAACCCGGTGCCTGTGCCCTGTTCGCGGATATGAACGACTGACTCGAACGCATGGGCCTGAAGGGAACGAGGCGCGTTCGCAGAGTCGATCAGCGGGCTGCCGGTTATCGTGGCAAGCAACAGAAGTATGCAGTGCATCGGCGGTCTCCGTGCGCGAAACCGCCCCGATGAAAGGGTGAACGAGCCGAGTCCCAGGGAATAAACGGCTCGTTCGGTGGTTTCGCAGGTGTGAGGGTCGTGTAAACACGACCACTCGAAACGAAACGGCGCTTGCGCTGCATCATGCGGCGCGGTACGCTTCCCGTGTTCACAGGTTTGCGTTCGCCAGAACGCTGAAAACGATCAATGTCGCCACGACAGCGACATCAAAGAGCGGGCTTGGTAGCTCGCTCTTTTCGTAACGGCGTTTACGCCAGAACTTGGGTGCCCATAGGAATCGCACGACCGAGATGAGTGCCTCAAGGCACATTTCAATCGTCAGCAGCAACACCCGCCAAAGTGATTTGGCGAACATCACGACGTATGTCGCGAGAGTGCCGGTGAAGTGACCGGCGATGCTGACTGCCGACAAAGCGATCCAGCAGGAAAACCAGAATTCTGACGCCAAACACGCGCCTGTTGTTTTCAACCTTTCCATAGTTGTGGGGGGAAAGTGGCCTCAACATCACCGCGATGCTGTCGGCGGCACACGCGAAGGAGAGAAGCACTGGAATCACATCCCTGGATGAGATTTGTGTGACCTTCTCTTTTCGAGTGTTTTGTTGGGCAGCGGCATTGAATGTCGCTCGCATGTTTCCGTTGGTCGGAACAAGCCCAGGAATGAAGGTCGCATCCTCCATGATGCGGCCTTCGATCGCAGGCTCGGTCAGGTAGCCGCATTGCTTCGGCTGGGCTTCTGCGCGTTCTCGCGTTTCTCGGCTTTTTTGCGCTCGAACCTGATGTACCTCAGAAGCTCTT
>CAIXQV010000631.1 GCA_903921605.1 uncultured Planctomycetaceae bacterium | reverse complement strand
TGACTACGAATTGGATGGGACTGAGTTGTACGTGCGAGCCGTTGTGACGTCGTCACGAGTTCATCCCAATCCATCCGAAGCGGGTGAGTTTGAACGGGCCTGGATTCAGCCGTATGTGCCGATGAAAACGAAATAAGTCCACCGCTTTCTGAACAGAGTTGTTTCGACAAAATACCGCAACCGGTCCGGACTCTATGGCCAACGCCCGGACGAATGAGGAATTGAGTTAATGCTGGGCTGGCGATTGTTGATGTCCGCGATTCTGGTGCCCTCCGTCATCGGGCTGTTCTGGCTCGATCATCGGATTGGTGATTCCGCGTGGGTTCTGCTAATTTTTTCTCTGTTTGTGGCATTCCGAAACTCCTACGAACTGACGGACTTAATGCGCGTCCGCTGCATGAAACCGTCGTTCCCGTTGACTCTCATTCTGAGCCTCGGTGTTGTGCTGGCGGGATGGGCCCATACATGGCTTCCTTCCCATTGGGTTGGAAAATCAGAGCTGCTCGTTTCTCTCGGATTTCAGGGCGGGATGTTGGGGATTGGATTTTGCCTGTTGCTGGCCTGGGAAGCGTTTTGCTACGAGCAGCCAGGGCAATCGATGGAATCGCTTGGCTGCAATCTGATCACCGTGTTTTACGCCGGCGGTTTGATGGCGTTGACTTCGCAACTTCGCTGGTTTCCGAACTCGCAGATTGGCTACTTTGTCATTGCATCAATGATCATCTGCGTCAAAGCCGGTGATACGTTCGCCTACACCTTTGGGCGGCTGTGGGGCAAACGCAAAATGGCGCCGAAGCTTAGTCCAGGAAAGACAGGGATGGGACTCGTCGGAGCCATCGTCGGGAGCACTTTGGGCGGCTGGCTATGGCTGACTTTTGCGGGGCCGTTGTTCGTATCAAATCCTCGCCCTGCCGCACTCTGGATTGTGCTGACGTATTCTGCGTCGATTGGCCTCATAGGACTTATCGGCGATCTTTGCGAATCGCTGATCAAGCGAGATGTTCAGAAGAAGGACTCGGCGGCCTTGATGCCCGGCTTTGGAGGTTTATTGGACCTGCTGGACAGCCCACTTTTCGCTGGCCCGTTTGCTTTGCTGTGGTGGCAGTTGCTGCCACCGGCCATCGTGGGAAACTGAATCAATGAAAAATGGCCAGCACCCTAAGGATGCTGGCCATTTGAAATTGGGTCGCAGAAAGCTCGGATCAGTTCTCCATGACTTCCTGTTCTTTCGAAGCCGCTCGGTCATTAACAAGACCTTCGTACTTCTTCGTCAACTCCTGAACCTGATCTTTGGTTTGTTTGCAGTCGTCTTCCGACAGCGTTTTTTCTTTTTCGGCCGTGTCGGCATGCTTGTTGGCGTCACGCCGCACGTTGCGAATTGCTACGCGAGCTTCTTCCGCCAGTTCTTTGATTCGGTTGGCCATCTGCTTACGACGCTCGGTGGACAACGGTGGTACGTTCAGCCGAATGACGCGTCCATCATTGTTAGGAGCCATTCCCAGCTCACTGGCGATGATGGCTTTGGAAATGGCATCCAAAGTTGTCATATCAAACGGGCGAATCATGATCTGCTGCGGCTCAGGAACGCTGATATTCGCAATCTGCTTCAGCGGCGTAGGCGATCCGTAAAATTCGACTCGCACGGAATCCACAAGCCCCGGGTTAGCGCGCCCGGTGCGAATTCCCTTCAAGGCGTTGCCGAGTACATTTACGGCCTTTTCCATACGCTCTTCCGCGTCCATCAGGATCTCGTCCTGGTCCATGTCATGCTCCCTGTCTGTAGTTCTGGTGTTCTATAAATTGCCACAAAGCGAGGACTTCAGGGCTTTGCGGGCATCAAACGATTGAATCCGGCAGAGAAGGGTGTCTTCTCGGCGACGTTCATTCTGTGAATATTAAAGCATGTGGCACAACGGCGAAAGCGATTCCACTGTAGCTCAAGTCCCCCGTCATCGAATTCAACCGTTACCGCCCCAAAATCAGAACTCGACACTCCCGGCAAGTGACGATTCAGGGATTCGCGAGATCTCGAAGCTGCGGCAGGTCGGTGACCTCCAGCAGTCCTGCACAGAACAGCTCCGGGGCCTGTTCGATGGCATAATTCCCGTGGATGACGTCTTTCAGACTTCCCAACGGCTGGTTCTCTTCGACGCCTGAGATCTGCTGGGGGTTGAGTGCTCTTGCGACCAATCCAATGACTCCCGTCCTCGGTCCTGCAGTCACCAGCGAAACCGAGGTCGGGCGAAACTCCTGATGAATCCATTCCGTGATGGACAGAATTTGTCCGGCCTGAACTCCCAGCGGCCTTTCTCCAACGGTAGAAACCATCAGAGCCCAAAGATAGCCGAGTTCTGCGAACGAGGCTTCTCCGAAGTAAAACGGATCAACCGCGAGAACCCGATAGCCTTGTTGCAGCAGTTCTCGAATCTTGTCCGCACTTTGCTTTCGGCCCTCGTCATTGATCACGATCGCCCATTTCGTGGAATCGACTGTAGAGAATTCGACAGCCGGCAGATTCCATTCGTTGCCGATCTTCAGCTTCCACTGAGTCACTGTGGTCGCGCCTTCCATCGAGCAGGCTAATTTTTCTCCGGTGACAATTCCGGAGATCGGACGGACGACCGCACGGAGTTTTTCCTGCTCAACTTTTCGCCACTGCTCCACCACAGACTTCTCTGAAGGTCGTGCCACCGCATGAGGAAGTGATTCAGAAAGTTTGACAGCCAGAGTATGAAAATCCTGATTCATGGTCGGCATTGCGACTTGAAGCTGCTCCGCATTCTTCAGCTCTTTTTCAACCGGCATTTCTTCGGTGGCAAATGCCTGTTCATCTCCGTCGTACCACTGATCCCGAATCATCCGATAGAGCGCCTGACGATTGTCGAGCAGAAAGTTATGATCGCCCGGATCGCTGTTGACGTGTGTTCTCAATCGGGACTGCTGATTGAACAGCGCATAGGTGGGTGAAGCGGCCTGAACGAGAGGCTCCAGGGCATGTCCCGATGCGAAACAGCAGTTATCCTTCTCGTTGAACGTCAGCAACGCGGCTCGTGGAGCCAGCATGGCCGTCAACTGTGCGTAATCGGATGTGATTCCGAGATCCACCGGCGTCTGTTCAGAATCGCCAAGGTCAGAGAAATGATCGATTCGTGTGCGAAAGCTGGAGTATCCGGCGACGGGATTGCAAAGGGTGACTCGTGTATCCAGCGAGCTGATAAAAATCGTCTGCCAGCCACCACCGGACAGACCTGCGACTCCCACGCGAGTGCTGTCGGCATTTTCGAGGCTCAGCAGAAAATCGAGGGATCGTGACATCGCCAGGTAAAACGGAGCAATCCCGGCGGCGCCGCAGAGATCGAGCTGATTCATGCGACCATGAACAAACCCAGGGGTTCGCAGTTGCCCCATGCCAAACCATTCAAGATTCAACGCGATGATGCCATTCCGCGCCATGTGAATGCAGCGGGCCTGTTTGTATTCCGCGGCCTTACCAAGCGGGTCGTGACCATTAACATTCAGGAAGACTGGGGCATTCCCTGAGGCGTTGTCAGGCAGATAGAGCAGAGCGGGAATCCAAAGTTCTGGTAATACTTCCAGGCGAAGCTTCTGAATCTTGTAGCCCGGCCCGCCTTCAATGACGTCCAGCCGTTCAACTTTGGTCCAGGCTTTCCTCCACTCTTCAGCGGCACCGCGAAACACGACTCGCTCAAGCGCGGCCTTGCGAGTTGCATCGGCATACTGCTGCCACTC
>CAIXQV010000630.1 GCA_903921605.1 uncultured Planctomycetaceae bacterium | reverse complement strand
ATTCATTGCAGCAATGGGAGATGCGTTACTAAAACTTTGGAACGTAACGAAACCCGAACCAGCAGATCCTCTAGGTAAAATGAAGCCGTTTGATAATGGATTAGGCACAAGCGAAGGCGGCGGCGGGGAGGGTGTTGGGGAAGGCGCTCTCATGCAGGGCACACAAGGAGCATGGGATGCCATCATGAAAGCTATGAGCGGGGATCCAGTTGTTAATGCAATAAGACTCCAGACACGCCAGCAAGCGCATCAGGATGCTGTGCAGAGGAGGCTCCTGACAAAAATCGCAGAAAAACGAGCAAGAATTGTCATGGGGTTCGAGAGTGGTATCGAGTTTCCTTAAGGCGTAATATATGGCAGTCATTAGCGTTAACGAACTTGCTGATCATCGTCGCGCAACAGATAATTTGACACCCGAATTTTCTACTAGAACGTACCAACGTGTATTTTTAGTAAGAACCGATGATAAGAATGATGGGCCGCTGGTAGCGAAAAGCGATCCTGCGATCCCTCTTCAAGGGGATCCATATCCCGGTGACGCAAGAGCGTTTTGCCAGAACAAATCAGTAGAACCGTTTGCACCTCCAATGGCGTGGCACGTTGTTTGTGAGTACAGTTCGCAGTGGGTAATCAACCAAAACCCGCTCAATGACCCAGCGTTAATCAGTTGGAAAGCAGAGCAGTTTCAACGACCAGCATGGAGAGATCGCGATGGTTACGCGATTTTAAATTCTGTTGGGGACTTTTTTTCTACACTGCCTGTGGTTGATGACAGCCGCTTTGTAGTGTCCGTGAAGAAAAACCTAGCTGCTGTACCTGTGTGGGTCGCAACATATCAAGACGCGATTAACATCGCGCCATTCACGGTAGATGGAATATTAGTAGCGACTGGACTTGGAAAACTGCAGTCATTGCATATTGGAGAAGTTCAGGAAAGAAACAGCATTAAGTATCGAGTGTTATCGTTCGATATTCACCTGCGCGCAGAGGGGTGGGACTTAGAGATCCTTGATATGGGATTCACCAGAAAGGGTGATTACACACTAGGTGAGGATCCAACGAAAAATTATTCCGCTGCACCGCGCGATGGCGACCAAACGGGTTCCGAAACGCCAGTGTTGCTTGATGGAGCCGGGGGTAAGCTAAGTCCGGCAAATCCTCTTACGGCAGTGTTTTTGAACTTCGGTGTTTACAAACAAAAAGACTTCAACTTACTCCCGCTAACGTAAGGTGATTAGATGGCAACAAATCTTGACATCATGGAAACCGTTAATCTTAGAAACGGTTTGCTAGTGTTAAACTTTTCACCGGGATCATCAGGTGGCTTGATCCAGCTCACTCAAACAACCGCAAGGCTGTACGACTCTGTGCATACAATAGGCACAAGTGAAGAATCCATTGCTTCGTTTGGTGACGTTGTCGCGCCCACATTAATTTGGTTGTACAATATGTCGGCAAACTATGTCGACTGGGGATTTTCGACGACAGTATACGGCGCTAAACTAAATGCCGCATGGGCTCCGACACGGATAACATGGAAGTCCGGCGCGACGTTGTACCTCAAAGCCAACACTGCAGCCTGTGATGTTCGGATCATCGCTCTGGAGACATAATATGGCGATGAATGATGAAGGCGCTACACTTGGTGAGAAAGCCCTGCAACAGATTGCAAAGGGCTTAAGAGATATTCAACGCTTAAAAAAGAATGACCGATCTACTGGGTTAAATGCCAATGCGCGGCAAGAAAACTACCAAGTTAAATGGGATATGGACATCGATGCTGCGACTGATTCAGTCAGCAGCCCTGGCCTCGGAACCGCGACTATTTGGGCTCGTGAGAGCGGTGGTGATTTGTACGACACGGGACGTGTTCTTGATGTCGTGAATCGCAGTGAGTCGTCTTCTTACACTGCCGGAGATTGGGGTAAGGTTGAACGGATCAACGGGGAATGGCAACCGTATACAGGGACTGGAGGCGGCGGCGGTCACACAATCTGGTTTACTATCGATTCAGTTCTTTGCCCGCTGACCGACTACGTTGAGGAAACAACGCTGGTAGTCACGGCCACCTACTACAACCAGAGCTGCACAGGCACGCCACCGGGGGCAGAGTATGGCGGTGAGTATTATGTGTATGACATCTGCAATTATCTCAACGGACTCACGCCTGGCGATCTGATCAGCGGAACAGGCCGAGCAACTTACATGTACCCGTTGACTGGAGCGTGCGAGCCGCGATGGATCATCGATGATTTATGTCCGCAACCAACTTGCGAATAGATAAAGTAATTGCACATCAGAGTGTGCTGCGTTACTATTATGAATATGAAAAACATATTGCCGATACCAAACACTTCTGGGTTCATCGATCTCACTGGGCATAGATATTCCAGATGGCTGGTTTCGTCGTATGCAGGTAAAATTGGAAGAACCCATATCTGGAATTGTGTTTGCGAATGCGGGAGCGAACGGGTCTGTAGAGGGCCGAATTTAAGGTGCGGACATTCCCAGTCATGCGGCTGCTATTGTGCCGACAGAATACGAGAAAAATTTACAACGCACGGAAAGACCAGAACACCGGCATATAGGGCGTGGCTTTCGATGCGAGATAGGTGCCTTAGAGTAAAGTCATTCGCATTCGCTGACTATGGCGGGCGAGGAATCGCGATTTGCGAAGACTGGAAAACCTTTCAGGGTTTTTTTGCGGACATGGGTGATCCCCCAAAGGGGTTGACGCTAGAACGAATTGACGTAAACGGAAACTACAACAAAAAGAACTGCCGATGGGCTGACCGTACCGACCAAGCTCGAAACCGTCGCAACTCTAGGTTCATTGTAATTGAAGGCCAGCAGGTTCACGCGAAAGATGCAGCCGATATTCTTGGGGTGCAATACAAAACCCTGATGGCAAGAATCAACGTCTACAAATGGACTGATGAGGAACTGGTGAGAGGCTACAAGAAATACAACGCAAAGAAGGCGAGATAATGCCTCCGAGGTATCTTCGCAGAGCATCGCCAGATCGCCTGAAGCATTGCCAAGAACGGACGTTTGAGGCGTGCGATAACGAACCGACAGACGGATGCTGTGGCGTCGTACCGTGCAAGCTGTGCCTGGAGTGGGAAACCTACGCTGACGGCATTGCCTACGGTTCAGCAGACTTCGGAACGTCATCGTGGACGGGCACAGTTGGCGGGCTAGCGTTTGTGTCGTACTGGGAACGCAACTATCTGACGGATGAATGCGAATACATCGTCACCTTCGACGGCGAAGAAGTCTACCGAGCGACCTGTTACGAGGGAGCATCCTGCCGCAATCCTGCCGGGGAAGTATCAGCCTCGATTGGATACGACGAAGGCACGTTACGATGGAGCGTTTTTGAGCCTCGCGAACTGGCATTAATTGATGATCCAGACACTGGCTGTCGAGATTTCTTTTGCGGCGATTGCCGGTGCTCGTGTCACTCACTGTGCGTCGATGTTCGCGAAGTGGTTTACGGCGACTTCATTGACACATCCTATGGCGAACTCACTGATACGGCCTACAGCACATGCGATCCGCCAGTGTGGGCCGGGACGATCGGCAACTTTGCAATCAGTTTGGCACTAGGCCGCGACGAATACGGTAATTGCGTGGTGACGCCAACCGTCAACGGCGACGAAGGTGAGCCGGTTGCGGTGACAGGCTGCTCAGACATGACTGGCACAGTCGAACTGTACGACGGGTCATCGTTCACGTTTCGGTGCAAGCAATGCTCCTGCGCACAGGAAATCGGGGATTGTATTTGTGGTCGACCGATGGGCGAAACGCTGACCCTGTTATTCGCTTCATCAAATGCACCATCGACGATTCATTCCGTCACGCTCACCTATGGCATGATCAGCGAATCAGGGATCACCTGCCTTCCGTTTTCGCCGGGACCGTTTCCGGGCTACTCAGGGCGATTCAACGGGACTCTGGCAATTCCGATGGGAGGCTCACGGACGGAAGGAATAGATTTCCGTTTGATGTGTGAGTGTACCAATTGCACGCTGTGCCTGTACTACCGATTTGACAGCACATCACCGACATGGTGCGTTGCAAGTGTCGACCGAACGGATTGCACTTGCCCGGCACTGCTGACCGTCAGCGACTTGGCAGACAGCGGTTGCGATCTTTGGTCCTATCAAATTTTCGATGTGACGATCGTGGAAAGCTCAGGGAACTGCTGATGAAACGATTGCTTTTGGTTCTGTTGATTCCTGTTGCTGCTCAGTTTGGGGTGCATGGTTTCCGGGCCATTGCCAAGGAGATCGGGGAAGCCAGCGTCGATCATTGGGAACAGACGATGATTGCAAACGTTGAGCGGGAGTTCCCTCGTGAGTGAATGCCAGTGCGAGCTGTCTGGATTTTGCAGCGTGCGGAATGTCGCGGTGAAGCCGACGCTTCAAAGCATTTGCCGAACGGATAAAGCTCGAATCGATGCGTTCTTGGCGAGCGATGGGAAGCCGCCGGAGATTGTTTCGCAGTCACCCAACCGAAAGGCAGGCCGGGCAGTCAAGACATCGTGCCGCAAACCATGCACGACCTGCAAGCAGAAATCAGCACTTGCAAGGGCTGTTGACAGAGTCAAGAATCTGAAAACGGCGGCGGTCGATTTCCTCGCTGACGGAATGCGCGTCGCCACAGAGGAACAGCAGTCGAAGCGATCTGCAATCTGTGCCAGTTGCCCGCTGAACAACGCAGGATGGTGCGACGATACAAAAGGCGGCTGCGGGTGCAATCTGTCGCTGAAGGTCAAGCCACGCTCGTCATCGTGTCCGCTCGGCAAGTGGTCAGCACATCGAGACGAATACAGGCCACTTGTGAATCCGACTCGAAGCCTGATGTTTCATTTGTACCCGCTGAGAGGTAAGGAATGGAACTGGCAGTGGCATATCGATCAAATCAGAAGGCATCAAGACAAGTTCAACGGCAAGATCGTCATCGGTGTGGGCGTGGATGCTAAGACGGCGACGATGGATCAAGTGCAGGCATTGTTCGACGGAATCCGCGTAGACCACTGGCTGCGGGCCGACAACAACAAACTGGCCGAGACATTGACTCACGTCGAAATGCTGACATTGCTGCAAACGGATGATCCGAACGCCGTGATCTTCAGGGCACACACGAAAGGCGTTACGCATCAACGCGATTCAGTGGAGCAGAAGTGGGCAGAGATCCTATGGGACGGCAACATGGACCTGCCATCTGTCGACGACGCTTTGGCCAGTCACCTGACGTGCGGTGTGATGCGATCACAAACGCCACTGGTACGGAAGAAGCCAGGCGATTACTTTTTCGCCGGATCGTTTTACTGGATGCGGGCGAAAGAAGTCTTTGAGCGTGAGTGGCAATGGAAAGAGGCGAACAGATGGATTGTAGAGTACGTGCCTGCTCACCTGTTTTCATTTGCCGAATCAGCCTGCATCTTCCGCGATCTTGTCCCGTCTTCCGTACTCAATTACGACTACTTCGCAGAGCATGTTGAGCCAGAATGGGCCGCTTGGAAAGCAGCGAGGGGGATTGAATGACGCCAGTCTACCTCAACACATTCAACCGATTAACAACTACGCGCAATCTCGCTACGCAGATTGCAGCACTCGACAACGCTGTCCCGGTGATCGTCGACAACGCTAGCACATGGGAGCCACTGCTGGACTGGTATCAGCACTGCCCTTTTGAAGTCATTCGGCTGTCAGAGAATATGGGCCATCATGCCCCGTGGAAGTGCGGAGCGACAGCAAGGCCAAACGCTGGCTTCTACTGCGTGACTGATTGCGATCTGGACTTGGAAGGCGTGCCAGCGGATCTGATGGACGTACTTTGCACTCCGCTTACGTCGTGGAGCAATCCGCCAGTGAAGTCAGGCGTTGCACTCCGCATCGACGATCTTCCTCCGTGGCAAACCGTCGTTAAAGGCTGGGAGTCAACCTTCTGGCATAAACCCGTGGACGGCTTTCGATACTGGGCACCGATCGACACGACTCTGGCCATGTACCGAAGTCACACGCCAGTCAGGATTGCGACGAAGGTTGCTGGGGTTCGTGCGGTCAGAACAGCAGGCGATTACACGGCCCGGCACATGCCCTGGTATCTGGACCCAACGAATCTGGACGAAGAAAACGCGAACTACTTCGCGACGGCTAACAGTTCGAATTCGTGGCGGCCGGATGGCGATAAGCTGGTGTCGAGGTTTTGCAAACAATGAATGTCATGTTACGGCGAGCGACCCCGGATAAATAGGGGTTGCACAAACGAAGCACTGGGAGACCTCGGGCCGATCGGCCCGAGGTCGCTTCGTTTCATGACTTCCGAAAAATCTTTTAAAAATGATATCACCAAGCATTGACGCACATTCCGATAGTGATATCATGCCCCCCACAAGACACGCAACACAAAACAACAGGAACCGGAGACAATGAAAAAAGTGAAAGGGAACCCTCAGCTTTTATTGCGTGTTCCTCCAGAACTGCAGAAGCCGCTGGCGGATGAATCAGCAAAGACTGGTGAAACTCGGCAGAGTGTATTGTGGAGAATTGCAGCAAAGTATTTTAAGGGACGACGGAAGTGAAACCGAAACCGGCTAAAGGATCTCTGCTGAAAGTGTTATGGAAAGTCCTTGGAGAAAAGGACAAGAATGGTTGGCGTCGTGAAACGTGGCTCTGCCAGTGCAAGTGTGGTCAAACAGCAAAAGTGCTGAGGGTGCGGATCGAAAGCGGCGCGACAAAATCATGTGGTTGCCTAAGAATTGCGATGGCACATCAAGGAGCAGCGAGAGCAAGGGCTGCTTATCAAGAACAATGCAAACAACGGAGAATGGCAAATGCTCAATAGCTTACTGGCGACATTGGTAATTGTATTGCTCGGGATTTTTGCTGCAGGCTCATGTGAGTTAGCAGAAGAACGAACTGAGCGGCGACGTGTCGAGAAGTGGTTGAAGAAAAAGTACCCGAGAACTTACTAAGAATCTCCCTCAGAGACTGCCTCATTGAAAACGATTTTCAACGGTTGGCCCCCGCGAGCCATTGAAGGCGGGGCAGTCTCTGAATCTTAATCCCTGTGAGTAGTCTGCCAGCGGTGGCGCTCGTGTTTCGTCGAGGCTGCTCACAGGGTGTTTTGTTTTCAATCGAAAAGGATGTCACATGCTAGTTTTAAAGAGACGAGTTGGCGAAGAGATTATCATCACTGTCGGTCAAGAAACGATCGTCGTGAAACTGGTTTACATTCACGGCCCTGCCAATATAGGGATTGGAGTTAAAGCATCTCCAGACGTGCGAATTGACCGCAAAGAGATCCATGACGCCATTCAGGAAACTGGCTTCAATCCCGAGGCATATCCAATTAAGCCTCCTGCTCCGGTTTCCCACATTGCCCCGGATGCTGTCAGGTTGTGGCAGAAAACTCCAGTCCGGAGGGATGTCTGATGTCAGGCAAGAAACAAGGGAGAAGGTCGTGTCGCATGCACCCCCCTGTAGAACGAGAGCCGGTAACTCCAGATCCATCACTGGAGGAGATTTGGGGAACTGAAACAACAATGGGTATGGCTGAAATAATCCGCTTGGAGAGACCTGAGCATCCTCAGAACAAAGGCATGTATCGTCCAGCACAGATCCGAGAGTGTTCCACCCTCTTACTTCCGTTCGGGTATGGAGTACTAAGGGGGCAGGGATGAAGCGGCTCCTGTGCGAGATGCTTGAATTGAAACTGACGAACGGCAATGACGGACGCGGCAAATCATTCTGGGGCTCTGCCAATTTCCGAAAGTCTGCCGAGCAATATCTGCGTGCGTTTCACAAGCAGCGAAAACCGTTTGAAGTGCCGGTTGTGGTCCATGTGACGCGACTGTTCTCAGGGCGTGAAAGGCTATGGGATTCATCATCGATCGGTCGCGGCAACTGGAAAGAAATCGAAGACGCTTTGGTGGCTGTCGGATGGTTTCATGATGACTCACCGAAGTGGATCAGGCGGACGGTGTTTGATCAACAAAAATATAATGAGTCGTGTGTGTTGGTAGAGGTTTTTGATTTTTCTGGAGTGAGTGATGAAGATCTTGAAAGGTAAACAAGGCGGACCTCGTCGCGTCTTGTTTCATGGGACGAACTTTATCGGAAAGACGACGTTTGCGAGTCAAGCGTTTGGGGGGTGCTTACTGGCAAACCTCGAAGACGACAAAGATGTTGACATGGATAAGTCGCCTCCAATTAAAACGTGGGATGAGTGGCAAGAATTTTGGGCTTATTGCGATAGCACGAAAGACCTTCCGTATCGGTGGATTGCCATCGACACGATTGACGCCATGCAGCGGATCATTGAGAAGCAGATCTGCAAAGAGAAGAACGTCGAGTCAATGGCTGACGATAAGTTTTCATACGGCAAGGGCAACAAGTTCATCGAGTCAATGTGGGATAGGGTCAAGTTTCAACTTGACTGGCTGCATACAGAACGCGGCATTGGGATCATTCTGCTGGCTCACAGTGAAGCTGTGAAAATTACTCCGCCGGATGCGCCATCGTATGAACGCTGGGAGCCTTCCGTTTGTGAGTTCGCCAGAGATCTGTTGTGCGACTGGTGCCAAGAAGTTTTCTTTGGATCGTTCCGGACCTATGCAGTCAAAGAAGACACCGGATTTAATCGCACTCGAAACATCGCGGCTGGCGGAACTGAGCGAGTCATTCGCACACAACCAACAGCAGGCATCCGGGCGAAGAATCGTCTGCAGATGCCGGAAGAAATCACGGAGTTTAGTTTTGAGAAGTATGCGGAGTTTTTTGTTCCCTCTGAGTTGTTGAAAGGTAATTGAGATGGCTGATTTAGGTGGGTTTGATGCGTCACAAGT
>CAIXQV010000629.1 GCA_903921605.1 uncultured Planctomycetaceae bacterium | reverse complement strand
GACGGGAAGCGGCTGCAGACTTCATGAGTATCATCATCGCTGGAGTCATCCACCACGATGATCTGGGCCGGGGCTACGGTTTGGCTCAGGACAGATTGCAGGCACTCCGCCAGATATCTGCCGTAGTTGTGGCAGGGAATGACGACAGCCACTGTCTGGCGATCGATTTCGACAATCCGAGTGACCGAGGATTCCTCACGCGCCGTGCAGCTGTCGCAGGCCGTTATGACTGCAGCCTCTTTCGTCGCCACCATTGAAGCCAGCCTGGTCTTATCCTCCCCCGTGGCTACGCAATCCTGCTTCAGTTTGCCACAGATCCACAGTCGAGGAGATCCACAGCAGACGTTTCTGGCGGAACGGCGGTGAATGCAGGGAACTGGATCTGGGAGCACTACAGCGGCAGGCTGAGCTGGGGCTGGCGGGCCGATCGCGATCAGTTCAAACTCGGTTTTCTGTCGCTCCAAGTCATCACCAATTGCTTCAGTCACCACCCTGCGCGATCCATCCCCAGCCAAACTCCCGAGTTCGGCACCGACGTGTTTTTTAACAAATTCCAATGCTGATTCTTCGCTGGTCCTACCGAGGCATAGCATGACTACAAACACTCCGGGGAAATGACTGACGTTAGAAATAGGGCAAAGACACTATTGTCCGTTGAACTGAATTTAAGGTCGAATTGCCCGGATATGGTTTCCATCCGGCTGACTCCAAGTTTTGCAAACCATGATTACCTCAATCGAATGGCTCAGTCGAGATTGAAACGCTCAAACAATTTCCAGCCGGTCCGCGGTAATAACCGAGTACCGCAGACCCACGTGAGCTAGTACACCACGGGACTATCCCCGAGTACTCGCAGGCCAGTTGGCCAGCAACTGGACCAGGTAAAGCGCCGCCGGTGATCATTTGCGCGTAATAGAAACCGACCTTAACTCCAGCCCTGCGTGATCCAAACGGACCGATGGGTCCGCCTACCCACATCATGCCTATGTTTTGTGGATGGGCCACAAGTGGTTCGCATGGTCTTGGGGGATCATAAATAAAGGTGAAGTAGTTGATTTGCTCAGCAGGACCACCAGCGGCATTACACTTACCCGTCAGCACATGCTGGCCGAGAAAGGAATTCATTACGCACTCAGACAGAAAGGTGCCCGCGATTTGAGTCACCGAAAGATAGTAAATCTGCCTCGCCTTCTCAGGAGCAAAGCATCCGCATTCCGGAACGAGAGTGTCGATCGGAGTAACGCAGATTGAGCAGTTGTTTGAATTCCCTTCGGCGAACAATTCGTTCGTGCAAAGTCCACGAATGTGATTCCCATCCGGCTGGCTCCATGTTTTGCAGACCAATTTACACCTCCTTCCGTTGAACTACGATTGACGCAGGCCAGCCAGAGGCCATTTCACTGCCATCGCTGAACTGAGTGTTGATCCCACTTGAACTCGGGGCTAACGTAGACCAGCCCGGAAACGAGCCGCCCCGCTGCACCACGGACATGACGTATCCGCCGATT
>CAIXQV010000628.1 GCA_903921605.1 uncultured Planctomycetaceae bacterium | reverse complement strand
TGGCAAGCTGACCCAAACTGCTGGAGCAGAAACACAGGATCCAGCGGACGACCGGTTCCAACTGGGTGGCGTTGCGGTGACATCCAGCGATCTTGTTGGTTTCCCGAAGGTCACGCACGACGAACTGTTATCAGCGATCGATTCGGAAATCACGCTGATCGGTCACTACATGTTTGATCGAAATGCATTCTGTGCACGTGAAGCCGAACTTCCGCCTGCAGGTGTCCCACCTGAAGTTGCTCTGACGAATGGCTACGAAGGTCCGATCACAGCGATCGGTGCTGGATTCGTTGAAGTCATGGGCAGTCGACTGAACGTGGCGGCTGATCTGGAAATTCCAGCAGTGACACCATTGGAGGGTCAGCAGGTCTTCCGAGGACAGGATCTTCCTTACCTGGCTGACAATCAGCGTGGACCATATCGGTTCCTGCCAATCATTGGTGCTACGTTTAGGGGTGAGACCATCGCCGACGGCAACCATAATGTTTCCAGTGTGGCTTTCATCGAACTGGCAGAGAACGTGATTGTGACTCCGGTTTCCGTGCAGTTTGACACCGTGTTTCCACAGGTTCCGGGTATGGTCGCTCGATCAGTTACGCTGAGCGGGGATACTCGATTCCGAGGAGACTGGATGGATGTTGGGGCAGTGCCTGTCTCCATTGGGGGCACGATCGACACAACTGACCAGCTTTCAAACGCGACCGCAACCGGCATGCTGTTTGGCATGGTAGGCTACTACGACGCTGCGAATGATGCGTTCTGGGTTGTTGAAGGTGAAACCGAATACCACCCAGAAGGAACGGTTCGAATTACTCGGGCTCTGGGACGTCAGGGAGACGGAGAAGGGCGTCTGGAGATTCGAGGTCAGGTGAAACCGGCACCAAACGCCGATGGGACCATTCGGATTCCGGACACGGTGGTTATTAATGCGGGCCCGATGGGAACCTACAACCTTGCCACAACAATGTCAGTGGATCGCATTCCAGTGGGCGTTGATCCATTAAACATTCCAGCAACATTCGCGAACGTTGGAACGTTTCGAATTTCACTGCGAACGGGTAACCAGACCTCCGGTACGATTGTGCCCGAGTACATCAGTGGTGAAGTGCCTGGACGTCCAGAAATTGGTGGCCAAACTCGTGGGGTGGATATCCGCGACGAACGCACACCGGCTGGCTTCCCGGTTCCACTGGACCCAGGCGTAGTTCCAGCCACGACCAATCTTCTGGATGCTTTGGTAACTGCAGACGGGCAGCTGGCCGCGGGTGTTAATGCGGTCATTGAAAGCCGACCAGGAAGGCAGCGTGTGGACATCGCGATTTCGGCTCCAAGGTCGCTCTTCGGGGCGGACTTGTTTGCTGGACTTGATCTCACGAATCCTGAAGCTGCTCTCGCCATTGATCCAGCCAGACTGATTCTCACGGCAACCGATGCTTTGGGAAATGTCTCAGAAGTTCCTGCGACATTCGTGGCGATTCCGGATCCAGATAACGCGGATGGTGTCTTGATTGAGACTTCAATCCGTGGTCAATTCGCGGTTGATCTCGCGGGACGAACGCTGAATGTTCAGCTCCAGTCCGGAGCGAATCGTATCACTCTGACTTCAGGAAGTCTGAATGCTGGTCTTGTCTTCACACCGGGTGCTGTTGTGCCTGGCGTGGTTACGACTCCCGAAGGCCCTGTGACACCTGAGCCAGCACCTTTGGCTGTGATTGGAACTCCTGCGGATGCGGAAACTCCAGTCGAATCGCTGGGGGTCGCTCTGACGGGAAGTGTTACCGTCGATAATCGAATCGCTGATCAGCAGAGATTCAATGTCGACATTACGGGCGTTCCTGCCGCTGCACTTTCAAATGTGTCAGGCCTGATCGTGAATGGTCAGATTCCACAGACATTCGATGTCGCAGTGACTGGACTCACCGCGGAATTCCTGAATGCGAATGGCGAGATCGTTGCACTGTCTCCTAACTTTACGGCAGTCTTCGAAACTGCAACGACAGTGACGTTGTCACTGTCGGTGCGGGACGCTGCTCAGCTAACGGCACTCGCTTCTGCAACAGAAGTTCGCCTCGTGCAGAGTGTGAGTGGAGTTCTGGGCGTCTCTGAAATCGCAACGTTGCCAATTCAGGGTGCCACAACCGAGCTTGTCGCTGTGGTTGAATAATCGTGATTAAAGCAACTCTGCCGCTGTCATACAGCGGCAGAGTCATGCTGTTCACATCGCGAATTTCCATCGACTAAAAATCACGGAGCAACACAGAAGAGTGCACCTGCACTCGACTGTGTTGCTTTTTTTGTCTGTGTTCTATCATTTGACCCTCGCAAAGAATCGCAGACACACGGATAGCTGACGCTATACCGCTCGCCGGGGTTCAACAAGATGCAACCTGCAGCCTGAGGCGTTGCCTGAGGCTGACTTGTCGAGGCCCATTGGGCCAAATCGCAAAGGCCTCTTTTTGAGCTGAGGATCCATACGACTCTCCAATGAGAAGATAAACAGTCATGCGAGCGTGCCGGATGATCTGACACGGCACATGGATTATCAGGTCCAGAAAGGTGCGAAACTCAATCGTCAGGAGTCGTGTGCGTTCTACGATCACCCATTCATGTTCTTCCTGGTCATACCGAAAGCCATTCGGTGAAGCATGTCCGTTGGAAACAATCCGTTCGATGCGGATATGGCAGCGATCACCTGAATGAGTTCACTGGGGATCGAAGTCGGCAGATCTTCAAAGAGGTTGTCGAGTTCAAATCTCCGGGAAGTTTCAACCTCTTCAATGGACCCGACCGGAACTCACTAAACTGCTTCCATCGACTGCTTGCTCAAGCGTGAATCACTGGTCACTTTATATTGGCTTTTTCAAAAGAGAGGTTTATCAGGCAAATAACCTCGTTTAAGTCACCGAATGGGATAATCCGATAACATGCCCCACAACCTCCCCGCACAATTTATCTGAGCTACATCGAAAGGCTGCTTCATGCTCTCCGTCTTCTGTTCACCAAGTCGCTACACACAAGGCAAAAACGCAACCGCCGCTCTGGGGACAGAGATGACCGGTTTGGGATTGACTGGCCCGGCCCTGATTGTTGGTAGCCGATCTCCGATTCGATTGCTGTCCGAAACCTGGAAAATCACGCTGGCTGCAGCCGGGATCGCCTATGCCGTGCATGAGTTCGGCGGCGAATGTTCACTGACCGAAATCGAGCGGATCAAGCAGATCGCCAAACAGCACAAGTCCCAGGTGATTATTGGGGCCGGTGGTGGCAAAGTCCTCGATGCCGCTCGTGCCGTAGCCGCCGATCTGAATTTGCCCATCGTCAACTGCCCAACTGTGGCATCCAGCGATTCACCGTGCAGTGCATTGTCGGTGATTTACTCGGACGATGGCGTTGTTCAGGGAAGTCGTTTCTATCGCAAGAACGCCGATCTCGTGCTGGTCGATACGCAGATCATTGCCCAGAGTCCTCCACGCCTCCTGGTGGCAGGAATGGGCGATGCGTTGGCGACATGGTTCGAGGCCAAAACATGTGTTGATGGGGGCGTCAAGAACCTGCGAGGGGGCTTATCGACGCAGAGCGCTTTGGCCCTGGCGAAACTCTGCTACCGAACTTTGCTGGCAGATGGAGCCGATGCCTTACGGTCGGTTCAAACTCAAGTCGTCACTCCCGCACTGGAACGACTCGTGGAGGCAAACACGTTGTTGTCGGGCATTGGCTTCGAGTCTTCAGGCCTCGCAGCGGCCCATGCCGTTCACAACGGGTTGACCACGGCAAAAGCCACACATGATTATCTGCATGGTGAAAAGGTGGCCTTCGGATTGCTGACTCAGCTTGTGCTGGAGGGACAGCCTCGTTCGGTTCTGCATCGAGTACTGGGGTTCGCAACTGAAGTTGGACTGCCGATTACACTGGCTGAAATCGGCCTGAAGGAGTTGCCCAAAGAAGTCCTGCAAAAGATCGCTGTTCGTGCCACCGCTGAGAGCGACACCATTCATAACGAGCCGTTTGAAGTGCGACCCGACATGGTGGCCGATGCGATCCTGGCCGCCGATGCGATGGGAAGAGCCTGGAAGAAGGATCACTGCCCGCAGTAGAAAAACGCCCTGCCGTGCCATGCAACTTCCGGAATTTGTCGCAAAGGCAATCTCGTGACCGCAACAAACCGTTATCGCTCTCGCAGTGCGTTCACGATGTTCAATTGAACGGCGCGAAGGGCGGGAAGGATGCCTCCCAGAAGACCCATCAGCATCGCAAGGACGACGCCCTGCAGCAGAACTCGCGGGCCGAAGCGAAATGAGAATGTAATC
>CAIXQV010000627.1 GCA_903921605.1 uncultured Planctomycetaceae bacterium | reverse complement strand
GTTGATCGTCATCCTCGAACGAAACAAGAGGCGATTTGGAAAGGTCCAGTGTGTTCTTATAGACGTTAAACCCGTTGCAGACCAGAAAGTAGTCCAACGTCTGCGAATGAATCTTGATGAGAATCTGAGAACGGAAGAGATTTCGTTTTTCGCGGAAAGAAGTGGCGAATTCAAATCTGAAGTGCAACGAGCGAGGGAATAAGAAGTCGGCATCGAGCTGAGGCATTGGTTAGATTGGGTGTACGAAAACAAGCACTCAATTTTGCCAGGAGACTCAGTCGATGCCGTACCGGCATATTACTCAGTTTGATCGTGAAGTCATTGACCGAATGCGTTTTGCGGGATCAACTTTGCAGACTATTTCTGAAGAGATCGGTTTCAGTGTGTCGGCGATCTCTCGCGAACTGACTCGCAACAGGAGTGCCAATGGTCAGTACTCTGCCAGTCACGCAAACGCTCTGGCGACGGAGAGACGCGGGCGAGCAAAAGAACAGATCAAGCGTTGGTACAATCTTCCGGCACTTTATGAATACGTGACCTCGAAACTGAAACAGGACTGGTCGCCAGAGCAGATCAGTGGCCGACTGCCTCTGGATCATCCCAACGCTCTCACGATGCGAGTTTCGCACGAATCCATTTATGAGTGGATTCGTGATCAGGCTTCGCGTGGGATTTTCTGGATCCATCATCTTCGCTTTGGTGGTCAACGCAGAAAACGTTATGGCTCAAAGGATTTGCGTGGTCGAATTCGGAATCGAACTCCCATCTCGGAGCGTCCTGATGAAGCCAACGATCGGACGGAATGCGGTCACTGGGAATGCGACACCATGGAAGGCCGAGGGAAAAGCGGCTATCTCGTGACCATGACCGACCGGCGATCGCGTCTGGCGTCGGTGAGAGTCGTAAGGAACAAGTCGGCACCGCAGGTTCGCAAGGCCATAACACAGGGACTGAAGTCTGTGAAAGGTCCACCTGTTCGCACAATCACAACGGACAACGGTAAAGAGTTTGCAGAGCATGAAACTCTGGCGAGAAGTCTCCACGCGAAAACTTACTTCGCGAATCCGTATAGCTCCTGGGAAAGAGGTTCGAACGAAAATATGAACGGACTGCTTCGCCAGTACTATCCCAAAGGAACCGATTTCCGAACAATCACTCCCGCGAGCCTTGCTCACATTGAACGCAAACTCAACAATCGACCCAGAAAATGCCTTGGCTTCCAGACACCAGTAGAAGTCCATTACTCACCCAATAAAACCTGAATACCCGCGTTGCACTTCAGATTTGAATTCGCCAGTCTCTTCTTCAACCGTGACACGTTGTATCTCAAGCCCATGAAATCCGAGCTCGACCTGAATGTAGGAAACACCAGAAAAGGTAATATCGATATTGAACGGATGTGTCTTGTCTGGTTGCGATCTCAATAGAAACTGCCAATGGAATCCGCGATATTCCCATAGTTCAAATCTGCGTTCGGATGAGAATCTGTTTGGTATGTGCGAGTTCATCTCAAATCACTGAAAACGGGTTGGCAGACACTAATTTTCATTGATTAAATTGACGTTTTCTCTTCCCTTCGCAAATTCGTCGTACTTTGCCTTGAGGGCTTCCAGCGATCCGACGCCATGGATATCCTGAAATGCTTTAAAATCATTGCTACCGGGAATAGGAAGCGAATTGCGCACAAACAACGAAAAATCTCCCCAGATCCGCACCGATGGCTCGTGAGGATGGCCCAGCGCAGCGCCACTATAATAACCGGTTAGGAACGCGACCACTTCGCCATAGGCTCCATTAACGGTATACATCGTCGGACGCTGTAGTACGCTCCAGATCATCGCCTCGGTTTTGTTCATCGCATCCTCAGCAATTCTTCAAATGAACTCGGCACACCGTTGTTGTAAATAAGTGTCTTCGCCCGTAGTGCGGGGTTGTCAAATATCGTGCGTAGTTCCCAATTCGTGGATCCGAGTGAATTAAGGAAGGCAGGTCCAGTGAGTACTCCATCAGGCCCAGTCAATCCTCTCATTCCGGAGACGTCGAATCGAATGACTCCAGCTCCATCCATCAGCGATTCAAGCTGCTTTGGGAAAAACTTTGAATAGGGATTCAGCCCTAAGTCATCGTAGTCCAGAATTCCGGGAAACTGCTTCTTGAAACGGTCCAGATTGCCTGTGAACCCTAACCCCAATTCCGGTATTTCAGGATACAGGCAGGGATTTGCGATCGATAATCCGCTGGGATTATGCACGACCACACCACTGATCCCGACGTGGTAAACATGCGCGCCGTGGACTTCGATGTTGTAGACGGGAGTTGGGTTGAGGTCGGGGGTCCAGGATTCGACGGTCGTCAGGCCGGTAGAGGTGCGGAGGGTTTCGTTGGGGTGCAGAGAGTCTG
Organism: uncultured Planctomycetaceae bacterium; assembly: GCA_903921605.1. The sequence continues at coordinate 11,686 of CAIXQV010000627.1, read as the reverse complement.
CTCGGACGAAGGCCTGGCGGTCTTCGCTCCAGAACGGATGGTTGCCCGTGCATTCAATCGGTTCACTTTGACCGGCGATCGTCAGAGTGATCGTGCTGCGAGCCTGGTGCAGGAAAGTGCCCGTGACAACTCGACCGCCGCCGGGACGAATCTCGGGACAAGGATCAATGGCCAGCACTTGAGCGTTGCCGTCGATGCCGCATTCTGGCACGGAGATGAACACGGTGCCGCCGACTTCACCGTGTTGCTCATTCAGCCAAGTGAGCGGTCTCAGCAGCACGACCTCAGCCACTGTCCCGTCCCGCTTCGGAGCCCGCAGCGTCAGCTTACGCCAGTCGGCTGGGATGATCTCTGAACCGAACGCGGTGTCTTCTTCACCTGTCGGTGATTCCGCGAGAACTCGGTCACCGACCTGGATTTGTTCGATCGGTGTGAGCGTGGTTTTGACGGTGGCGTGTGGTTCGGTCGGGAGACCGGCCACAACTGAGCTTGCACGACCAGCCGCAACGGCATCGGCTTTGGTGAGGATCGCAGAGCCGAGGCTGGCTGTGGTGTGAGCAGCAGGAGACCTGACGGTCGAGGAATGTGGTTCGGTCGGGAGACCGGCCACAACAAGGGCGGACGGCACTCGGAGAGTGCCTGCGACTTCGGTCGTTCTACCGCCAAGGGCTTTCCACGTGCTGAAGCTTCCGATCGCCAAAGCGACCGAGATGATCAGAATCGTGCTGCGACGAATTCCAAAGATGTCATTGTGCCGCATGTCCATCAAGCCAATCCCGAAAAACAGAAATGCAAGGGTTCGTTAAAATGCATTAATCTGTCGCAACATTTGGATCGCACCCTCTTCTGACTGGGCGGTAGCTGCAAATACAGCTGAAGGGCAAATGGGATTATGGGTCATCGGCGTTGAAACAATGAAGGAATCCGGGAACTCCGGGCGAAAACTCGCCAGCACTCTGCTACTCGGATTGCGATCAGCATGGATGTAAACTGTGAGTTGTGACGAAGTCATCAATGGGAGTTTTGCGGCTGAGGCGGACACGAATACGATTCCAGATGATCTCCGATCAATCTCTTTGAGGATACTCTCAACGCGGGAAACGACCTTTGACAGAAATTCGTCTGACGCCTCTCTTATCGATGCAAGTTGCGAATAAATGTTTGGAGTGCCATCAAGCTCTTGCAACATCTCTACGGAAATCCTGTTTTTGCTATCGAGACGCATCTTTGCATCTCGCTCAATCAATGTACTTGTAAAATCGAGACGCGTACCAAAATGTCGACGACGGCGTCCGGAGTGGACACTCGACATTGAATTCTTGAATTGGGCCACGGCGAGTCTTCGTCTGGCCACGGGATTACGACTGTAAACTGTTCATGCGACCAAGAAATCGTTGCCAGTCTCACTGCGATCTCGGATTCGCTCGACAATATACAAAGAGCATAGTGAGACACACTCGCATAAACAGCTTTATCCAACGACTGCGTGTCGAGCAAATTGTAGAGGCTTAGCATCGATTCTGCTGTCTGCCGCGTTTCATCAACGAGGTGACTCACGTAGAAACTTCGGATGCACTGATTCTTTGGGACGTCAACAATCATTTATCTACCTCGGCAAAGGTAAACCAAGCCGCTTGAATTCATCGAAAATGTCAACAAATTTGCCTCCACGTACGAATAGCGTTTTGCTGACGTACCCTTTCTCAAAAATCTGTAAGAACTCCCAAGAAGTGGTCGTTACGTCCGGAAGGAGCTTTCCGCCTTCTCGCAATGCCCTAGGGATGTCGAAGTTATCCAGCGAAAAGACTATGACCTTTGCTTTTTCTGTAGCTTGACCAAAAGCAAATCCAAATGAATCCGGGTCATTGACAGGATCGAATGTACCTAGACGTTCCGCCCATTTATCATACAGGATTGCGCTAAACTTGCGTCTCAGACCATCAAGATCGCGACGGACCCCCAAACCCACGACCGGGCCATCTGGTAAGAAACACGGATCAATGATTGGCAAGAGTCCAGAATTATGCACCACCACGCCACTGGTCCCGACGTGGTACACATGTGCCCCATGGACTTCGATGTTGTGGACGGGTGTTGGGTTGAGGTCGGGAGTCCAAGATTCGACGGTCGTCAGGCCGGTGGCGGTGCGGAGCGTCTCGTTGGGTTGCAGGGAGTCGGCTCGGACGAAGGTCTGGCGGTCTTCGCTCCAGAACGGATGGTTGCCTGTGCATTCAATCGGTTCGCTTTGCCGAGCGATCTTCAGAGTGATCGTGCTGCGAGCCTGATGCAGGAAAGTGCCCGTGACGACTCGGCCTGCACCCGAGAGAATCTCGGGACAAGGATCAATCGCCAGAACCTCTGCGTTGCCGTCGATGCCGCATTCTGGCACGGAGATGAACACCGTGCCGCCGACTCTGCCGTGCTGCTCATTCAGCCACGTGAGCGGCCTCAGCAGTACGACCTCCGCAGTGGTCCCATCCCGCTTCGGAGCCCGCAGCGTCAGTTTTCGCCAGTCGGAGGGGATGATCTCTGAACCGAACGTTGTGTCTTCGTCACGGGTCGGTGATTCCGCGAGGACTCGGTCACCGACCTGGATTTGTTCGATCGGTGTGAGCGTGGTTTTGACAGCGAGGTGTGGCTTGGTTGGGCGATCGGCCGCAACGGCATCGGCTTTGGTGAGGATCGCAGAGCCGAAGTTGGATGTGGTACGTGCAGTAGGAGACCTGACGGTCGAGGAATGTGGCTCGGTCTGGAGACCGGCCAAAACAGAGCGCTCGGTCGGGAGACCGGCTACAGCGGTGGTGTGCGATCCACCGCCAATGGCTTTCCACGTGCTGAAGCTCCCGATCGCCAAAGCGACCGAGATGATCAGAATCGTGCTGCGACGAACTCCAAAGATTTCATTGGATTGAGAGTGCATATTTGTCATCGGAGAGGGTCCTGAAGGATCATAAGAAAGAAGTTGGTGACTGGAAATCAATTGCTGTGGGTCGTTCGGCACAAATCACAATGCGACCGCCAGTTCTGATTCCGGTTCTGCCTCCTTCCACGACTGAGGCTCCCAGAGGCCATTGGAACTAAACAACTCATCAATCTTTGACGTTGCCAATACATGCGAATCGGTTGGCTTGTTCACGGTGTGACGGCGTCGCTCGTTTGCCACGGCCAAGGCAACGGTCGCTGCCGCGATTCCCGTCAGAATCCACCAGATGAGACTTTCATCAGGTTCCTCCGTGGCGAGTTCCTCAGCCAGCAAAGCCAGAACGGCCTGCGGATCTGAAGCCATTCTGTGAACCAAAGTGCCCGGCTTGAAACAGCCGCCGTCACCTGGTTTGGCACCGGCCGCTCCATCGAGCACATCACCGGCTGCCCCAGCCGCTCGTCGCAGGCCACGAGATGCGTCGTTAATGCCATCGGTGACTTCGTCGAGCTTTTTGATCTGCATGGCCACGACGTTGTCGGCGGGACCATCGACGGCCCCCAGTCCGAGCAAAGACAATCCTGTGGCCAGTCCTGCAAGAAATCGTTCACTACCGGAAACTTTGTTCCCTGCGGCGTCAAGCCCGCTAAACATTTTGAAGGCATCAAGGACTGCACCTGCGCCGGGCAAGCACTCTGCAAAAGCGACCATAACTTGTTGGCCATAAACTTCGTTTGCAAACATTTCCGCGTCTATATCAATTCCGTTTTCTTTTAAGACATCTCGAAGCCCCCAGACCCCATCGTTGTTCTTGTCGTTTTGCCACTCTTTGAATGCCTTGGCGTAGAGATGTTGAGCCAGTACCTGCGTGAGTCGCTGCTTGTATTTTGCTTTAAACTCTTCCCAACGACTCAAACGCATCTCCATTGCTGTCCGCCGCTTTGAGATCGATTCCTGTTTTTCACTGGCAAGTTTTCCATCCATGTTATCCATTTCCTGCAGCGTCATTTGCCGTTCCTGCAGAACACTGCCTAGTGCAGCATAGGCTCTAATGATTGACGCCGCATCCTGTTCCTTCATCATGTCTTTGACATGCTCGGACAGTGCCTTCAGAGCTTCGATCGATACCGACATGTCATAACGGGCTGTATTCAGACCATCTCTTGCATCTCGGTAGGATGTCAGCCACGCTTGGTCAGCATTGTCGAGAATTTCGTCGACTTCCGTTTGCCATGTACCGCGAGACTCGGCAATGGACATCTGAGCCTCGAATCTGGCATCAGCAAACTCCTGTCGCAGTGCGGCGATTCGGTTAGCCAGATCATCTCGCTCAGCTTGAAGTGATGCTCGTGCGGACGCCGCCTCAGACAAGACGTCGTCTCGAATTGAGTCAGGCGTTTCCGGGATCGGCGTCGATGCGATAAGCGTTGGGCTGAACTGGATGATGCTGCCAACTTGAGGCGCATGAACATTTGCGTAGACCGCAGCCCCCGACCGAATCGTGCCAATACTGACTGTCGCATCGATATCGCCATCAATCGGTCCCCACGCCCCGATGGATGAAATTCGCCCCCCAATTGGTCCTGCCTGAATGGCCGACATGATGTGACCGTGAGAGAAGATGGCGTCGTAGATTCCTTGTCCACCGCCCGCACTTGCGCCGCTGTAAAGGTCAGTTTCTCCGATATTCCCCAGCGCCGAAATCGGTCCCGTGATATCACCAACTGCGTAGACAAAATGAATATCCCTGCGAGCCAACAAACTGGAGTCGAAGCTGCCCAGCGTATAGAGCCACGCATCTCTGCCAGCGACATAACCTCCAGAGACACCGCCGTAGGAGAGCACTGCCAGATCTCGTCCGGAGTTTGCACTTGCCGAAATCATTGATTCCGACAGCAGTACAACATCTTCTGCCGCTGATACCGAACCGTTCATCCCCAACAGCGATACTACGAGGGCCGACTTCCCGGCAGTCACATTTCCCCAGAAGTCACTGGCTGACATGGCAAACGCGTATTCCGCAGCATCCACCACGGTGTTGAAGGCCTGCCCCAATGCGACCATCACGGCAGACCCGAATTCGGATTTCACAGTGCCATTGAACGAACCGTAGATCCATGCAAACGCGCCTTCCGGTCCGTCAACAAGCGAATTGGGAGTTGCAGAGCCAAACGAGATAAGGGTCGCATATCGTTCCGCCTGAACCAGCGGTTGTGTGACTGATTCAAAGGTAAATAGTGCAGCATCTCTTCCGGCATTCAAGATAGCTTTGGACGCAGTGCCCAGCGAAACAGCTACTGCATCAACGTCGGCAAGCACGTAAACATGTAACCAATTGAAAGCCAACACAAAAACGCTGCCACCAGCATCGTAAGTGCCTATTGCAGTATCCAGTGCGACGGCAATGATATCTCCCTGAGCACGGAGAGAACCATCAATCGTGCCTGTCGTCCACACGAAAGTATCGCCACCACTTTCCGTGAAGAGTCGACTTACTTGCCCCATCGAGAGGTAATAGAAATCTTCTTCTGTTGTTGCGGTCACTTCCGAAAAGCCACCGGCAACTACAGCGGCCCACGCGTCGGAAGATACAGTGGCCTTGACTGCAGACGCAGACACTATGGCAACGGAGTCTCCACCTCCAGCCGTCACTTCCACGGAACCGAACGCAAAGGCACTGATGGATGTTCCGGCATCAATGACTCCTGAGAGACTGCCTAGACTTACAATTGTTACACTGGTTCCGGCTGTCATTGTTCCAGACACGCCAGACATGGAGAAGACGAAAATACTCTCTTCCGCAGATACGGCAGTTCCGACAGCACCAAATGCAACGACAACTGCTGATTCACCTGCAGTGACCGAGCCTGTAACCGCCCCTCCCATGCTAACCACGATCGCCGAGCCGTTCTCTGCGAAGACATTGCCTGCAATCGCTCCCAAGGACACTGCTGCTACGGATTCCGCAGCGTTCAGGTTGCCAGGAATTGCTCTCAGAGCCAACGCAATCACGTCCGCACTGTCTGAAGTCACGTCGCCAATGATTTTTCCGTTGCTTGAAACGACAACTGCCGTCGCAAACGCCTGGACATCTCCAGTAATGTTCTTTCCTGCAAAGACCTGAACCGAACCTCCGGTGGACGTGACTGTTGAAGTAATTCCGGAAATCGAAGTGACTGTCGCAAGACCGTACGCTTCAATTGTTCCGCTGATGTTGTCGACAGCTCTCGCGACAACCGAATCCCCGGCTTTCAGATTGCCGTCCATCGAAGTCGCGGCAAACACCGAGACGTTTGCCTTTCTTGAAGTGACCGCTCCCGTGATTGAACCTCCCAGAGCGCTCACACTAACGTTACGCGCAGCCGTGACCGTGGCCGAGACTCCTGCGCCGGGTGTGAAACTTCCTGACGGCTGTGGACCAACAAATTCCGAATCGACTATTCCGCCGGAAACTATGTTTGCATTGCCGTAGGACGTGATCGTCCCGGAAACGCCGGTACCAGCTGTCACATCAACGTCGGTAGTTCCGGTAATGCTGCCATCCACAGAACTCCCCGCAAACACCACAACAGTGTTCCCGGAAATCGTTGCGTCGAATGACTCCAGCGTCAGGCCATGCGCGTCCACGGCCCCCTTAATAACTCCTGTCAGAGATTTCGCAGCGAAGATTTTGGCACTACCTCGCAGTGAAGTGATGTTGATTTCATTCGCTGTTCCAAAGGTTGTCAATACGACATCGCTGCCGCCCGTGTAAGTGCCTTCGATGTTACCGGTTGCAATGACATCGATACGCCCTCCTGTTGTGTTGACGGTCCCATCGAGATTTCCGCCAGCATAGATGAGAACGTTACTGTCAGAAGTAACAGTGAGAGAACTCACTCCGCTGAGTCCGGAAACGCCAACTGTCGTTGCGGATTCGACGTTTAATGAGGTTACTTTATCCAGCGCTGAAACAATGACCGCCCCTCCGGCATTAATTGTTGCCCCGTCGATCGTATAAAACGCTCGGAGATCGACACCGCCGCCCGCATTGAAAATGCCATCCTCAGCAATTGACGTTCCTGCAAACACGGAGACATTGCCCGCCGTGTTCGCATTTCCCGTAAACGAGTTAATGGCCACGGCACTGATATCGCCGCTGTCGGAAGTAAGATGACTGGTGATGCCCATCGCCTGCACAAAGATCCCGGTCTTTGCGTCAACATCCTTCGTAACGTTATCCAGCGCGTAGATTTGTGCTTTGCCCCCCATCGCAGACACTTTCCCCGTGACGCTCCCTCCAGCAACAGCAACAACCCCTCCTGCTTCAGAATTGACATCCCCGGAAATCGTTTTCCTCGCGAAGACTATCGCTCCATCCCTGGCTGTGATGCCCTTTGTCAATTCGCCCCACGCGAAGACGGTTGCTACGCCCTTTGCGTTGATCGTTGCGTCCAGGTCGCCATAGACCACAGCATTAATGTTTCCACCATTGGTCGTAATTGTGCCTTGAAATGGGCCCCATGACAATAAAGACACATTGGAGTCAGTTTGCCCAAGAGCGGAAATGTTCACTTCACCATTTGCAACCATCGCATCAAGAATGGTGACCAACACATTTTTCTCGCGAGACTCGAATCGCCCTCGGCTGACTCCTCCAAGCGAGGATACGATGACATCGTTCTTCGCCAGGGCTCGTCCGGAGACCTCACCCCATGAACGGAGCACTGTTGACCCATTGGGGGCGAGTAAAGACGAGTTGAGGAACTTACCCGCATCAAGAAATGCACTTCCTGTTGTCGCATCAATGACCGAATGATCAACTTCGTTCTGAACAACGACGTAGACACTTGTTCCTTCAATTGAAGAACGGACAACCGACTCATGGAATCGGACTGACGCGACGCCGATCTCACTGAGAATGTCAGCTTCCAGCTTCCCTGTTCCTGCGGTCATGGCTTCCATATGAGCGGAAATTGAACCGACGATGTTGCCCAATGAGAGACCAAATGCTGCCCCAAAACGGCTCTTCATGCCAGCACTTACGTCCATGCTTGTACGGGCCGCTACAAACGTATCCAAAGCTGCTTCAATATGGCCATACACTGTGCCACCACTGTTAACGACCGCTTCACCTCCATCGCTGGAAATCTCGTTTGTCGTAATGTCTCCCCAAGCGCGGACCCAGACGCCATCTGTGCCGACGATATCTCCGGTGATCTCTCCCCATGATGTCGCATAGGCGGCACCTTCTTCTGCGAGGATATTTCCAATGATTGCTTCAAAGGCAAAGACGGCAGCCCCGTTTAAAGCAAAAACATTGCCCATCAATACCCCATATGTCGTGACCGTCGTGCCGCTCAACTTAGAAGACACATCCCCGGTGATATTCTTTACTGCCGTCACTTCGGAAACGAATCCGTCTGACGATACATTTCCTTCCAGAGTCCCATCAGCAAAAAGCGTTGTCAGGCCAAGTTCCGCGCGGACGTTTCCAATCAGGTTTCCTTGCGCCACGGCGATGACTAAATGAGGGCGTGGCAATGGCTGATCTGAATCGTCTTCGACGTTCCCGTGCCAGAATGGTGCCCATAGTTCATTGCTGAGCCCTGTGTCAAAGTGGCCTCGCTCACCATTCACGATACCGAACACATCAATCGTGTTGATGAACATCCCCGCCGTGATATCACCTGTTATGTCGCCAGCGGTCATCGCCCCTGCCAGTATTTTTCCGATACTTCCCACTGTGGCTGTGATATTCCCCGAAATATCGGTACCGGCGGAAATGGTGCCGAGAGTGTTCTGTGCTGTCGTGTCGCCCTGAATCTTGCCTTGTGTCGCGACGACTGACTGGATCGAACCCGTCTCGGCTGTGGTAGCACCAAAGCGATCTGTACCTGCGGTGACGGTGCCAATGTTGAGTTTGGCGTTGATCTGCCCCGAAATCTGCTCCGTCGTAGCGGAAACGGTGATGACAGAACCATATTTGGATTGAATTGATCCCGTAATCGAACTTCCCACTACCACGCTGCCGATGTCATCAACTGCTGTTACGGTCGCAGCAACGCTCTGGCCAGCACTCACCTGGCCAATGTAGCCAGCTCCTGCCGTGATACCTCCTGCAACCTGAATATTGCCTCCGGGAGCGAATCCTTGTGTGTTAATGACTTTCCTTGCGGTGACGCTTCCTATTGACGTACCAGCATAGATCACCGAGGAACTGATGCTGCCGCCTGTGGCAGCATGTCCGTATGAGTCCTTCGTTCCGGCGGAAACGAGCCGAATTGGACCAGCCAGGGCTCGAATAGTGCCCGAAATGTTGTTCCACGCTTCGACAGTGTTGATTCCGGTACCTGCGAGTATTGTCGCCGTAATTGACGCCTGCGTCCAAACCTGTCCAATGCTCAACAGAGCAGCAATGACGCCGTCGATTCCATCCGTGGCTGCGACCTGATTGATTCGCCCCAGGGCACCGACGTATGAGTCGACTTTCCCACCTTCAGCATTTACGACGCCGATATTTCCGCCTGCCAGGATGATTGACTCTATGTCACCTGCCGTCGATCGCACATTGTTGATATGACTGCCTGCTGTGATCAATGAGTTCACTGACCCTCCAAACACTGTTCTGGATGAGACCCAGTACTCTGGAATACTTCTCGAGTAGTCAGGAAGAACTTCTCCAAATCCGATCGTACCTCCAGCCTGAATCGTCGACTTCAATTCGAGATCAGCTCGGACACAGTTAATATTTCCGCCAGACGTGATGAGATTCTCAAGAGAGCCGTTGGCCAGCACCGAATTGATAAGCGACGTGCCGATGATGGGTGCTTTCCAACGAACCGATTCTGCATTCCCCAACGTACTCCATGAAACCCAGCCGATTTCATCCGCGACAATCAACCCGGTTTCAATTTCAAGCCCTTGCTGTTGCGGTGCAGTGTATCTTTGCGAGGCTGCTTCTATGTAGGAATCAGAAAACGCGGCGACGTATTCTCCGCCTGTGGCAATCAATCGCCGAATGCTGCCCGCATAGACGGGTTGCTTAATCGCAGCACGCCATGAGACAATGTCTGCGTTTCCACTAATATGGAAAGGCGAGAGAATATCGCCTTGCACTTCGAATCGGAGCTTGTTCGTGACGTTACCGCGAAAGTAGGTGGGTTCGTCGTTATTGTAAATGTTTGGCATGTCGATATAGACATTGGATGCCAAATCGCCATCGAACCATGATCCATAAGGTGTATCAAACGCAACTTTGACCTCGTCGTAATAAGACACCGCGTATGAACCACTGAATTGAGCGATCTCACCCCCACCGATTGAGGTCGCTCCAATCTTGATAGAGCCAATATCCCAGGAGCCGATGGCATTCGTGACCTTGTAGTAGAAAGTTGTCGGCTCAGCTCCTTCTTGAAGAAACACCCCCACAGTCAGGCCGTACGGTGAATATTTGACGGTCCGATTCTCGATCGACACCTCCCCGTACGTTCCCTTGACATCGCCATCGCCATCGTCATCGCCAATAAGTTGAAAAGTCATTGACGGATGGCCTCCGTCGCTCGCCTGTAGCCAGCTTACCGGAAGCGCGGATGCCAAAAAAAAGCCTGATGAATCCAAGGCAACTGGTGGGTCCGTCTGTCCCGCCGGAGGAATTGGCGCAACATAAGATTTCGGAATCAACTTCAAGACGTTGAGTGTACCAGTGGTTGACGCCCCAAACTGGTCTCGCACAGTAAATTGAAAAGGCATCATTTCACTGTGAGGAGCTGCATCATTGTATGAGAAACCGTACGTCCCGTTGGGGTAAATTGTGAGTGTAGTCGAACTCATCGTGATCACATCTGGCTGTCCGGGCTGCTCTGTGAATGAGATCGAGTCGCCCTCAGCGTCACGTACAAAAGAAACCAGTGAACCTCCAGCGGTTGTGAGGAAGGGGGATGCCAGGATCGGCGCACTATTGTTGGACACGATTGCGATGCGACTCTCGGTCGCCAGCGAATTCTTGCTGATTCGAAATCGTGCCTCTGAACGGCTTCCCTTTGGGGCTGTCGAACCGGTGACGGAGTAATTCCCATCCGGGCTGATCGTAACCAAAGATCCGCCAGTCAAAGCAATGGCCGTCGAAGATGCAGTAACATCGACCCACGACGTACCATTCCAAAACTCCATGGTCGCTCCCGTTGGCACCACGAGTTGGCCTGTCGCAGTTCCTCCTGGCCTCACGGTGTGGATCTTCGCGTTTGCCTCCGGCAACTGAGGTGCCGGGATAGGATTTTGCCCGGAGGATAGATCTGGTGTCTGCAAGAGCACCGGGACCGTACTGGCCGTGATCGATGTGTCACGCAGGCCATTGACTTCAGCCAGAGCCATCGCGTCAATGACGTTGAATGTGTATGTCACTGGGTTCGACTGTACGATACCATCGGAAATGCGGAACGTGATCTGATCGTGGCCAAGATATCCGCGTGTTACGGTCGTGGTTCCGTTACCGCTGCCGTTATACCCGCTCGAACTTGCAGGCGTCGGTGTATATCGCCAACGATTATCTCCCAGCGATGTCAAAGAACCGTGTGCCGGTTGAGCGGTAATGCTGATGGTCGTGGCATCTCCGTCAGCGCTGACGACACTGCCTGCAGTTCCAGAAAGCTCAAATTCGATATATGTACTCTCAATCAACGTGAAGCTACGATCAGTACCCCAAACAGGAGCATTGGTCACTTCAATCTCGATCGTCGCCGGTTCACTCTGGACAAGCCCGTCAGTGATCACATACGTCAAGACGGC
>CAIXQV010000626.1 GCA_903921605.1 uncultured Planctomycetaceae bacterium | reverse complement strand
CGAGACATCAGCCAAAATCACGTCGACCGCCCTGCCCAGCTTTCGAATCTCCTCCGCCACAGATTCCGCTTTGCTGATTGACTGACGACAATTCACAACGAGATCCGCGCCGGCCTTTGCACATTCCAGAGCAATCGCGCGGCCAATCCCGTCTGAAGAACCGGTTACTAGAACTCGCTGTCCTGATAAAGATGCAAAAGTCATGATGGGTTTGCTGGAACTGTCAAACAAGGGGCAAAAACAAAAGTATGGTGCACGCACGAATGCGACAAACAAGGGAAATGAGTCCGCAATAATGCGGCTCGAATGATCCTCAAGCACCTCGATAAGATACGCAGAATAGCGATCCGAAATTACCAAGGCGAACAAGACTCGGTTGTCTCAGTATTCCAGAACGGCCCTTTTGACCTCCCTTTCCGCAGTCCGATCTGTCCTCAGATCGGAAACTCAGCCGTACCCCTACCCCAGACAGGCCCTTCAGACGTCGTTTGCCGGCGGCAATTACCTCAGGCCGCTTATCCAGCAGCATCGCGCAGCCTCTCAGGATCCCCCAATCTCCGGGATGAAGTCCCTATTGAGGCGTTTTCAGAGGACCACGTAAACTACGAAAACCTGTATTTTCATCCCTGTACCGAACTGTGTTCAAATTTCGAACACTCTCTGGCCCGTGAACCCCTGCGCGGATACCGATGTCGCTTCGCCCTCTCACCGCACTTCGACACTTTGTCACAGCTTTAACGCTGTTGATAGTTGTGCTGTTGGGTGTTGAGATCTGGCTCAGAAGCAACGCGGCACCTTCAGCCCTGATCGTTACCGGACAGGCACCACTCGAAGATCAGAGTCTTCTTGTTCCCTCAGCCGTCTACCATCATGAACTGCGACGACTGCAACAGACATCGCATGTGACCGAGTCCGGCGCCAAGCCAATCGAAATTCGGATTAATTCACTCGGGTGCCGTGGCGCAGAAATCGAATCGGTTCCGCAAGTCGGAGTCCGTCGAATTCTGCTGCTGGGCGATGACACCATCTGTGGAACGCACGTGGCAGAATCGGAGACGGTTGCGGCATGGCTTAAAAAATTCTTCACCCAATCGACTGGTGAAGAAGTCGAAGTGATCAATGCGGGAGTTCCTGGATACTGTCCGCTGCTCGCTTCACTGAAGTTTCAACATGACCTTTCGAAACTGAAGCCGGACATTGTTATCTTGCACATTGACATGACTGACATTGCCGACGACTGCTGCTATCGAAGTCTAACGCTGCAGGAGGGTGACCATTCCGTTTGTTCTCACCCAACGCTGCGTATGCATCCAAAGCCTGAGAACCCGACAATCCAGCTTGTCAGACAATCCGCCACGGCATCATGGCTGTTCGCGAAAACTCGCCAGCATGGACCGGAACTGCTTTCCGTGTCTCACGCCAGCCTTGCCGAGAACCAGGGCTTTCTGTGGATTACGGATAATCCACCGGACCTGAGACTCCAGATCGACCACGCATTGAAACCGATCAGGGTAATGCAGGATTCCGTGAAACAATCCGGTGGGCAACTGTTGATTTCGACGTCCCCTGTCCTTTGGCAGGTCGTGGCCTCTGATCGAGCTCCTGAACTCAGTCGCCGCCTGGGCATCACTGGTAAGACGCCCTTTGCCAGTACATTTCCATTTGAGCTCCTCCAAAGTTTCTGTCAGGACGCAGGGATTCCATTCTGCGACGCTTCCCCCGTTTTTCGTCGCGACAAAGCGGAAAAACTGTTCTCAAAATCGGCCCCGGTTCTCTCAAAAGTTGGCATGGCTCTTTATGCCCGAGAGATCGCACGCAGCCTTGTCGAACTGTCTGCCGCAAGCCGGGCTCCCGTCGAATGACGCGTTGATCCCGGGCGAATCAATTGGAAAGACACGACTTTCAGCGTATATCTCGTTCTGTCGAGAGCCCATTTCTCACCGCACACAGGTACCGTCACTATGAAGAGCGCATTTGAAGCAGCCGAGCAATACTTCGAGGAAGCTGCTGCTGTCATGAATCTGACTTCCAGCATGCGCGATCTGCTGCTCATTCCTGAACGCGAAGTCAAAGTGCAGGTCCCGATCAAACGTGACAACGGCGAGATCGCGACCTTTGTCGGCTTCCGTATGCAGCACAACAGCAAACGTGGCCCCATGAAAGGCGGACTGCGTTACCATCATGAAGTCAACGCAGACGAAGTCCTGGCTCTGGCTTCTCTGATGACATGGAAGACCGCAGTTGTGGACATTCCCTATGGCGGTGCCAAAGGTGGCATCGCCGTGAATCCCAAAGATCTGTCAATCGACGAACTGGAACGGCTGACTCGACGTTTCGTGGATGAGATCCATGACATCTTCGGCCCTGACAAAGACATTCCGGCTCCGGACATGGGCACGAATGCTCAGACGATGGCCTGGATCATGAATCAGTATGAAAAGTTTCATGGATTCAGTCCCGGCTGTGTGACCGGAAAACCAGTTGAACTTTACGGCGCTGAAGGACGTGAAGAAGCGACCGGCCGCGGTGTCGGAACACTGACGCTGGCTCTTCTTCGCAAGTTCGGCCGATCGATCGAATCATCAACTGTCGCTATTCAGGGATTCGGAAACGTCGGTACATTTACGGCCGCGTATCTGCAGAAAGCTGGCGGCAAAGTTGTGGCGATCTCCGACGTCAGCGGTGCTATTCTCAATAAAGACGGCATCGATATCACGGCAGCATTGGCGTGGGTTGCGGACAAAAAAAGTCTGGCCGGATTTCCCGGTGGTGAGCCGATTTCCAACGAAGCCCTGCTGGCTCTGGATGTTGACGTGTTGATCCCCGCGGCTTTAGGCGGTGTCCTGACGGAAGACAATGCCAAAGATGTGCGAGCACGTTTCATTGTGGAAGCCGCCAACGGCCCTACGACTCCGGAAGCCGATGCGATCTTCAACAAGAACGACGTGGTGGTACTGCCCGATATTCTCGCGAACGCGGGTGGCGTTACCGTCAGCTATTTTGAATGGGTCCAGAATCAGCAGTATTTCCGCTGGGATCTTGGCCGAGTTCGTGAAGAACTGGAACGCACAATGACTCGCGGCTTTGATAAAGTTTGGTCAACGGCGCAGGAAAAGAAGGTCTCGCTGCGAGTGGCCGCGTATCTTGTCGGCATCGGCCGTGT
>CAIXQV010000625.1 GCA_903921605.1 uncultured Planctomycetaceae bacterium | reverse complement strand
CGAAAGGCTAACGCCCAGCCGCTCGCCTGTGTGAAATTTGCCTCAAATTATTTCTTCTTCATGTCGCCTTTCATCATCTTCTGCTTGCCGTCCACCATCTGGCGCATCATGGTTGAGTGCATCATGCCCTTCATCTGTTCTTTGTCTTTCATCATGGCATCGCTGGCCATTTTCATCTTCTCGTCGCTCATCATTGGGGCCATTTTGGGATCATCCTGCATCATGGCAGCCTTTTCGACCATGGCCATCACTTCCTTGTCCTGCATCAGCGAATGAACCAGCGACTCATGTGCCATCATCATGGCACTTTCTTCGCTGCTCATCATTTCTTTCTTTGCCATCATCATAGACTTTTCATCCATCATCATGGACTTCATTTCCTTGCCGCCCCTGGACATCATCTTGCCATCAGGCTTTTCCATTATCATCTTCATCTTTTTGCCCGCGATGTGCCGAGCTACAAGTTCCTGAAACAGCATTTGCATGGCGGTTGGGTCAGCCATCATCTTTTCCGTGGCCATTTCGACATTTTTATCGCTCATCATCATCATGTCGTCCGAAGGCTTCATCATGGTGCCTTTCTCGACCATGCCCATGACGTCCTTATCGTGCATCATTTCCTGATGCATCATTTCTTTAGCGACCATCATCGGGACCATCGACTTCTCGTCCATCATCATCATTTTGGCGGATTCCATCGCCTTCGGTTCCATCATCATCTTCTTTGCCGCCATCACTTCCTTCTTCATCGGCGTAGATTTGGACTTGTCCTGGGCCACAGACAAACTTCCGCAAAGAACGCAAACTGCCAGCGTCATTCCTGAAAGCAACCTCATCACAGCACTCCTGAATTCAATCGTTCGGGGACCTTGTGCAAAAGAGCCCAAGCACTGTGGCATCCGCCGCAGCCGGGCTAACTCCCGGCACGCTATCCGAACTTTGTCACGGTCAGATTTCGACTGTGTAATGATTTAATAAACATCAGCATTTGACCGGCAACTCAAACCAGAACATCGCTTTGCCTGATTGGAACTCGCTGCCGACTTTGCCGCCATGAGCCTGAATCAGTTCTTTGACGATCGCAAGGCCCAAACCCGCACCGCCGGAATGTCGAGATCGCGATGAGTCGCCTCGCTGAAACCGCTCGAAAACAACAGCTCGGTCTGGCGATTCATTCTCCACATCATTGATCATGCGGACTCGAACGACATGGGCGAGTCGTTCCGCATGAATGTCAATTTTGCTGCCCGGCGGAGAATAACGGCACGCGTTTTCGAGCAGATTAGTCATCACCTGAATCATGCGGGCCGCATCAGCGGTGACTTCGACAGGAGACGTTGCATGACAGGTGACGTGCAGTGATTTGCCAGTCAGTTTGGGTTGAAACTGCTGGGTTGTCTGCCGAATAAGCTGGGTCAGTTCGATGCATTCATACTTTAAGTTACCGCGAGCGACATCAGCTCGCGCCAGTTGAAGAAGTTCCTCAACCAGATCCGTCAATCGTTGCGCTTCTTCATGGATTGACGAAAACACTGCCTTGTCAGGAGCGATTACGTCGTCCCTCAGGCCCTCCATATAGCCCAGGATATTGGTCATCGGTGTTCGCAGTTCATGCGAAACATCAACAATGAAGTCTTTGCGCAGCCTTTCGCCCTGCTGCAGGCTGCTGGCCATTTCGTTGAAGGCCTCTCCCAACAGGTCGACTTCACCGCATCCTCGAGCGGTGACTCGCTGGTCGTAGTTCCCCGCGGCAATCAGTCGGGCAGAAATTGTGATCTGACTTATCGGTCGCGTTTGACGAAAACTCAGCCACAGGCTCAACAGCGCCGCCGCGACGAATCCAATCACGCTGGCAAGGAGCAGGTATCGGTCCACCGCCTGCACGAACATCGCATGTGCAGCAGACGGCGCAATGTCGTAATCTTCGACCAGCGTCATGAAGTAGTTCGCGGCCAGCAAATGTACTGACAGCCACACTGCTGCCAGCACAATCGCAAGTGCCAGGCAATTTATGGCCAATAGCTTCCAGACCAGTTTTGGATGTCTCAACGTCACAAACAGGCACCTAATGTCAACGTACATCTGAGTTCATTGCACGGGAGTTGGCTCTGTTCTCGCTCGACGTCTCCATGCAAAAATCACACATTCACAGGATCGGCTTCACCCCAGCGGCTGGCGCAAACGACCGCCCATCGTATCGATTCCGTATATGGGCAAACAGCAAAAAACCATCTCGTGTCAAACATCGAGAAGGCCGCCTGGCCCTACATACCGTAACGAAACCACAATCGCCGCCCCAGCCGCTGAAGGATCAGCCTTGATCGAAATATTCTTCAGGCCGATGATCAATTATGCGTCAATTAGATAACAACATGATTTCGATTCTGTATTGATTGTGTAAAGACCGATGCGGCGTCGGATCCTGCCAGGACGTCAGCACATTGGGTTACTCGGGATCAGAAAAGCGATACCCCAGACCTCGAGCAGTGTGAATGAACTTCGGCCGGGCGGGATCATCGCCAATTTCTCGGACGCAACTTTCCTATGTGACCGTCAATCACGCGATCCGCCACAATAATCGCACCCGCGATCTCACGATGCAGGATAATCACGTGATTTGGAAACGTCGGGCTTTAGACGCACGCGCTTGGTCGTTTCTTACGTCGACTGAGAAAAAACGCCACCGAGTATTCGGATTGGAATCAAATGTTACGGAGTATCTCGAAAGCTTTTCTCCTGGCCCGACCAGCTGGAGCATCCGGCATTGCACATCGAAGAGATCCCTGGTGTTCGTGCCGGCGACTCCAGAACTTTGTCGTAAGACCCGGCTGTGTCATCGCGTCTGAAGTTCATCAGCGATTTACGACTTCAGCACAGTGCTGATTCTGAATTCGCAGTTCGATGATTTTCAAAAAGACTTCAGGAGAAACGACCATGTCCACAGCAACTACCTTCGCAGTTCCAACTCGTGACGAAGTATCACCGCCGAATCAGTCGCTATTCGACAAGATGAAGAGCGGTCTCGGCATGGTGCCGAATCTTTACGCGTTCTTTGCAAACAGTCCGTCTGCACTTGGCGACTACATGACTCTGCAGAGTCGTAAGTCGTCGTTGCGAGCGAAAGAACGCGAAGTGATCAATCTGGTTGTGAGCCAGGTGAATGAATGCGAATATTGCCTGGCCGCTCACACTGTGCTCGGCAAAATGAACGGATTCACAGACGCCCAGGTTTTGGAAATTCGCAGCGGCGAAGCGGAGTTCGACGTCAAGCTGAACGCACTCGCCAGATTTGTCAGTGAAGTGGCCGTTCGTCGTGGAAAACCCAGCGAGGAAAGTGTCGCCGCTTTGCTGGATGTTGGTTACACGAACGAATCCATCGTGGACATTGTGATCGTCATTGGTGACAAGATCATCACAAATTACCTGCACGGCATCACTCAGGTTCCCATCGACTTTCCGTTGGCTCCAAAGCTGGAATCCTGCAGTTGCGTTCACGATGCGTGTGCCACGCGTTGAGAATCGTAAGTTGCCCCACGACGTAAGGTCGTGGGCCACTCTGTGGCTCGCAAAATTGGGGTGCTCGTCGACTTGCGAAAAATGTTTGGTAAGACTTCGGGATGTTGTTGCGTCCAATCGATATGCTACTGTTCCGCTGGTGGCGTAAAGTGCCAAGTTTGGACGGCGGGAAATGGAAGCAGTTGAGGTGGCTGATGTACGAAGACGACGACTGGGTGGAGAGGCTTCGCCCTGAACACGAAGAACGCGAAGCCGCCATCACTGAATTGAGATCCATTCTGCTGCGAGGCTTAAGCAAGTCTCTGAACAATCGGTACGGAAAGCCGTTTTCGGCTGAAGATATCGTGCAGGACGCGTTGATCCGGATTCTTGATTCGCTGGATCAGTTTCAGGGGAAAAGCAAATTCATCACCTGGGCAATGACTGTTGCGACGCGAATTGGAATCAGTTCGCTGCGTCGCAAGTATCATGAAGACATGTCGCTGGATGCCTTTGCGACAGAAGATGGATTTCGCATTGAAGTTGCGACAGAAGATAGTGCCGTAGACGATGTCGCGGATAAAAGCGAGCTTCTGGATGTGTTGCAGCGGTTGATCGAGAGTGTTTTGACTGACAAGCAACGGTTGGTCGTACGGTCGTTTCTCTCGGGCTATTCAACCGATGGAATCGCAGAGCAAACCGGAACCAACCGCAACGCGGTCTACAAATTACTACACGATGCACGAGTGAAATTGAAGACAGGCTTTGCCGAAGCTGGTTTTTCGGCCGACGATGTCACTATGGCACTGGCCTAAGGAAAACTCATATGAAACTCGATGCCAACCAAATCGCCGAACTCATTCAACTCACAGCAACAGCTCGCAGGGAAGACACCATTGGCTGCAACGGCTGCTTCGAACTCATGGACCAGTTCGCTCAAGCCGAACTCGAAGGCCGCGATGTGCCTGAAGCACTGGAAGTCGTCCGGGTTCATCTCGAACAATGCAAATGCTGCCGCGACGAATACGACGCACTGCTGACAGCGCTGCGGGAGATTGAAGCTTAACTGGACAGTGCTAGGTACGGAATACGTCGTGTTTTCGGAGGATCAGCCGGAACGCGTTAGCAGCCTGTTGATTCAATCCTAACCCGCTGCGTCAGCGAGGGATTGTTGTTGAAAACGCGGCGACTTTTATCCCTCACTGACGTGTCGGGTTGTCAAATCCCATTAAATCAACAGTCTGCCCGGGGCCGGTTTTTGTAGGGTTCTTCTCCATTAACCGAGTACTAGCGTGCTCGGGCTGATGCAAACATGGAAGTGGACTCAATGCAGGTGCATCGTTATGGTGGGGCGTCTGCTGTCATCAATGTCTCATCGTTTCGGCACGAACTTCGGCCCGGCAGTTTTAGCCCAGGCACGCAGTTGATCCGGGGTCAGATGCTGTAGCATAACATCGAGCAATTCCTGTTTCATGGTCGCATCCAGCATTTCATCTGGTCTGAAAGATCCGGATCTTCGCAGGGTTGATCCTGAATCTGTCGTGCCAGCATTTGAGAGAGCAACGCTCTGTGAAATCGAACCGATATTGGAGCTCAGAAATTGAAACAGTTCTCTCTGGATTGATGAGATCTGCGATTCTGTCAGCTCAAGATCACCGGAAATGAGTGACTCCAACATCGCTGACGGTCCCTGAAGCTGCAGGCCGATTTGACGGAGTCGTGTGCGCTGCATTGACGTCAGGATCTTATCAATCTCGGTCTTTCGAGCCTGAGCCCGTTCGACTCGATCGAATTCAATCGATGAAGTCGACAGCAGCGGCCCCAGATTGGATAGCTGATCCTGCTGAATCTCATTTAAACGCAGGTCGGCCAGCACGGTAGGATCGTTCAGCAACATCAATTCGCGATCATCACGCAGCAGCGAAAGCCCGTCGCGAATCTGCTCGACTTTGCTGCGAGTTACCTGAAGCTCAGTTCGCACTTTAGAATCAATGTCCGAATCATCAATCAATGCCTGATAATAGACGAGGGCCGAAGATAACAGCCTTAGCCGCAGTGTTTCTTCCATTGGCGTTCTTGAGAACTCATTTTCTGCCAGACGAATCATTTCATCAGCCGCGGCCTGAGCCGTCGCAAGACGTTTTTCCGCCTGGGTGGCACGCCGTTCTTCCCGATCCAGCGATTGCTGAGTTAATGACTTTTGATGGGCCACAATAGCGGTGGTTGTCGCCAGGGAAATCATGGCAACAGCCATCGCGAACAGCAGCGACACCACGGCCGTCGGATGACGGCGCATCCACTTGCGAGTCTGATCAAGAATCGTCGGGCGGCGAGCTGTGATTGGCATTTGACTGAGGTAACGTCGCAGATCATCAGCAAAGTGCTGAGCCGTTTCGTAGCGTTCAGCGGGAGAATGTCGCAATGCCTTGAGCGTGATGATTTCAAGTTCTTCCGGAATCGAACGATCCCGTTGACGAAGCGGTCGAGGGTCATCATTCAGCACCTGACGCAGTAGCGTCTGTCGGTCCGCGCCATCGTGAACGGGCTGGTGAGTCAGCAGTTCATACAGGGTGGCTCCAAGTGCATAGACGTCGCTGCGGTGATCGACCACCCCTTTCGCACCGGATGCCTGCTCGGGACTCATGTAACGCATCGTTCCCAGCATGTCGCCCGTTTGAGTGACATGTTCGCCAGTTGTCACATGTGCCAAGCCAAAGTCCGTGAGCCAGATTTTTCCGTGCACATCCAGCAGCAGGTTCCCTGGCTTGACGTCCCGGTGAACAATTCCGCAGGAATGGGCGTAGTCGAGTCCCTCGGCGGCATCTGCGACCAGCGACGCGATTCGCTGAAAGCGATTCAGGGCATCACGGTGGCCGGACTGTGGCGATGACATTGAACTCCGCATAGTTACGTCACCGCGCGACGCCAGCGTCGGCGTCGTCTGTGACGAAGTTGAGATCCTGGGCTCATCAAACAGTTTCGCAGAAACTGGTTTGCCGTTGATCAATTGCATAGCGTAGTAATGCGTTCCGCGTTCGCAGCCCACCGCGTAGACCGGAACGATATGGTTGTGATGCAGCTGAGCTGCCGCCTGAGCTTCCAGAAGAAATCGTTTGCGGTGCCGTTCGTCCAGAGCGGCAGCAAACGGCAGCACTTTCAGGGCGACGTGTCTTCCGAGCGAAATTTGAACGGCCTCATAAACCGTCCCCATGCCGCCGCGACCGATTTCCTGAACAATCCGAAAATCGCCGATGGGTTCACCAGTGTGGAGTTCGCCCTGCCCTGCCGAGCGAACCTCCGACTTGCTTTTGAGTGGCTCGAGCGAGCATGCGATCTCTATTCCTTCCAGATAGTCGGTCGCTTCATCACGCAGATCAGGAAATCTCGAAAGGTATTCCTCCCGATTGGGACGCTCGCCGGATCGCAACGCGGCGGCATAAGAGTTCGCAAGCTCGACAAGTCGAGGATCGATATCCGCGCCAGAAGCATCTGCATCGGAGGATTCCATGTAGCCGGTTGAAGCAAATGGATCACTTGGCATCGGGTTCTCCTTTTCTGACTTCCTGCTTCAGCTTTGCCATCCCGCGAAGCCAGAGCTTCTCGACACTGTCGACACTGCGATTCATCGACGCCGCGATCTCAGGAAACGAAAGACCTTCCAGATGCCGCATAACGATCACTTCGCGATAGTCATCACCCAGTCGCAGAAGAGCCTCTGCGATGAACTGCGTTTGTTCCTTGCCAGCGAGATGCTGACTGGGGGAACTGTGCGGATCGGCGAGCATGGTTTGCAGCGAGACCGATGATTGTTCGATCGACTGGCCAATCTGTTCCTCCAACCGAACGTCTCGTGCCTTTGTGCCCACATAGTGACGCATTGTATTCGCCAGTCGAGCCGCAAGAATCGTCTTCAGCCACGCGACCAATTGTTCGCCAGTGCTGCCTTCGAACCGCTGTATCCCCCGATGGGCTTCCAGGAATGTTTCCTGAACAATGTCCGATGCATCCACTTTACGGCGTAACGTCTGACCAAGCTGTACGTCGGCCAGCAGCTTCAGGTATCGCTCGTGCGTAGCAAGTAACGCCCCAAGGCTTTGACCGTCTCCCGTTTTGGCGAGTTGGATTGTTTCTGCGATCTCCATAAATCGACTCGATGACTGAAGGATCTTTGTGGCACCGAAAAGTCCGTCACTGCGGAAGTGAAATACGGCGCTTGTTTTAAGCATAGTCACGGACTGATTCGTTTCACCGCCAATCTTTTGGGACATATTCACGAAAAACGGTGTTTTAGGGAAACCTTCTGTTTTCGACGGCGGTTTTGTGGCGGGGATCGTGACCTTCAGAACAGAGAGACTTTGTCGACTTCTGATCTGGAGCGTCATGATGATGCAGAACTTCAACGCCGTGTTTTTGTTTGTCCTGGCCACTTCGGTTCGATTGGCAGGTGAGCCTGGAGTGCAGGAAGAGGCTCCGCACCGCTCAGGGAAGAATCCTGCTCCGGTCAACCGCACAAAAGAAACTGTCCTCGTGTCGGAAGAAGCAGATGAGCCATCGATTGTGGGCACATGGGAATGGGCTCTCGACGTTGGGCCGGAAGGTGAAAAGGCGAAAATGGTTGTCAAGGAAAAGGACGGAAAGCTGTCCGCGATCGTCACCGCACCTGATGGGAAAAAGTTGCCATCGGAGGATCTCGCAGTGAAGGACGGCCGGGTAACTTTCACAATTCGTCCTGACGTGGGATTCGTTCAGATCGTGATGTCACACGACGGAAAGTGGAAGGGAGACGAAATCAGCGGAACCGTGAAGATCAAGGGTGGTCTCATGCGCAAGGAGAGTAAGTGGCAGGCCAAACGAGTTCACGAACAATAGTCACATGGCAGTCAAACAATTACTTGAGCCTCCACTGCAGCCACGGTTGGCCAGTGCTCAACGCAAAAAGTCTCTCGATAAACCTTGTCCGTGATGAGACGTTCGATGTTCAAACTGACAATTCTCTCGATGCTCGCAATCACCTTGTTCGCCGTCTCGAAAACGTTGCTTCCAACATCGTCTGATATCGACGTTACGTACAAAACCGCTGCTGTTGAACGACGGACTCTGACTCGCAGCATCAGTGCGACCGGAACATTGGAACCTTGCGACATCATCGACTTGGGAGCACAGGTCGCCGGGCGAGTCATCGCGTTTGGTGTCGATGAGAAAACCGGAGAGTCAGTCGACTACGGTTCACACGTCACGAAAGGAATGGTGCTGGCAAGAATCGATCCTTCCGTCTACGAAATCGAAGTTGAGATCGCACAGGCTCAGGCCCGGCGAGCGGCGGCGATGGTCGCTCAATGCTCATCGCAGCTCAAGGAATCAGAAGCCGCGTTGCAGCGAAGCGAAGCCGAACTACGACAGCAGCAGGCAAAACTGCGTCGTGCGAAAAGCGATTGGGAGCGAATCAGCAAACTCTCCAATGCCAGTGCTTCAAGTGCGGCTGATGTCGAAAATACTCGCACGGAACTGGACAGCGTTGAGGCGGCCGTCGCTATTGGCAACGCAGCGATCGAGCAGGCAAAGAGTCATCTTGAGTCCCGGAAAGCCGCAATACGGGGCGCTGAGGCTGATAACGAAAATGCGATGGCAACGTTGAAGCGTGCTCAAACCACACTGTCCTATTGTTCTGTTCTGTCCCCGATTGACGGCACCGTAATCGACCGACGTGTCAACCAGGGACAGACGGTTGTTGCAAGTCTGACCACACCCAGTTTGTTTCTGCTGGCATCGGACCTGCGAGAGCTTGAAATATGGGTGTCCGTGAATGAAGCGGATATCGGTCAAATTCGCCCCGGTTTGCCTGTCCGATTTACGGTCGATGCAAATCCCGATGAATGTCATTGCGGCACAGTTAAGCAGGTGCGGCTAAATGCTTCCATGAGCCAGAACGTTGTGACCTACACGGTCGTTGTCAGCGTCGAGAACACAAGTGAATCATTACTTCCCTATCTGACAGCCAACGTCGACTTTGTGATCGACGAACACGCAGACGTGCTGACCGTTCCCAGTGCCGCGCTGCGTTATGAACCATCGACCGCCAGGGAGTTAAGCCAACAGCCGGAGTTATCTGCTCGGACTTCTGGCGCAATTGCTCGACGTACAGTCTGGATCAGCGAAGCAACAGGCTTGAGGCAGATCGAAGTGGCGACCGGAATCAGCGAAGGAAGTTATACCGAAGTGATCAGCTCAGAACTGACCGAGAAGACGCAAGTCGTCGTCGGTGAAACTGTTAGCGGCGAGGATGCCGTTGTCTCAAACCCGTTCGTTCCCAAAATGCCCGGCACAAAGAGTCCGGGGACAAAAAGTTCCGGGACAGAGAAGAATTCCGATGCACAACGTGATTGAACTGACGGATATCGTGAAAACCTATCAGCGCGGCGAGATTACAATCCCAGTGCTGCATGGCATAACACTCAGTATTGAAGCTGGATCAATGACCGCCATTATGGGGGCTTCAGGATCAGGAAAAAGTACGTTGCTCAATATCCTGGGATGCCTCGATCGACCCTCGGCAGGTACGTATCGTCTGGATGGACTCGACGTGACGTATTGCAGTCGCGATGAACGAGCAGAGATCCGAAACGCGAAACTAGGATTCTGCTTTCAGCACTTTCACTTGCTGCCTCGCATGTCGGCGCTGGATAACGTGACGATGCCACTGGACTATGGTGATTCGGGTTTGTCTCCGCAGCAGGTGCAAACTCGTGGTGCCGAACTACTCGCACAGGTGGGACTCTCGGAACGAATGGATCACGAGCCCGCTCAACTTTCCGGTGGACAACAACAACGCGTGGCCATAGCACGAGCACTGGTCAACAAGCCTGCCATTCTGTTTGCCGACGAGCCGACGGGCGCTCTGGATTCAAAGACATCCGCCGAAATCCTCGAACTGTTCAAGCAACTTCATACAGACGTCGGAGTCACAGTCGTCCTTGTCACTCACGACCAAAATGTCGCAGCGCATGCAAAGCGGATCATTCACATTCAGGACGGACTGATCGCGGCATAGTGCTGTGCCATACAACACAATCGGCCGAAGAACACCGCTTGTCGTGTTTTCGGTTGACTCTGTCGCAAGCGGGAAACTTACGCCACAGGAATCACAAACAATGCGAGTCTACAGACGCAATATCAAACGACTGATTTCTGCTGCAACTGCGCTGCGGCGCAACGTTATGCGTTCGATGCTCACGATGCTGGGAATTGTGATCGGCATCATGGCCGTTGTTTCCATTATGGAGATCGGAAATGGGGCCTCCAAAACTTTGGGGAAGAGTATCCAGAGTATGGGAGCAAACATGATCATGGTGATGCCTGGGGCCGCCTCAGCGGCGGGAATCCAGCAGGGATCCGGTTCTGCTCCGACGTTAACTCCGGCTGACGTTGAAGCCATTCTCCTCGACTGTCCAGCGGTCGCCATTGCAGCACCGGTCGTGATGGCTCGAACACAGGTTGTTTACGGATCGACAAACTGGGTTCCCGCCAATATGTTTGGAACAACGCCCGCCTATTTACAGATTCGCGACTGGAAGAATCTGGACGAGGGAGAATGCTTCACGGAACAGGACATCCGTAACTCCAACAAAGTGTGCATCGTTGGGAAAACACTGGTAACTGAATTGTTTGCGGATTGTTCCCCCATCGGCGAAACGATCCGCATCCAGAATGTTCCGTTTCGCGTCATCGGTGTGCTGAGTCGCAAAGGGGCTAATGTGATGGGCATGGACCAGGACGACATTCTGCTGACTCCCTGGACGACACTAAAGTATCGTGTGAGCGGTTCGGCACTCGGACAAGTCAACCAAAGCGCCAGCGTCGGAAGTCTTGATGGCATCAATTCCTTCGGTGACCCGTACCCTCGATCACATCTTGAGTTCTACCCGACGTTGACGACGACTCAAATGATCAACACTCCTCGGCAGACACGAATGACGACAGTCGATCAAATCTGCGCCTCTTCCGTTTCGACAGAGAAGATGCAAATGGCCGTGGATCAAATCACTGCGACGCTGAATCGAACGCACCAGGTTCGACCAGGTGAAGCTGGAGATTTCAATTTGAGAAACATGACTGAATTGTCGGAAATGTTTGGTTCGACAACCGTTCTGATG
>CAIXQV010000624.1 GCA_903921605.1 uncultured Planctomycetaceae bacterium | reverse complement strand
TGCCATTGTGGCGGATTTGCGTTAGTTGCTTGAGTTTTGCGGTCTGGCGCGGTGAAATCCGGGTGAACCCGGTTCTGGTCGGTTCGACGATTTAAATTGTGGCTGGCGATGGCCGTATCGGGGAGCCGACGGAGATTCAGGTGGCTCCCGGGCGGGATGGTTTGGTAAAGGCGTTTCGGTTCAAAAGCTCAACTTGGTCAGTGACCTCATTATTAATAAGGGGAACAGCGTGGTCCGGATTGGAATCATTGGCGTCGGTTTCATGGGTTACACTCATTTCGAAGGGGCTCGTGATCTCAAGGGGGCTTCAGTCACCGCCATCGCGACGCGAGATGAGAAGAAACTGGCTGGCGACTGGACTTCGATCCAGGGGAACTTTGGTCCTCCGGGCGGCCATGTCGATGTCTCCGGGCTGAAGTGCTATTCCGACTACCGACAACTGCTGGCCGATCCGGATATTGATCTGGTCGACGTCTGTTTGCCGACGGACAAGCATTTTGATGTCGTCATGGAATCTCTTAAAGCTGGCAAACCAACGTTGGTTGAAAAGCCGATCTCCGTCGACCTTGCTCAGGCCGAGCAGATGGTCAAGGCGGCCGAGGCCGCGAAGGTTCCTCTGTTAGTGGCGCATGTGTTGCCGTTCTTTCCGGAATTTCGATTTGCCGCCGAATGCATTCAGGATCAGCGTTACGGGAAGCTGAATGCAGCTCACTTCAAGCGAGTCATCTGTAAGCCTGACTGGTCGAACGACATGTCGGACTTCCGCAAGCTTGGTGGCTGGGGGATCGATCTGCATATCCACGACAACCACTTTATCGCTCATGCTTGTGGTCGACCTGACGGAGTCTTCTCACGTGGGCTGATGCAGGATGGTTTCGTCAATCATGTGCATACCTCATATCTGTATAAGGACGGGCCGGCAGTCAGTTGTGTGAGCGGCGGGATTGCCGCGAAGGGCCTTGCGTTTTCGCACGGGTATGAACTGTACTTCGAGAATGCGACGGTGTTGTTCGACGCCGGCACATTAGCCGGCGAGTGGGTTGTCAGCCGTCCGCTAAGCGTCATTACAAACGACGGCAAGATGACTCATCCTGAACTGGGTGGCAGTGGGAAATGGTGTGGAGCATTTACGGATGAAATCCAGACGGCAGTTGATTTTCTGTCACACGGCAAGTCCGCGGGGCCTCTTTCCGGGCAGACTGCTTTGAATGCGTTACAGCTTTGCTGGGCGGAAGCGGCCAGTATTGAATCCGGAGCTGTGGTGCCGTTATAGGTCCGACTGGTACCGGAAACGTACTTTGAGGCCCGCAGTTGTTTAGCGGCATCCGGTAGAAGATGGTGTAAGCAAGGCACGGTCGCCTGCGACTTGCCGTTAAACGATTTTGTTGTGTGATGTCGGGTTGAGGTCATGGAAGTTCCAGACAAACGCCGTTTCAGAACAGCGGTACTGAAATGGTACGATCA
Source organism: uncultured Planctomycetaceae bacterium (assembly GCA_903921605.1). The sequence goes on along the minus strand of CAIXQV010000624.1, from coordinate 22,473 downwards.
GCATGGGCGAAAGCTTCCGTGGCGTGAGTCTGCGGATCCCTATCGCATCTGGCTGAGTGAGGTCATGCTGCAGCAGACGACGGTCGCAGCTGTTGTCCCATATTTTGAACGCTTTACAGCACGATTTCCGGATGTTCAGTCTCTGGCTGAGGCTGATGTGGATGAAGTGCTCCGGCTTTGGGAGGGGCTGGGGTACTACAGTCGGGCTCGCAATTTACATCGAGCATCACAGGCTGTCGTGAGTGAGCACGCCGGCCAGTTCCCATCCGAAGTTGAAGCCTTGCAAACTTTGCCCGGCATCGGTCGATATACCGCCGGCGCTATCTCCTCGTTTGCATTCGATCAGCCGGCCGCGATCGTGGAAGCCAACACGGAGCGCCTCTATGCCCGCCTGTTGGCATTGCGAGAAGATGTGCGAGCTTCGGCCAGCCAGAAACTTCTCTGGCAGTTTGCTGAGGAACTGGTCCCCGAAAAACGCGCGGGAGACTTCAATCAGGCGCTGATGGACATTGGGTCTAAGCTTTGCCGGCCGGTGGATCCTGATTGTGAGTCGTGTCCGCTGCAGAAGTTTTGTGGGGTATTTCAACAGGGACTGCAGAAAGAAGTTCCCGTTCGAAAGCCAGCCGTCGCTGTGACTCCAATCTCGGAACTTGCTGTCGTGTTGATGGATCGTGAGCGGTTTCTGTTGCGGCGACGAACGGAAAGCGAACGCTGGGCCGGAATGTGGGACTTTGCGCGATTTGAGATTTCCTCCGAAGAGTCTGCAACTCTTCCTTTAGTGCAGAAACGCGGCCGATCCAAATCGCTGTTCAGTCCGGAGGGTCTGGAGTTACCGGAGTTTGCTGTTCAAAAAACTCAGTCTCAAATCGGCCTGAAGCCGGGGCCAGTTGTAGCGTCGATGGAATTCAGTTACTCGGTCACTCGTTACAAAGTGCAGTTGATTTGTTTTGCCTGTTCAGCCCACCGGGCTCGTGGCAAATTGAGCGACGGAGTGCAGTGGTTTTCGCTCGAGGAACTTCCCGAGCTTCCACTATCGATGACCGGACGTCGCATTGCAGACTGGCTTAAAGTTCGGTGATGGCGTTGGGGGCGAAGCGCCGGGTTTTCAGTTTTCGGTGTTCAGTTTTCAGTAGATCGCAACAAGGTGTGGCTCGCTGGGGACTTTGCTCTGCTGCCACAGCCAATTTTCCCAAAGTAGCCGTCTCGCTCCGTCGAGACGAGGCCTTGCATCTGGCCAGTGGCTGAGCAATTTACGGCCCGATCCTCAGCACGACCTGATTCATGTTTTGCGAAAATGGTGGGCGGTTTTGGCAATGTAACGTGCACCGCGCAAGGCTCATCTCGGCGGAGCGAGATGGCCACATTAGTCTTCAGTGCTCAGTGAATTCTGGTGTGATGCTTACGACTTTGCGTTCTCTGCCCTCTGCCCTCTGACAACTGCTAACTGACAACTGCTAACTGACAACTGCTAACTGACGACTCTCCTTCGCGGTGCGAGCGGCATAAGCGATTCAGCCGTTACGTTGATGCGGCGATCTTCGGCTGCATTTGTGGAAACTGTGCAACATTCCGGACTGATCGTTCCTGCACGACCGGCAATCGTGACCTATTGTCCATAGAGGACCAAAGTCGGACATGGGGTCCATATTTTATCAGCCCGATCGTCCGATCGAATTTGAACCGTGATTTCGGAGTGAATTTCAATGATTGCCCCTCTCAAGCCTTCTCGCCAGACTTCCAATGACTTTGAGGCCCTGAAGTCACACATCCACGGAAAACTCGTGGAAAAACTCGACCTGACACGGTTATCAGAACTCGAAGGAGATTCCCTGCGGCGCGAAATTCGCGTCGTCGTTGAGCATCTCTGCGATACCGAAAATCCACTGCTGAATCGATCAGAACGAGAACGTCTGGTCGAAGAAGTTCTGGATGAAGCGTTTGGTTTCGGCCCTCTGGAACTGCTGCTCAAGGAAGAGGGCGTTGCGGACATTATGATCAACGGTCCGAAGAACGTGTTTTTGGAAAAGAATGGACGCATCGTCAAGTCTGACGTCACGTTTCGAGACAACGATCACCTGTTACAGATTCTGGACCGCATCGTTTCTCGCGTAGGTCGACGAATTGACGAAACATCGCCAATGGTTGACGCACGTTTGCCTGACGGTTCACGATTGAACGCGATCATTCCACCGCTGGCTCTGGATGGACCGTCACTGACCATTCGTCGTTTCGGATCCAATCCGCTGACATTGGAAGATCTTCTGAAGTTCGGTGCGTTTACACCGGAGATGGTGATGTTTCTTGAAGGAGCCATGAAGGCTCGTCTGAACATCATCATCAGCGGAGGCACTGGTTCTGGAAAAACGACTCTGCTGAATACTCTTTCCAGCTTCATCTCCAACGAAAACCGAATTATTACAATCGAAGATGCTGCGGAAATTCAACTTCAGCAGGAGCACGTGCTGCGGCTGGAAACTCGCCCGCCGAATATCGAAGGAAAAGGGAAAGTCACGGCGACAGACCTCGTGAAGAACGCCCTGCGAATGCGTCCGGACAGAATCATCATCGGTGAATGTCGAGGTGGTGAGGCACTGGACATGCTGCAGGCCATGAATACTGGTCACGACGGATCTCTGACGACAGTTCACTCCAACAATCCTCGTGACGCGATCTCGCGAATTGAAACACTGGTGAACATGAGCGGTTGCGAACTGCCAATGTCCGCAATCCGAAAACAGATTGCGTCGGCTGTCCATTTGATTATTCAGGCGAGTCGACTCCAGGGCGGTCCGCGAAAAGTGACGTACATCACGGAGATCGTCGGTATGGAAGGGGAGACGATTGTGATGCAGGACATCTTCAAGTTTATCCAGGACGGTATTGGCGAAAATGGTAAGGCTTTCGGGCACTTCGAGTCGACTGGAGTTCGTCCTAAATGTATCGAGCAACTGGAAGCCGGCGGAGTTCGGCTGCCAAACGGCCTGTTTGCAGCTCGCGTAATGCGATCACCATAAGAGATCGCGATGGCCTTCGAATGCATTCTTCGAAGGCCGTCCTTTGAATCATTCTGTCCCAACTGCTTCTGCTAATCTGATTCTGTACAAATTGTGACTCTTAACGGACCGCTTCCATGGATCCAAACCTGCTAATCATGATCTCGGCGTTTATCGGCGTGATCGCGCTGGTGTTCGGGGTTGGATTTGCTTTGCAGGGCAAGTCTGATTCCACACTGGAGGCGCGGCTCGCGGCGTTTACAGGGACTGCTCAGCCATCGAAATCCGACATCACCGAAGCGTTGATGCGCGACGGCCTTTCGACGGCACAGGGCATGATTGGGGGAATCATTCGGAAGTTCGGCAAGCTGCCTCTCTTCTTCCGGCAGGCCGATTCGCCAATGAAGATCGATCACTTTCTGATGTTATGTGCTGGTACGGGTGCCTTTGGAGCGATGTTGACCTTGATTGGTCGAGCACCGCTGCCATTGATTCCGGTCGGAGCCATGATGGGTTTTGGTGCTCCATGGATCTGGCTCTGGTGGCGACGCAAGTCGCGCTTCGCAAAATTTGAAAAGCAGTTGTCTGATGCGCTCGACCTCATGTCGCGAGCATTGAAGTCGGGGCACAGTCTGGCTTCAGGACTGAACGTTGTTGCCAGCGAAATGCCAGCGCCGATTTCAACGGAGTTTCGGACGGTCTATGACGAGCAGAACCTCGGGATTCCGATCGAGCAGGCTCTGCGAAATATGCTGGTACGAATTCCGAATATGGACCTTCAGTTCTTTGTGACCGCGGTAGCCATTCAGCGACAGGCCGGGGGCGACCTTGCCGAGATTCTGAACAAGATCAGTTACCTCGTGCGTGAGCGTTTCAAGATTCTGGGCATGGTGAAAGCACTGACTGGTGAAGGTCGAATCAGCGGGATCGTGCTGATGGCCCTGCCGATCTGTCTGTTCTTTACCGTGTACTATCTGAATCCCGACTACGTCATGTTGTTGTTTAACCGTGAGATTGGCCGCCAGATGATCAGTGTGGCCATCTTCCTGCAGATTCTTGGTGCCTTTACGATCAAGAAGATTGTGGATATCAAGGTGTGATCAGCGAGGCTTGGTAATACCTCGTTCGACCTCCTTCAGCATAGTAACTCGTTTCCAGATTTATCTGACCGTTCGAGACAACGTCATGGACACTACCACAATACTCCCGATAGCAGCTTTCATCGCGATCACAGCCGGTCTGTGGGGCGTTGTCAGCATGTTCTCTCGAAAATCTTCCCGGGCCTCTGAACGTCTGGAAGAGTGGCGAGACCCATTTGCGCGTCAAAGGCGTGAAGGCGGACAGTCAAGCTCCGCCATGGGCAGCATGATTGAAAAAGCCGCTCCGGCGATGTCCAAAGCACTGGAATCCAAGAGTGAACTTGAACAGAGCAACCTCAAGACTCGTCTTGCGAATGCCGGTTTCTCCAAGCCGAATGCGACGAGAAACTACCTTGCTATCAAGCTGACTTGCCTGATCAGCGGACTCTTCTTCGGTTCCGTTTATGGCTTTGCATCCACCGGGTTCAGTAAGGACTCGTTGATGTCGCTCGTGATGGGTGGCGGCGCCGGATTCTATATTCCGGAACTCGTGTTGACTCTGATGAAATCCAGCCGACAGCAAAAGATCTTTCTGCAGCTTCCCGATGCACTTGACCTGCTTGTGGTCTGTGTGGAAGCTGGCCTTGGTCTTGATGCCGGTATGCGTCGAATTTCTGAAGAACTGGCCCCTAGTGCTCCGGAAGTTTGTGCTGAACTTTCCACGGCGAATATGCAACTGCAGATGGGCAAGCCACGTCGCGAAGTTCTGCATGACCTTGGCGTGCGCACTGGTGTGGACGATATGCGAGCTCTGGTGGCGATTCTGATTCAGGCCGACCGCTTCGGTTCGTCCATCGCACAAGCTCTGCGAGTACAGTCCGACAGCATGCGAATCAAACGTCGTCAGATGGCCGAAGAGAAGGCTCAACAGTCTGCGGTGAAGATGATCTTCCCGCTGGTACTGTTCATCTTCCCTGGGATTTTCGTGGTCCTCGTTGGTCCCGCCGCGATTCAATTGATGGAGAATATGTTGAACACCTGATCGGTGAAAACATTCCGCTTGATCGATTCCGTTTCGGTGTATGAATGCCAATCGGCGAGGGAAAGATTCCTCCTGCCGTAACGAGATACACTAAGCCGCAGCATCAGGTATCATTATGTCTCGGCCCGTAGGTTCACAAAGAACCTCCGGGCTGTTTCTTTTGGCATCCGCAAAAAGTGGTGATAGATCCGTAGGATATGTACTCCGTTGGTAATCAACCCCGGATTGGCCAATTCTTCTGATGGTGCGATACAGGTGGCCATTGCATATGCAACGATGTTGTTGTTCCCTTGCATAAAGCCGCCCCAAACAGGGTGACGATGCGAACTCCTGTGGATTTATTTGCAGGCTCTGCAGTACTGGCAGTTTCCGTCGTTGGTGTTGCGAGGATGTCTCGAATCAACTTACCCAAAGGGGCCGGTGCGGTGTCAACCACCGTGGAAACTGAACCGGTAGAGAATTGATTGTGCCCCGATTCTCCGAGACGATTTTCGTTCTTGCGGTTGTGTCCACTCGAAGTATTGCTCCGTGATGATCAAGGCCTCATACGCGCTGATACGCTGCAGGCGTTCGAAAAACACTCAAGACGTCGACTTGACCAGTCAAGAAGACCTTGCGAACGATGGGTGATCTCTATCGACTTGCGGCGGCGCGGTCTGTTGTTCGCGAGAGTGATGCTTGGCGGTGGATGAAAGTTCTGTAGAGGATCACATCATTTGTTGCGTTCACGCAGCATTTGGATTGTGCGGCATGTAATGATTGGAGTCGATCTGGCAGCGATTCCTGTTTGAGATCCGCTGGTTGGGTCATTCGCCGAGTTCAGTGGCTTGTCGACCGGTTTTTGAGGGGTAGGGTTTCCCCGGATGGCGTTCAGGATGAACGTGCATTGCCAGTCGGTGGACCCCGTGGATTTTGCGGCATTCCGATGATTGTTTTTGTTCGACAATTCATGCCATTGATCCTGCTGTTGGCGGCGGTGCAGGAGTTGTGCGCTCAGGATGCAACTCGGTATCAGGTCCGTATTCCTCCTGCGATGCAGTTGGATGCGTTGAGCCCGAACCGAACTGCAACTCACCCGATGACGGGTTCTGATGTGATGTTTTCCAGCCAGTTGTGGTCCGCACGGACGACTTCCGGAACCGGGGCAACGATTCGCTTTACCACAGATCATGCTTTCCGCCATGTCAACAGCCCCGTTTTCAAGCGTGACGCTCGGCTGAGATTGACTCGAATTTCGGGCAATTCAAGCGCGCGGTGGCGGTTTGATGTCGCCGATGACCGGACGGACTATGCCAGTGGCGATGAGACAGCCGCGGTTCAGGTCTCCTGCGCAGGCCCCGGCAATGCGACAATCACCATGAATGTGCAGTTCCTGACAGGAAACCTGGCCACTCTGCAGGGCGGGCAGTATCAAATGACAGTGACGGGAACAATCTCGGAAAACTGACGTCCGGTTGAATCCCGCAGTCGACTGCCGTACTCTCCGCACTGCTGGTGGAATTCTGGTCTACCGGCGCACAGGAAGTGCTTGGAGTCATCAAGAGCGTTCGCTCGTTATTCTCGTTGCTGCTCAGACCGTCAGACTCCTGGAGGGAGTTCACCGGCTTGTCAGCTTATGAACTTTTCCCACAGACCCTCTGCAGAAGCCGCTACCGAGTCTTTCGGGCGGCAGGTGTTCCATGATTCTTAGCGGCAGCGAAATCAAGGCTCGCCTCGGTACTGACATTGGCATCGATCCTTTCAACGAGGATCAGCTCAATCCCAACAGTTACAACTTGCGCCTGCATGATGAACTTCTGGTCTATGAAGAAATCATCCTGGACATGAAGCGTCCGAATCGCTTTCGCAGGATCCTGATTCCGCCGGAAGGATTAGTTCTGCAGCCAAATCAGATGTACCTTGGTCGCACGATTGAGTACACGGAAACTCGCAACCTTGTGCCGATGCTTGAAGGCAGATCTTCGATCGGTCGGCTGGGCATGTTTGTGCATGTCACTGCGGGCTTCGGCGACGTTGGTTTTTGTGGATACTGGACGCTGGAGATGATTGCGATCCAGCCGATTCGGATTTATCCAGGCGTGCAGGTTTGCCAGGTCTTCTACCACACGGTGGAAGGTGAGATTACCGAATACAGCTCGGGCAAGTATCAGAAGAATAAAGACATCCAGCCCAGCTTTCTGTACAAGGAGCTGGGGCGTGAAGACCGTCAGAAGACGCTCGACTTCGGTGACGGAAAACAAAGTTCAAACGAATGACATCAGGAACTCAGTCATGTGCTCTGCCGGAATGCTCAAGTCTGTAAAACATCGGGCCGTAGCATTTCTTTTCCTGCTGGCGTTTTTCGCTGTGGGTCCGTTTGCAGCGAGCTGCCGTGGGCAGGAATCAGAAGCAGCGACTCGGCAGTTTGCGGTCGCGGTGGGTTTCCAGAATCAGAAACTGTATGACTCGGCCATCGAAGAGTGGCAAACGTTTCTGACCAGGTTCGCGCAAGATCCTCGCGTGGATAAGGCCACGCATTATCTCGGCACCTGCCAGCTTCAGGCGAAGCAGTATGCGACAGCCGCCGCCACGTTCGCCTCAGTGCTGGAAAAGTACCCGAAGTTTGAATTGCTGGATCAGACCATTCTGAACTGCGGAACGGCGTGGTACAGCCTTGCTCAGGAAGCAAAAAAGCCTGAAGACTACGCGCGGGCGGAGGCCCAGTTTGTGCGACTGGGCAAAGACTTCCCCAAGAGCGAGTTTGCGGCTCGGGCGATGTACTATCGAGGTGAGAGTCAGTACCAGCAGAACCGTCTGCAGGAAGCGGCTGACAGCTATCGCGAACTTGCCAAAAGTTTTCCTCAGGATGAACTCGTCCCGGACTCGCTTTATGCGTTGGGAGTTTGTCTGGAATCGCTAAAGCAGCCATCCGATGCTCAGCAGACTTTCGCGGATTTTGAAAAGCGATTTCCGACGCATGTTTTGTTGACGGAAGTGCGGATGCGAAACGGGGAATGTCTTTTTGCAGAACAGAAGTTTGTCGAGGCCGCGAAACAGTTCGAACTGGTGAGTCGAGCCAAAGAGTTCCCACTTGCGGACACGGCCATGTTGCGTCAGGCTCGTTGTCTTTACGAACAGGAAAAGTACGCGGAAGCCGGAGCGATCTATTGGAACGTGGCGAAGGAGTTTCCGAAGACGAAGCACTACGATACGTCAGTGGTCGCTGGTGCGAAGTGCTACTATCTGACTGGGCAGTATTCGGTCGCTCGAACAGGACTGGAGAATGTCGCGAAGCGTGACGTGCCGGAAGCCGCGGAAGCGAGTCAGTGGATTGCGCGAGCATTGCTGAAAGAAAAGAGTGCTTTGCAGGCATTGGAAGTTCTGGATGTGGCGATCAAGAAACATTCCAGCAGCCCTGCTCTGCCGCAGCTTATCCTGACACGCATTGATGCTTTGTACGAGTTGCCCGAAAGAAGAACAGAAACGGCAGCCCTGTATGCCGACTTTGCGAAGAAGTATCCTCAGGAGGAACTTGCATCGCAGGCCGGTTACATGTCGGCTCTGACAGCGCTGGATCTGGGAGATAACGCGGCGGCTAAACAGAACGCCGAATTGTTTCGGCAGAGTTTTCCTCAGGATAAACTTCTGCCGGATGTCATGTTCATCGGAGCTGAATCGCGGCTGCTGCTGAAAGAATTTGATGCCGCTGTTAAGCTCTATGAGGAGTTCCTCAAGCAGAGCCCTGATCATCCAAATGCCCCGCTGGCGAAAGTGCGAGCTGGGCTTGGTCTGCAGTTAGCCGGTCGAATCGATGATGCTGTCAAATGGCTGACTCCGGTTCTTACCACCCTGTCCGATCCCGCATTGAAAAGCGAGGCTCTTGCAGTTCTGGGGCGATGTGAACTCGCTAAGGAGCAGTTGCCCGCCGCCTCTGAACGCTTTGAGGAATCGCTCAAGGCAAAACCTGATCATGAGCAGTCGGACCAGACACTGCTGATTCTGGCGGATGTTTATCGTCGTTTGGATCGTCCGACTGACAGCGCCGCCCGGTTGAAGCAATTGCAGACTCAGTATCCGAAAAGCAATGTGCTGGAAGAAGCGACGTTTCGGTTGGGAGAAGTCGCTTATGCCTCCGGGAATTTCGATGACGCAGTCACTCAGTATGCCGCAATTATCAAGTCGTGGCCTCAGGGCAAGTTTGCGGCTCTCGCTCAGTATGGCCTGAGCTGGTGTCAGTTCAAAAAGGGCAATCCTGCGGCTGCCGTAGAAGCTGTGGAATCATTAGTAAAGAACTATGCAGGATCGGAACAGGCTCGCAAGGGGCTGTATGTGCGAGCAATGGCGGAGTTCCAGCTACAGCAGTATGAAGCCGCTGAAAAGAATGTGCTGGAGTATCTGAAATCATCGCCCGCTCAGAAGGACTCGTTGGATGCTCAGTATCTGCAGGGGTTGTCGTTGGCGGGGCAGCAGAAGTTTGCTGACGCTGCCAAAGTTTACGCGGGAATCCTGAAGGCTGATGCCAAGTATGCAGATGCGGACAAAGTTCTCTATGAATTAGGTTGGGCTCATTTCGAATTGGGACAACAGCCGGAATCAATTGCTGCGTTCCAGCGGCTTGGCCAGGACTACTCCGAGAGTCCTTTGGCGGTGGAAAGTCTGTTTCGAGTGGGTGAATCACTGTATGAAACAGAGAAGTACGCGGAAGCCGCAAAGGCCTACCAGAGCACTTTGGCAAAAGCCGGAGACAGTGAACTGGGTGAGAAGGCCGCGCACAAACTCGCATGGAGCTACTTCAAACAGGACCTGCTGAAAGAAGCTGCTGACGGATTCACAACGCAATTGAAGCAGTTCCCGCAAGGGGCTCTGGCCGGGGATGCTGAGTTCCTTCTGGCGGAATGTGATTATCGCCAAAAGCATTGGGAGGCAGCTCTTGGTCATTACGCCCCGGTGATTGCGGCGAATCAATCGACTTATGCTGCACTGGCGATATTTCGCTCCGGAGAGTGTGCGGCGGCCTTGGAGAAATGGTCAGACAGCCTTAAGTATCATCAGAGAGTTCTGAACGAGTATCCGGACTTTGAATTGAAATCTGAAGCCCGGTATGGAGCAGGCTGGGCTTTGCAGCAGCAGGATAAGATCGAAGAGGCGATTAAAGCCTATGAGAAGGTGACCGAGGAGACCGATACCGAGACCGCCGCGAAAGCTCGCTTCATGATTGGTGAATGCTTCTTTGCTCAGAAAAACCATAAAGATGCTACGAAGCATTTTCTGAAAGTGGCCTTTGCTTACCGTCATCCGGAATGGTCTGCGATGGCGTTATTCGAGGCGGCTCGATGCTTTGAAGTTCTTAAGGATGTCGATCAGGCGAAGAATTGTTATCAGCAGTTGATCGAGGGTTATCCGCAGCATGCCAAAGTGGAAGACGCGAAAAAACGGCTGAAGGAACTTTAAAGTTCATGATCGGGTCAAAGTGCGAATGCAATTGATTGACCGTCCAAGTTAAGGGGCGATATGATTTCCCCGCGGGCTGATGGCTTTATTCGTCCTGCATGCTCTTCTTGATCTCGACCATCACGGATGGAAGGAACACGATTCCCGAGTAATGGTCGGCCGGCATTTCGATGTGGTGACCTTCCGGAAGCTTGGCGGCTTCCGCCAACGCGAAACTGCATTTTGGCGGCACGACGTCGTCGTACTTTCCGCTGTACAGCCATGTTTTCTGCGGATTGATGCGATGAGCCAGTCGCAAGGGTTCGACGGGGCGAGCCAGCTCACGAACTTTGTCGCCGTTGATTCCGAGCGATTCCAGTCGTTCCCGGACTTTCGCGGCATCTTTAGCACCACTCAAAACGACATCATGCAGATTGCCTCCTGCCAGCAAAATGTAGACGCGGTCAAAACCATCGTCCATCCCTGCGACAGTTGATGTGACGAACCCTCCAAGGCTGGTGCCCTGAACTCCTATAACTTTGTCGTCAACAAGTGGCATGCATACGACCACATCGCGAGCACGACGCACGTCAGCAACGGCCTGCTTCATGGACGTCAGCATGAGCTCCGGTTTCCCTGTGCTTTCTGTACGACGAACTCCGTAGCCGGGCATCTGTACCATAAACGTATGCAATCCCTGAGCGGCCAGGCCTCGAGCAATGATCCTTCCGACAGTCATGCCGCGCCCGGACTCATGGACCACGACGACAGCTCTCGCCGTTACTGGCAGACCGGATGCATCTTTGGCAACGTACCATTCGAGACAGACTTTATCATTGATGGCATCACCGGACGGCATGGCCGAGGGAAAACGCACGAGCAGGTCGCCATGTTCGCCTTCGACGCTTTCACACGTCACTTCAAAGGCATCGGGCTTCCATCGCAATCCTTCAAGGCATTCCTTCGCATCCGGCAAGGGATCAATGTCCAGACTGATCGAATCCGTGGCGGTGAACTTTGCCCCGGAGACCGGCAGATCGGAAGCCAGAAGGGTGCTTGTCAGCACGACCGCCGAGAACAGGCTGGCCAGTCCCACGGTAGAAAAATACGGGAGTCTCATCGCCAGGCTGCCAAAGGAAAGGATGAGCATTGCGTGGGAACTTTCAGGAAGCCAAAGTGCTGCAGAGTTCTGTCGGGAGCGGTACTCGCCGGGATGATTCGATGTTGATTCAACCCCGCATTTCTCATCGAGTCACGTCGCTGAATCGCCCTACACGCGAAACCGGAATGTCTCAGACAAGTATCGCCAAAGCCAGTGAACAGCCGTTCGATTGGAAATGATGAATCGAGCATTCCCCCGCATGCCGGGCTTCATGAGCACTGAATCCGGCTGGCTCACTGGATCGTCGAAGTGCATTTCTGCAATCGCGCGGAATGCAGTGCTGGCCAATTGTTCCTGCCCCTGAGTACTTGGCTTGGTGGCCAACGGTCCGTTGAAGCGAGTCGTCAGCGCTTCAGGAGCCATCACTTCACCTTTGAGGGAAACCTGAGTCACCTTCGTGACCCATGTGATGTCGGCGAGGTGATCCAGCTTAATCTCAACTTCCATCTTGTCGCCAAGGTCGTCTCGATCACCCTGGTCAACGTACAACACGGCCTGCACTTTGTCGGACGGTGCGATACTGGCCAATTCTTGTCCGGCTTCGACTCGACAGCCTGCGTTTCTTGGATCGAGCGGCGTTCCGTGCCAGGGATCCAGCTTCATCGGATCAATCTCACTGGCCGACTCTTCGGGCACGCGTTTCGCGGCCACCAGCACACCCTCAGACGGCGCCCTGACAACTCGCTGCACATTCAGCTTCACGAGTTCCCGAATCGTTTCCTGCAACATCATGGCCTGAGCGAGGGAATCGGTTGCCCCTTTGACGTACAACATTTCGTCGTAGCGGGAAATCTCCAGCGACCGCAGATAAAGTTCTGCAACCCGGCTGTAAAGATCGTCGCGGCGTTTGTAATCGTCAGCCTGCTCCAGAATGGCGATCACCTCGTTGTTCTTAACGGTTTCTCCATTTCGCGGGATACGAGCGTACTCGTCCGGGGTCGGCATCCCTTCCAGCAGCTTTAGCTTTGCGGGATCAATGAGCAGCACCTCGGGATCTGATGTATCAGCCTTCTTTCGCAGCTTGCCGCGAATATTGGTCTCAAACGCTGCAAGTGATTCGTAGTACTCCCGATAGTCCTCGGGCAGTACCACCTGGCCTGCGATCGGAGCGGATACCGTCACAACTCCACGTGGCTCAAGCACACACGGAGCTTCGTGGTACCACGGAATCGGAGTCGTGAATGCGACCCAGATGAGACCGGCAAAGATGGTCCCGGAGATTGCCATTTTTGTCTTGCTCATGGGTTCCATCCGAGGTGTGGCGATGATTTGATAGATACTACGAAACATTGCAAAGAAAATGCCGGCCATGGAGAAGATCAGCATTGTGACCCCAAGGCTCTGCAGATCATACGGTTTCAGCACGGTGTACAGGAACATGCTGATAGAAACCAGGACAACCCAGCGATAACACCAGGCCGCAATCGCATAAGTCACGAACCACGCGCGACCAGTTTCCGGCATAAACGGGTCCGGCCTGGATTCGATTCCCAGACAGTACCACGAAAAGGCTTCCTTGAGCAGCTTTTCAGACTTCTGACGGAGATTCGGAATCTCCAGAAAGTCGCTCATCATGTAGTAACCGTCGAAACGCATCAGCGGATTGGCGTTGAAAATGACGGTGGTGATTGTTGTGACAAAGAACGTGTTCAGAGCCAGGTGATGCAGCAGTCCGGGCTTTGTTAACCACCAGACGTAGATCGCAAAGGCGGACAAGATGACTTCGATATACATTCCGGCTGCACCGATAACGATGCGATGCCATTTATTCTTCAGCATCCAGGAATCAGTCACGTCGCAATACAGGCATGGGCTGAACACCAGCATCATCACACCCATTTCATGGCACTCTCCGCCATAATGAGTACAACTAAGCCCGTGGCCGAACTCGTGAATGATTTTGGCGATCCCCAATGTTGCCCAGAGATAAATCAGGTTTGGCCAGCCAAAGAAGCTCTGGAACTCCGGCAGGCGTCCGTGAAATTCTTCGAGGTTTGCCGCCAGAACCAGCCACGATGACACCACGAACATCATGCAGATCGTGACAGCAGCCGGATGAAAGATCCACGCGATGTAGGGGTGCATCCGGTGCAGAGTTTTCTCCGGGTCCCAGCCGGGCAACCGCAAAGAAAGCAGGCTCATCAACGTCTGCTTGATCTTCTCCTTGCGTGTCTTCTGCCGCTCGCGAACTACCGACGCCCCCTGCCCCGGACGATCACTGACCACAAGACCTTTTTTGTGGAGGTCGGTGATCAGTTGCTGAATATCGCTGAGCGTAATCTGCAGTGTTGGGAACTCTGACTTCAGATCGTCGCGCACGTTTTCAAGACTGCGTTTGCCGTCCAGGAACTCAAGGATCCGGTACTGCTCCATCTGCAGCCGATGATATTTGAGCGCAATGGGGTCCTTGATGACCTGATAGCCGACACCCAGATAATCAATTTGCGCAACGACGAGGTCCGCGCGTTTCCTGAGCGGGATTGGTCGCTGATTAGAAGCGACCATGTTGCCTGCGTTGGCAGAGTTATCGTTTTTTTGCAAGGATCACCGCCTTAACCGGCATACCTTCCTGCAGCATATATCGCCCATACTTGTCCTGACGATTGGGGACTGTAACGCCCAGCCGAATCATCAGCGACTGAGTTGAGTCCGGCTCAACCTTAGGGTCAATCAGGTCAATTCGACCGACGAAGATTTCTGCATCGGAGATTTCATCAGGTTCCAGTGCAAACCCGGGGTCGGCAGAGGGGCCGCCCTTCTTGCCAGGTGGAGCGTCGCCGAAAATAGGGTCCGAATCGTCTGCTGGTGCTGCCGCTGGCTGTCGTTCTACTGCTCCGGCTCCGCGCTGAGTCACAATCCGAATCTCCACTTCGTCGCCAACAAATAACTGATCGCGATGTTTGAAGTGGACTTTTACAGAGGCACGCAGTTCCGACATGTCTGTCAGTGTCAAAATCGGATCGCCAGGCCGAACGTTGTTGCCAGCGTATTTCTGGACCTTGGTGACGAAACCATCAAACGGAGCAAACACCGTGTATTGATTCAGTTGAGCTTCCTTAATCTTCAGATCAAGTTCTGCCAAACCTTTGTCTTCGTTCGACTTTGCAAGTTGAGCTTCCCCTTTACGAACTTCCAGATCCACCTGCCGCATTTCGCTCGGAGTAAACGCGCCTGGCCTGCGGACATTTGCGTCCCGTTTTTGAGTCTGGCCTTCCAGAGCAGTCGCCAGGGCTACTTCTGCGAATTCAATCTCTGTCGTCAGTGTGGATTGTTTTCGTGCTCGAGCAACTTCGGCCGCAATCACCGAATCATTCAGCTTGATCAGCATCTCACCTTTGGCGACCAGGATCCCTTCTTCAGTGGGATTCACTGTGACCAGTGTGCCAGCGACTTCGGAAGAAATTGGTACCTGCCGCTTGATCTGCATCTGGGCTTCAGTCGCATCAATTCGCACGACATCCTGACCGTTGACCGTGCTCGACAGGCTCAAAAGCAGCGCAATGCAGACGAATTGTGCCAGTTTTTTTCTACCCATTTGACGGCATACCATGGACGACTCCAAAACACCGGGCCAACCTGCGACGGCCGCGTGTGCTGAAAACTGTTCAAACTTCCACGACGCAAACAACTGCGATATCTAACGAAACTTGCTGAATCCCTCAATCCCTCGTAGGGGACAACTTCAAGGTTGTTTATCGATGATTTACGCTCCTTCACAGTATTGCGCAGAATCAGGACACTAAAGTCTTATTGATTAGGCTGTGCATTTCGCCCTTTTGCCCTAAACCTTCAGGTGGTTGTCCGGGCGGGCTACCGAATCTTTGCTGATCCGTGGATGCAGCTGATGCAAGCAAAATAGGAAAACCCTCGAGCCCGTCTGAAAAGGTGTCTGGAGCATTGGAGAGGTCACAGGAAATTGGCGATCAGGTGCCGTCGGAGAGTTCCAGATACTTCTTTCAAAGGAGACACCTCTTTTAAAACCAGACGCCTTTTTCAGGACGTAGCCAGCCAACACGGTACCGGATCGGGCATTCAAAAGGCACGATCCTGCGAGAAACTATCGACCCCATCCTGTTCGATCACTCGTTCACCAGAAAGCTCAGATGCAAGGCTGCATGCCGACAATGGAGTTTAATCCAGTCGGATTCGGGCATCTGACCAAAGGCCGGACTGGGGGCTCTCTGATCTGTGGACTTGATTCGGACAACGGATTCCTTCAGGAGTCGAAATCCTTCCTCGTCAGAGATGCAGGGACTCGGGCCGAAATCGTTTTCCAGTTGCGGAGGTAATTGAAACCCCGGCTTGAACGGACGGTTCAGAAACCAGCTCTTGAAGAGTTTCGCAATCGCTCTCATCCACAGAGGCATCGTGTAGGCAACGCCGTCAATGGAGGCGTCCATGGCTTTGGCGAGATGTTCAAAATTCTGCCCGGCCGTCCAGTTCCCCAGCGATCGAATTTTTCCTCCCCGCATCAACTGTTCTGCATCACGCAGGATGTCATCATAAGTTTCGATAGCAACATCTCTGCGTCCGCGCACGTTTCTGACATCAATCGCCATCTTCGCGAATTCCTGATCCCTGCCGCTGGAGTAAAATAAAGACGCCGCGCCCAGTTTGTCGTTCAACATCTACCACGCCGAAACGACCAATTTTGGCGACTGATAAACAGGCTGCGAGGTTCGACGAGCGAACCCGGCCACAGTCCGTACGGCTGTTGTCGGCAATGCTGGAGTTGCTGCTGCTTGAACACCAGAGTTCCGGGCGTCTCCTGTGCTCCAGAGTGAAAAGAACTTACGAAAGACTTCTTCTCTGAGCGAGGGTATCACGTGAATCGGGTCGAGGTGATACCAGGCTCCCTCCGGTTTAATAAATGGAATCTGATGTTTCTGGACATGGTTTTCCATTAACGCATTGAGCACTCTTGAGCGTTCGCAGATCTGCTGAAAAGTCATCGTGCATCCAGGGAACAGCATGGTTCGCATGAATAGAAACTGCGTTTTTCCCATTGCTTCCACTGAAGGCAGAGGTAATCCCGTCATTGCGATTTTCGCATCTGGCCGCCACGCCTGAATTCGTCGCAGGCACTCCGCGACGGTCTGAAAAATCTCCTCGGGATCACGCATATAGACGATGTCGTTACCGATATCGGTGATCAGAACCAGCGGCGCAAAAGATCCCGTGGTTGGCAAATTCTCCCAAAGTCCACACTGGATGATTCCCGGCAGACGACGAATCAAAACTGCGCTCCAGTCGATGTAAGAGCGACCCATGCCGAGACAAACCCGAAGGTCAATTTCGCCGGGCACCACCTGCTGCAGTGCACGAATCGCCGGTTTCCATCCCAGAGTCAAGTTGCTGGCTCCCAGCAGAACGACCGACTGCTTCTCTGTTGATGCTGTTGGACTTTGAATCTGTCGCAATGTCGAGGTATCCCACATCTCATTCAGCCGCTGGCTGATCAGACTTCTTGTTAGCGGCTTCCGCTTTAAGCTGTTCAAAAACTGACTGAACTGCATCTGCGGGAATCGCGTACGTCGGGAACCGGTCGGCTCGTGCAATCACGATCCCGATAGCCTGCCCGTTTAGGTCCAGTAAAGGTCCTCCGACTTTGGTCGGATAGACATCCGCGTCAATCTGGAGTGCTCGCGGAAAACCCTGTGCATGAGTACTGGCAAACTGCCCCGTTAACTCTGGATCACGGTACAGCGGTAGCAGCGCATTCTCGTTCGTAAACTTTGACGTCAGAACAATCTCGATCGTTCGAATCATGTCTTCTCTCATGAAACGAATCGACACCTTGTCGCCGGGTTTGAATCCACCGATTCGGTGCTTCAGTGAATCCGGGTCATGTACATCATGGCCGTCCACAGAGAGAATCCTGTCATTCGGCTTCAGCCCATTTCTGACAGCAGCTCCTCCCGCCAGAACTTCCACGATCCGCACTCCGTTACCCACTGGCTCATTCGGATTCTCATAAGGATTCGGCATCGTAATCCCAAGGAACGCTCGCTTCGCACTTTCTGAAGTATGAGCCACAACGCTGATCACGGTTGGGATCAGAGCTTTTCCCCTCGGGTCCTGAACGAGAGCCATTGTGCCTGCCGCCAATGCTTCCGTACGAAGTGCGGCAGGAACTAAGTTCTTTGCATCAACCTTCAGCAGCATCAGGTCGTACGAATAATCCGCAGCCATTTCCTTGCCGCGAAAACGGCGACCATCAGGAAAAATGATCTCCGGATCAATGGCTCCGTCTAGTTCCGACGCCTTCGTCAAGATATAGCCATCCGCTGACATGACGGTGCCAAGGCACAGCAGCAGTCCATTATCGCGAACCGCCACGACGCTCTGTGCGCTGATGCCAACAACACTGTCGTAAAGTTTCAGCTCTTCAGTCGCTCGCTTCTCAAACTTCCCAATGCTGCGGTCGTCACTAAGCTGTTCCAGAATCTCGCGTTCACGTTCTTCGTCATCCAGAGTAGGGATTCTGTCCGGTCCTTCACCACCCTCGTCCTGAACTTCCGGATCAGAATCGTCTCCGGTAATCAGCTTCAGAGTATCCTCGGTCCCGTTACGACGACGAATCATCACTTCAATGGGTTGCTCTTCCTCTAGCAGGTCCAGAGTTGTCCCGAGGTCCAGCCGATCTGCAATCGGTTCGCCTTCGATCCTCAGCAGCACATCGCCATTCATAAGGCCCGCTTTTTCTGCAGGGCTGTTCGGCAGAACTCGAGTCACCTCCGGGGTGAAGTCTTTCCACTTCAGGTTCACTCCAAAGAAGCCGGATGACGCGATATCGTTATCCATGGAACGCAATCGTCCCCAGCGATCTCCGGCCAGCAAACGATCCCAATCATCGTGGAAGCTATCGATCGACACATGACGATTCTCAGTGATCAGGCTGGTGATCATGCTGTGAATGCCAATGACCTGACCCTTCATATTGAAGAGTGGCCCGCCCGAGTCACCAAGCAGGATAGCGCAGTCGGAAACGACTGTTCGGTTGCCAACGGAGAGCACTCGACCAATTCGAACGGGTGCTTCTCGATCGGGCCGATAACCGCCTGGATGCCCCAGTGCGAAACACCAGTCGCCAACTTTGGATTCTGACAATCGCCCCATGTCGGCAAAAGGAAAACCTTCGCTGCCCGGAGCCGGGTCGCTGATTTTCAAAACTGCAGCATCAGCATCGCGATTCTTCCCCAGCACGTTCGCGCGATACTCACGACCATCAGGATAAGTAATCGTCACCGTGCTGCGCCGTGACCTGCGGCCCGAATCGACGACATGTGAAGCCGTCAGCACGATTCCATCGCGACTGACGACAATGCCGCTGCCGACGCCCATTCCATCTGAAACGCCAACAACCGCCAGTCGAACTTTCGACAGGGCTGACGTGAGTTGCTGTTGTCGCTGCTGCAACGGCTCTGGAACATCAGCCGCAGCGTACTTCGCTGAAGTCGCAAGACAGATCGCAAGGACCAGACACCGAGCATGCAAAAGCAGATGCTTCATTGTCAACTCCGACAGAGCTTTATTCTGTGCGCGGCACCGATTGAGGCTGATTTATAAAGGTATCCCGCGAAAACCCGGCCTCAGTTCATACCGTGTGGAAAACAACCTCAGGACATTTCAGCGAACCTTTTCGACGAGATTTCGAACCGGTTCTCTCAGAGGAAATCAACGTTGTAGTGCTGCCCGATTTGAGTATAGGGACCAGGACGTCGACGATTCCACTGTCTGAACACCAGAGAGATGCCTTTCGACCGCAATTCGTGAAAGGAATTCTCCGAATTTCTGACAATGTTGGCTTAATTGTTCCGAACGCCTTGTCAGTTTCATCGGCTGAGTGGCCGCAATTCAGTGAGAACTCCAGTCAGCACGTTGCTGAATGGTGAACGTTTGCAGTGTCACATAATCCGCAAAGTCTACCTGCTCGACCGCGACGCCCGCGCCTTCCGGCAGAAACACGGTAGTTCAAGTTCTGTAGCCATCTTAACGTAGCCCTCCGACGTTCATCCGTCAGTTTTCAAAGTAGCCGTCTCGCTCCGTCGAGACGAGGCCTTGCTTGCGGCCCATGACTGAGAGCACTCTGGTCCAATTATTGGTTCTGCGTGAAATGAAGAACGCACTCTGGAAAATCCGACTTCCCGAACGGATGTTGTTCGCAGAAGCCGACACTTCGAACCGTATGAGTGCCTCACTTATACAGCCCGTGCTGCGAGATAAATACCTCGACGGCTCGCGGGGTCAGAAATCGCAACGTCCTCCGGTCCGCAATTCTCTGCCGCAATTCAGTGGCGGAGAGATCTGTGCCGGGCATCGTCAGAGACAGCACTCTGGCTGCAATTTCCTGCCCAACCCATTCCACGATCTGTGACGATGTGACTTCTGCAACTCCCGGACGATTGCAGGCCACGATTGTTGCAAGGCGTGCAATTTCTTCTGGTTCACGCCATGTCAAAAGGTCCCGAAGCGAATCTGCGCCCATCAGGAAGTACAGATCGTGCCCTGGAAACTCGGCCGTCAATTCTCGCAAAGTGTCGACCGTAAACGATGGGCCCGAACGTTTCAGTTCGCGTCGATCCACAACAAACTCCGGATAGCCGGAAACTGCAAGGCTCAACATATC
Organism: uncultured Planctomycetaceae bacterium; assembly: GCA_903921605.1. The sequence goes on along the minus strand of CAIXQV010000624.1, from coordinate 2,159 downwards.
GGCGCGAGCATGACCGTCGGCAATCTTGATGCCCGGCTTGTGCGGCGGACTGGCGGCAGGAATCAATCGGACCTGATCCAGCTTTAGCCGTTCGCGACAGGTTTCCGCCGCGATCAGGTGACCGTAATGCACCGGGTCAAAGGTCCCACCAAGGATTCCGATTCTCATCACTTCCGCCGTGAAAAAGTGTCTGTCCGTTTGTTTTTGCGTCGCTGATTCGTGTTCTCCGCGTTTTCACGGCCTGTTTCAATCCCCAGCGTGCCCACATGCAAAAACGCAGTAATTTTTAGCCCGGTTGCTCGAATCTGGTATTCATCGTGCCTGAGAAAGGAAGTGTTTCGCTGTCGAAGTTACAATCAGGACGGATCTGGTAACGACTCCCATCTTCTTCGAACGGCTCAATGAGTACTCCATCTGAAATCCATCTCACCAGCGGGCCTGTCTGTTCGTCGCTGCAGACTTCCGTCAATCAGCCTCTGGTTCCGATTCCCGATCAGGTCATTTTACCATCGGATCGCTGCCGAGAAGCCTTGCTCAATCCGCTGGGATATCCGGAGCTCGTGCGATGCGTGGTCCCCGGTGATCGAGTCATCCTGGTTGTCGATCCGGAAACTCCGTTCGCGGCCGAGATCATCTCAACGGTCTGGGAACAGTTGCAGTCGGTGACCGATGGCGGTGTCTTGTTGACTCTGCTGTTGCCACCGGATTATTCTGGCAATGGCTGGCAATGGTTGCGAGACCAGTTCCCACTGCATGTTCAACAGCAGATCACGGTCCATGTGCATGACCCGGCTGATTCAAGTCAGATCAGCTACATCGCCAGCACGTCCGGCGGCGATCGAGTTTACTTGAACCGTCTTCTGTCCGACGCAGATCTGATCATTACCGTCGGGATTATTGCGTTCGATGGGCTGCTGGGATTTCGGGGCACCTCGAGTATTCTCTTCCCAACCTTCTCTGACCTCGCGACGCAACAGGCCTCGCAATCTCAGGGGCATCCTGAACTGACGCCCGAGCAGCAGCGTCCGTTTCGTGAAATGGTTGACGAAGTGGGCTGGCTGTTGGGAACTCAGTTCACGGTTCAGGCCATCCCCGGCGCGGCCGGATTGCCAGCTGAGATTCTCGCAGGCCTTCCCGAAGATGTGATGACCCGAGGAAAAGAATTGGTTGAAAGCACTTGGCGCGTGAGCGTTGAGGAAATGCTGGAGGGGGCCGTTATTTCTGTCCCGGGCGGAGCCTTCGGCTGGAAGCAGCTTGGCCAGGCATTGGAGAATACAACAAACATCGTGCAGCAAGGCGGCCGTATCATCGTCGTTGCTGATCTGCCGATCCCTGAAGGCCCGGCTGCGACCATGCTGCGACGCTGCCAGGATCCGGAAGAACTCCTGAAGCCGCTTAGGCGTGAACCAACGATTGACTCGGTTGAGTTCGCTCAGTTGATTCAGGCGTTGCGGCGTGTGCGAGTGTATCTGCTGAGCCAATTGCCGGGAGAACTGGTCGAAGAGCTGGGAATGATTCCTGTCTCAGACTCAGCCGAGCTGCAAAGATTGGTGTCGACGATTGAAGGCTGCAAGTGCATTCCCTTCGCCAACTACGCATGGTGCGAAGTCGCGTAGCGAGCATTCTTGTTTAACGGCGAGCTGAAGGCGTAGTCCGAACGAAGCAACCACGCCTGCGGCTTGCCGTTAATCGATTCACTCAACGGACCGCAAGCGGCTAATTCTCGCCCTGCCACTCAGATTTTGCGGCAGGATATTTCGTAGACCGGCCATTCGGTCCCACAGTCGTTGCAGTGAAAACCAACGATCGTGGCCGTGCCTGGTACGGGAAGGCGGTTACGAGGACTGATCATGGAGTCGGCCAGCTCAAGCGGCTCGATGTCCTGATGACTACACTCTGGGCACGTTCCGTTTTGGTGAATCAGGCGTGCTCGATCAACGGCAGGCATGAAACGACCGCTGAAGATCACCGATCGGCGAGCCCGCTCAAACGGGATAATGTCTTCCGGGCTTTCGATGGCCGGAATCGGTAAGCTGTCTTCGGTTTCCAAGACAGCATCGTCGGTGGGCGTGAACAAACGCAGGTGAATACGGTTCATGCGTGTTTCCTCCTTGAAGCACGATTCCAGTTAAACGTTCAGGCTAAGCCGGGATTTCACG
>CAIXQV010000623.1 GCA_903921605.1 uncultured Planctomycetaceae bacterium | reverse complement strand
GTCGCAGGCGGACGGCGAGCGACATACACACCGACAGCCGAAACCGCTAAGACGGCGGCAACACCGTAAATGATCGTCGTTCCGTATTGTTCGAGCCATGGCTTGGATTCCTTCAGAATCTTGGCCAATGCGACTTCGTCTTCCTGGTGAACGTAGTGTCGATCCGACATCGTCGGGATACTTTCCTGCTGAAACCGTCAAATCTTCATCCAATCGAGCTGCGAAGTATAGAAGTCGCCCCAAACAAAGGTCAATCGAGGAACCCGCGGGGTCGGCCTCGCGGCGATTTGTTGATCCGGGTGTGAGAACTCGCCATTCGGGAAGCCAAATGGGGTCTAGTCGCCATTGATTTTCAAAGCATGTCCTTTCTGACGGACTCCTCTGAAAGCGGGACGGACCCAAATCCGTTACTACGCCCAGCAACGGTGCCCCGCGAGCCATTCGGCAGAAACTACCGATCCCCATCCAGCAAAGACCCGGATTCACTCATGCGACCGTAGAAAGTGAATTTTGACGGGGGATCTACCCCAGCGGAATTAAGCCCTCGCAAAACTGGACCGAAGTCAGCGGGTTGCGGCCGCCGATGACCGTTTTAGTCTTTTCTGTGATGTAATTGCGCCCTGATGGCGACCACGCTGAGGATCTGAACCATGGTACTCAAATGGACTCGACTTCGACTTACTCGCTGGTTGGCCTTGAGCACACTGATGACCGGAGCGTCTTCACAAGTCCGCGCCGCTGATTTCATCATCAACTCGACCAATGATGCCGGAGCCGGATCATTTCGGCAGGCGATTCTGGATGCCGCACCAGCAGGCGACACAGGGACATTCGCCGCCGGATTGGCTGGCTTGTCGCTCACAAATGGCGGCCCGATCAACTTCACGAAGTCCCTGCAACTCAATGCTGCGAACGTGAATGGTTTGGTCATCACGCATGACATCGGTCTGCAGCAACTAATGACGTTTAATTCCTCCACGGCGGGCGAGTTTCAGACGTTCAGCGGTCAGCTCAGCGGCACCAGCGGGATCACAAAGACGGGCGATGGCACACTGATTCTGAGTGGCAATAACTCATATTCTGGCGGCACACTGCTGGAGAATGGGGCGTTGCGAATGACTCACAATAACGCAATCGGCTCCGGCACACTGACTGTGAACAATCTTGGTTCGACTTTTTTGACGTTCACTGACGGTATCACGATTGGCAACGACATCAATCTGGCCACATCCACGATTGTCGCTCCGGACACAGGAACAACAGCAACGCTGTCCGGAGATATCTCCGAAACCGGCGGTCCATGGGGATTGACGAAAGACAACGTCAGTACTCTGATCCTGAAGGGAAACAATACGTTTACTGGTGGTGTGTATGTGATCGACGGTACGGTGCGCGTCGAAAGTGACACCGCACTGGGAACAGGGACATTGACGCTTCCGGGCGCGGTGACTTTGGATCTCGGCGAAGACGTCACGATCGGCAATCAGGTCCTCCTGCAGAACAATGTCGCGTTCAACGTGGCCTCCGGCACTGCCACCATGAGCGGTTCCGTGGAGCAAGGCGGTGGATTCGACAAGACCGGAAATGGTCTGCTGATTCTGAGCGGCACGACCTCACACACCGGCGGCACGACTGTGTCCGGGGGAACGTTGCAGGGGAACACGGACAATCTTCAGGGCGACATCGTCAACAACGGCACTCTGATTTTTGATCAGGAAGGAGTCGGAGCGTACGCGGGAGTCATCAGCGGCACCGGCATTGTGACCAAAACCGGCGCGAATCTGCTGGTGATGTCCGGAGCAAACACTTACACCGGACCAACCAATCTTAACGTTGGCGAAATTCGAGTTGAGGGAAGCCTGGTCAGCGATGTGACAATTGGCGCAGCCGGCTTGCTGTCCGGGACCGGCACCACAGGCAGCATTACGAACGACGGATTACTCCAGCCCGGCGTTGACGGCATCGGAGAACTGACTGTCGACGGCTATGCTCAGAACGCCACAGGGACGCTGGATATCGACATCAACGATGCCGGTACTGTTCCGGGCACAAACAACGACCATCTGAATGTTGTCGGTCCTGCCGCAGTGATTGGCACATTGAACGTCACGGCCGCTCCCGGCACCTACACAACCGGAACGCAGTATGTGATTCTTTCGGCCGGCGGAGGAGTCACAGGGGCATTCACGACGGTCACTGACAACATGTCTTTGTTCGACGTTAATGCCATCTACAACATCAATGATATTACGATTGAACTTCAGCGAATCCTTGCCCTTCGCGATGTCGGAATCACCGGGAATCAGCAAGCCGTCGGCGGAGCGCTCGATGCAATCGCGCTCACGGCCACCGGAGATCTGCAGACCATGATCAACAATCTGGGCGCTGCTTCAACTGCCGATCAGCAGCGAGGTCTCTCGCAGTTAAGCGGTGAGGGATACGGAACGACTCAAACGATCGGCATTCAGTCAGGAATTCAATTTCAGAATTCGGTGACGGATCGCCTGACGAATAACGGAAACTTTCTGACATCCACTGGCGGATCGCTCGTGTCGGCTGAGCTCGCGGACGAGGACGTCTGGCTGGTCAGTGGTCGCGACCAGGCGTCTCAGCGCCGCGGCTGGCTGCAGGGATTCGGAACAAGTGCTCAGATCAGCGGAGATGGCAACGCGGCTGGCTCTGACTATCGCCAGGGTGGCGTAGCTGTAGGGCTGGACCTGGGCAGTGATGAGACTGGGGTTATTGGTATTTCCAACGGTAACTCTTTCCTCAGCTTTGGTCAGGACAATGGTTCTTTCGGCAACATGAATTCACACCACTTCGGTCTCTACGGTGTGCGTCAGATGGATCCCCTGTATGTGCTGGGATCAACCAGTTACGGATACAGCGACATCGATATGACTCGCACAGTGCCCGGCGGAACCGTGCAGGGATCGCCGGTTGCTCATCAGATCGGTGCGTATGCCGAGACGGGGTTGTCGCTGGATGGCAGCATGGTTCGTCTCCAGCCCCTGATGGCTTTGCAGTATCAATTGTTCTCGCAGCAGAGCTTTGCCGAAACCGGTGGCCCGGGAGCACTCAATGTCGCCGGTCAGCAGGCCAATTCACTGCGGACACATCTGGGTGCTCGTTTAAGCTTCAGCGAACTGCAGGATTCCAGCGGACGACTGTGGACTCCGTATGTTCATGCCCGCTGGGTTGCAGAACTGCTGGACAGCGATCGACTCGTGAATGCGTCAATCATCGGTGCTCCGGCCGGTGGAAGTTTTGTCACCGCGGGGAATGGGCTCGGGCACCACTTCGCTGTCATTGGCACTGGCGTGAATGTGGAACTGACGGATCACTGGTCGCTATTCTCGAACTACGATCTGCAGGCTGGCGGTGGACTGACGGCCCATACAGGCAGCGGCGGACTGACTTATCAGTTTTAGTTCTGTCGCAGGAATCATTCAGCACATCGATCGCTGTTCAAGAATCTGTCACATCGGTTAGCATGACCCTCCCACGCGAAATCATTCTCTGGGGGCTGATGCATGTTGTTTGATACTCACACAAATCTGATGTGGTACCCGGATCATCTTTCGGATGAATTCGTGGAGTTCGCCTGGGAAGCCAAGCGAGCGAAAATGAAGCTCACTTCGGACGTGTATTTCGCCGGCACCGACAGTCAACAGGCGAACGCGTTTGATTCAAAGCCCGAGCAGCTTTTGCAGGCGACAGCCGAAGCAGACAAGGTCATCGTCTTCGGCATCAAAGCGCCGTTCTGCGGAATCAATGCGGACCAGGAACTGATCGCGAAGTTCGTGAAAGAACATTCCGATCGCTTCATCGGCTGGTGCTCCGTCAACCCAAATGACGCGGACTGCATCGAACAGCTTGAATACTACGTGAATACTTTGGGCCTGCGAGGCCTGAAGTGTTCGCCCATCTATCAGAACTGGGATCCTCAGGAGCCGAAACATCTGCCTCTGTTTCGTAAAGCCGAGTCCTTGGGCATTCCGGTGAACATTCATCAGGGGACCTCATTTGTTCGTCCCGGTCCGCTGAAGTATGCCAATCCGATTCTGCTGGAAGACATCGCGATCGCTTGCCCCGATCTTCGCATCGTGATCGCTCATATGGGCCATCCGTGGGAGACGGAATGCGTCGTGCTGATTCGCAAGCATCCGAATCTCTACACGAACATTTCTGCATTGCACTATCGACCGCTGCGGCACTATCAGGCGTTTATGACCGCCATTGAATACGGTGTCGAGCACAAGCTGATTTTCGGCTCCGATTTCCCTTCAGCAACGCCTGCTCAAGTCATTGCCGGACAACACAAAGTGAACGATGTCGTTCGTGGGACCAACTTTCCTCGCGTCTCAGACGAGATCATTCACAACATCATCTACGAAAACTGGAAGAAGTTTCTTCCGGAGTACGTCTAACGGTGTCGCCGCCAAGTTACTGTCCGCCGCTGCTCGCAGTGAATCGGCGCGACGTTTAACGAACGGAGCGGCGTTTGAGGCGATCAGCGAGGACAGATAGCAGCAGCACGGCGCCGAGGACAATTTGCTGATTCGACGGCGCAACGCTCATCAGGTTCATGCCGTTGCGAATGATGGCGATGATAAATGCGCCGATCAACGTGCCGAGCATCCGGCCTTCGCCTCCCATGAGTGATGTACCGCCGACGACAACCGCAGCGATGACGTTCAGCTCAAACATGTCGCCATATTTGGGATCTCCGGCATTCAATCGAGAACTCAGAATGATGCCGCCCAGCCCCGCCAGTGCTCCACTGATCGTGTAAACGAGCAGCAAGTTCTTGCGAACGTGTATTCCCGCCAGTCGAGCGGCTTCCGAATTGCCTCCGATCGCGTAGAGCACTCGCCCGAAGACAGAACGCTGCATAACAACATGCGCGAGTCCGTACAGAACGATCATGATCAGAACGGGATTCGGCAGCCCGGCGGTTGACTCTCCTCCAAGCCATCGAAACGATGGCGGAACCGCGTTGATCGAAGTGAAGTTGGACAGTCGCATCGCCAGACCTTTGGCCATCAGCATCATCGACAGTGTCACAAGAAACGGAGGCAGAGAAGCCTGAGTGACCATCAGTCCGTTAAAGAACCCTGCGGCCGCCGTCAGCAGTATTCCAGCAAGACAGGCGAACATCACCGAGACGGGCGTCGCAGAAACTCCACCTGCATAGTCGCGAAGAAGAATTGTGGCCGTTACGGAGGACAGCGCAACCAGCGAACCAACACTCAGGTCAATTCCACCACCAATGATGACCATGGTCATGCCGATCGCGATGACCGCATAGATCGCCGTCTGATTGGCGACTCCAATTAAGTTTGACCGTGTCAGAAAACTGGGCCAGCGTCCCGGCCGCGGAACCGCAAATTGCTGAGGCGTCAATTGAGCAAAACGCGCCCAGACCTTCCACTCAGCGGAGGCTCCGGTGACCGCGACGACGTCAACTTTTGCTTCTGCTGCGAATAACTGTTCCAGCTTTTGACGTGCATCGGCGGGGCTGCCAACGACACTCCCCAGCACTGTTCCTCCGGCGGCTGTTATCGACTCTTCCATCGCTGCGGCAAAGGCGTTGTCATCTGCTGATGCCGGCACTGCGATAAAGACGTGTGCTCCCGAGCCATACTGCGTCACGATCTGATCGGCCAATTGACGGCCCGCGTCACTTCCGGTGGCTCGCTGCTCCTTCACTGTCAGCAGGCTGAACACCAGCATCAGAAACAGCAAAACAAACACCATGCCATAGTTCGTCATCGCAGCGCGAAGAGATGCTCGGTAAGTTCGTGCTGGATGTTGTGACATGAACGAGACCGGTTTGAAGTTGGATGCTCGGGGAATGAAATGCTGGGAAGCGTTTCGCAGGCCGGAACGAGCAATGCGATTCTCGGCTCTCCTGGAGGTTTGGCGGAACTCGCTCCGGAGGCTGTGAATTCATTGCAGGGACGAACAAGCGAACTGGTGGGCCGGCGTTCGCTAACGCTCACTTGTCCCACCCTACGATTGGAATAACTTCTCAACCTTCGAGCGAAAGGCGGCACTACGAAACCAACAGCCTGATGATAGCAGCGTCGACCTACCGAAGCCCGCTGTCTGACGATTCTTTCTGAGTCATCCGAGATCTCTCCTTCGACGTTGGTTCCTCGGGAGGTCGCTGCAGATCCAGAGTTCTCGCACGGGCTTCGGCGAACTGCAGGATCTTTGCGGCCGTGGGAGCAGCGACTGTTCCGCCGTAGTGAACTCCTGGAACAGTGGGCTCGTCAACCATCAGCAGCACAATGACTGCAGGATCTTCCGCCGGCGCCCCGCAGATAAACGACAAGACCCACGCCTTGTCTGAATAGGTTCCAGTTTCCGGATCAAGCTTCTGCGCGGTGCCGGTCTTGCCAAAAATTGACAGACCAGGAATCCTGGCCGTTTTCCCCGTGCCTCGTTCGATGACCTGCACCATTGGCTGCTGCACAAGCCAGCGGGCGACCTGAGCATCCAGCAGTTCGGCCCCAACATCAGCCGCCGGACGCACCGCATTCACGGCGCTCGCGGGAGAAGCAATGGTGTCATCTTCCGAGGCTCCTCGAACCAGTCGCGGCCTGACAAGTCGACCACCATTCGCCAGCGCGGCATGAGCGGTGATAAGTTGCAGCGGAGTCACGGCCAGCTCCTGCCCCATCGGAATGGAACCCAGCGAATAGACATTCCAGCGATCAAAGGAATGCAGGAGTCCGGGAATCTCGCCGGGCAATTCGATGCCTGTCCGCCGGCCGAATCCGAAGCTGCGAGTCGCCTCGTAGAGGGCTTCGAGCCCCAGTCGTTCGCCGATCTTTGCCATGCCGATGTTGCTGGATTTGACCAGCACATCTTCAACGCTCAACTCACCATAAGAATGGTGATCATGCAGAATGCGCGGGCCCATGCGATAAGCTCCGAAACTGCAGTCAATCATCTCATCGCTCTGCAGCAATTGCTCCTGCAGAGCCCAACCCACGATAAACGGCTTGAACGTTGAGCCCGGTTCAAATGCGGCCGACACGGCCAGGTTCTTCCATGCCGCTTCGGGAACCTGAAGCAGCGAGTTTGGATCAAAGCCAGGGCGAGAGGCCATCGCCAGCACATCGCCACTATGGGGCTCCATCACAATCGCACACGCACCGACCGGTTTCCAGTCTTCCATCAGCTCATCGAGATTGCGTTCGGTTTCGATCTGCATCAGCAGATCAATCGTCGACACGACAGTCTGACCGTGATCGGGTGAGGAAGACTGTTCGGCAGCAACCTCCACGACAATACCGCGAGCGTCCCGTGTCATCACGCGGTTTCCATCGACGCCACGAATGAGAGTATTCAGGCTTTGTTCAAGGCCGCCTTTGCCTTCGTTGTCGATGTTGCGAATGCCCAGGACATGAGATGCAAAACCGCCCTGCGGATACTTACGCTGATATTCGCGTCGCAGTCCCCAGGTGGATTTGGCCAGACCAAGCTTGCGAAACTCCTGCACCGTAGCATCATCGGTTCGCCGCTTGATCCAAAGAAACTGCTTGTCCTTGTTGTCGAGCAGCCGTTGATAAAGTTCATCGGTGTTGACATTCAGAATCGATCCCGCTTTCCACGCAAAGTCCCACGGCTCGGTGATTTCATCCGGGACCACATACAAGCTGTCGCAGGTGATGGTCATCGCCAGCACATGGCCATTGCGATCAAGAATCTCACCAGGCCGCGCAGGTATGACTTCGCTGAAAATGCTCTGCCGCGCAACGCGATCATTCATCAACTGGCGCTGAGCCCCCTGGAGTTGCACCAGTCGTGCCAGCAGAATGATCCAGCCAAGAAACACGAAGCCAGAGATCAGGCTGAATCGCCAGGATTTGAGATCGGAGGCAGATGTGACTGTCGCATGGGTCTCCAACGAATCCGACGATACTGCGTCGTTCATCTCCGTCTCAGGAATCTCCAGAGAGGTCTCTGCAACACTCGCGCTGACCGTGGACTCATTCTTGTCAGTGGGCAAGTCGGTTCCGCTCATCAGTCAATTCCTTCCGGGTTGAAAGGATGCTGAAAACGCAGCAGAGGAAGTCGCTCATCATGCGCCGGGAGTTTAGCTTTGTCGTCGTTTGAATCGGGACGAATCGCCGTTTGCACGCGAGGTCTCGCGGCAGGATTGGGGGTCCTCTGAGTGCTCGGGCTGGCGGCTTCTTCCATCGTCGCGGCAAGTTGAGCGGGCGCTGTTAGCCGCTGAGTCTCAAGACGCAATCGCACAAGCAGTTCGAGCAGAAGGTCGGTTTGATAGTACTGCACGCTGACGTCACGGCGCATTTGCATCGTTTGTTTCTCCAGCCGGACTCCGGCCATAGAAACGAGCACGACGAGCAGCAATCCAGCGGCAAAGCGAAAAAACACAGGACGCCCAGCATTCGCTTGAGACAAGAGAATTGTTTCGCGGAGCAAACTCCTCGAATGGTGGACTCAAACAGGCGTCAGGCAGGAATCGTGAGTGATCGCGTAAGTTCGCCGATGATTTGCGTTCGTCCCCACTGGGTCTACCCCGGTGGTTCACGGGCCTTTGCACCACTGACATTGATGTCTATTGTTGGTGCAACAGCTTTTAAACCCCCGACGCTGGTAGGGGACGACGAAAACAACGCCTGCTACCACTCACTAACTTGGAGATTCATGCGGTGTGCCCGCCTTCGCTTACGCTCAGTTGTCACACCCTACAGAAAACGCAGCGATTTGTAGGGTGTGACAAGTTCGCCCAAGCGAACGCAGGCTCACCACTAGCGGAAGTTATTCCGCCCCAAATCCAAAGTCCGAAACACCGCCAGAGAATAATTCCTGCCTTTGACCTGTTTGAGGTCCATCACTTGGGCGTCATCGGATCCCATGCGCCTAAGGCACCACATTGACTTCGGTGGCATCGGCAGGAAGCGCCAGAATTGTGCCGGGCTTCAGCTTATTCGGATCTTTCACGTTGGACTGATTCAAACGAAGAATCTCAACCCAACGGCTGGATCGCCCCAGGAACCGCTTGGAAATCTCCGACAGAGTTTCACGTTCGCCAACTCGATACGCGGGCGAACCATCTTCCAGCAACAGAAACGCGGCTGGCTCAACCACCTTTGGTTTTGAATCCACAAACAACTGCGGATACCGTTCCTCGAGAATCTCTTTGGATGGCGTCAGCACGACCATGCCGGGACGCATATGCTTCGGTTCAGCGATACGATGCTGATTGAACACGGCCAGAGCGGAGAAGTAGCGAGTTGTGCCGTACACGCGTTTCGAAATCTTTGAATAGTTTTCACCGTTCTTCACCACGGTGTACTCGTAAGTCGTTCCATCGTCCGGAGCAGGTTCCGCTTCTGCATTCTGGCTGTTGAATGCAGCCAGACTAAACTTTCCATCACCACCGGAACCACCCGCTGTTCGCACGGAGTTACGATTGGTTCGCCCGCCCGGCTGAGTCACGGCGTCAAAGCCTCGAGAGCCAAAGCCGCTCGACTGCTGCGCGACCGTGCGATCTGAGATTTCCTGTTCTGCAGCCGATCCGAATGCCGGAGCTTCGTCGCTGTCGTAGGGGGTGTTGTTTCCTGACGCAACGTTTCCTGACGCATCATCTAAAGGAGCGAAGTCAGAGACTCGATCGGAATAAGCATCGCCCGTGCTCTGTCCAGCAGATCCATCCTGAGGGTCCAGCATCGCGATGAGCACTGGTTCTTTCTCTGACTCTTTCTCTGACTCGGCTGGGGCTTCTCCCAACATCGGAGGTTCTGACAACTCGGTCTCTGTGGCTGCAGAGTCGGTGACGGCCGACGCTTCCGCTGAATCGAACGACATTTCAGCGGCATCGTTGGTTTCTGGAAGATTGATCCCGTTGGAAGCGTCTCCGATATCAGTCGACGGTTCTCGCCCGGACGCTGGCAGGTCTTCAGTCCCTGCCAATGCAGACAGAGGAAACTCGTTATCCTGCGGCTGAGGCACTGAGTCTGTGGATTCCAGTGGACCGAACTCCGGAGTTGCACTCTCTAGGCGATTCGCATCTCCAGCATTGATATCCGCCATGGTCGGGCTGGTCTGCGCCGCTGAACGATCTTCGTCGATGGCAGCAAACGCGTTACCGGTCGCGGCAGGTTCTGTCATCGCGGGTTCGGCCAGTTCGCCGAGTGATCCCGGAGGTTCTCGGTTCTCGATCACGGCGGCGGGAAACGAGTTCTC
>CAIXQV010000622.1 GCA_903921605.1 uncultured Planctomycetaceae bacterium | reverse complement strand
GCAGACAGCATCATACGCAAGAAAGCGGCGTCGACGTATGTTGTTGTGATTCAACAACTTGCACGTTAACTAAGTGCCATTCGTCGATGTGACCGGAGCGTCGAACGACAGGGTGCTTCGACGCGTCGGTCGGTTTCACCGGAGGGAGTAGCGTTATCAAACCCTGAAACGCAGTTTGGACAGTCTTGTCCGACTTCGGTCCGACCGGCACGAATTCCCGCTGGGTGGCAATACCACGCGGTGGGAGTGTGCCGCAGGCACGAGAAAGCTCAGTGAGGACTTTCATCCGGAAGCAAGTGTGCCATCAAAACTCAACTTGCAAACCTGTGCTTCTCGTTGCGGCGCAACACAGCCTCTGCAGGCTGTGCCACCCAGCGGGCTTGAATTGGCTCAGCTTCGCTGAACATTCGCAGACGCCACTGACATCGGGCTCGGCGGACCGCCTGCATCACTAAGCGATAGCATTGAGCCGACAGCAACCAGCACTGCGGCTACGATGCCGGAGATTCTCGAAGTCCCTCTGCGTCCTCGGGAAAAAACTGCGAAGCCACCGAATCATCGATGCCGCGAGGGCAAGTCACATTCGACCGCTATGGACAAGTATTCGTCGGCAATAGAAGCCGATAAGCTGCCCTTGAATGCCTTTGGCGATCTCAAAGTGTGCGTTGGCCGTGCGTGCTTTGAACCCTAGTCTGCGATTTGATGTCCAATGAAATCCAATCTGGAATCATACTCATTGAGTAATTCTACCGACATTGCTTCAATCACGATTGCCCCAGCTGAGTCGTTGATCGAAATACAGGATGCGGACTGCGACACCCTCAGAGATGCAATACACCACGACGAATCACAGGAGATTCGTTTCAGCCAATAAAGGCAGAGATATGCTTCGTCGTTTGTGTTGGATTTCAGCTTCAAGACGAGTTTCCTGTGAGCGCCGTTGTAAACCCACAAACTGGCGGTCCATCCTGAATAAATTGCGAAGCGATCATTCAGATCAGCGAGCTGGAAGTGCGATAAGGGGTAGTTCATGGCAACCAATCAGTTGGCGGATCGCCGTTTGAGAAAATTGTTTTCTCCAGCAATTCTGGATTCTTGAGAATTCGATACAACTCAGCATTCGTATACGTCCCGGGTGGGCCAACAATCGGATCTTTGAGCCACTCGGCGAATTTCGCTCGGTCGACTCCATCCATGTTGAACTCAATGGAATCTGCATTGTCCATCGCAGCAGTAATCTTGTCCCAAGGATCTCCCGGTGTTTCGTCTCCAAACGGAAACATCTGAGCTTGACCCTCGAAGGTATCCGTGAATTCCTCTAGTTTGCCATCCTCCGACAACCCAAGCGTAATCTTGGGGGGATATTGGTAGCCTTCACTATTATGTACCAGTACGCCATTCGCCGCGACGTAGTAAACATGCTCGCCGTCGACTTCCAGATTAAACACCGGCACCGACTGTGATCTCGGCACCGCCGCCGTCACCACAGGCGTCGAGCCATCGCGGAGTCTCAGGCGTTCGCCGATGCGGAGTTGTCCAGCCTGCACAAAGTCCTGGCGGTCTTCGCTCCAGAATGGGTGATTGCTGGTCGTGCCGATCGGTTCAGAGACGCCATCCACAAAGAGATCAATGACTTCCGCAGACGAATGTTCAAATTTGCCGGTGACGAGTCGGCCATCACCCACAGCCGCTTCGGGACACGGTTCAATGGCCAGCACATTCGCCCAATTGGCGATGCCAAGCTCTTTGAACTCCAGCCACAGACGACCGTGGTCATCGCGGGCTGCCGCTTTGAGCCACGTCAGCGGGCGAGCCAGCGTGACGCGCATCCATTCCCCATCCGGCTTCGGCACCTCCAGCCGCACAATCCGCCATGACTCACGATCAAACTCACCAAAATCCGAAGGAGCCTGCACCGGCGTTTCCGGGTTATCCGCTAGCACGCGGTCGGCAATCGGCTGTATTTCGCGGATCGGTTTTGAGGAATAGCGAGGCCGCCACTGCTCGCGTCGCTGAACATCCCCAGATGCCACTGATATCGGACTTGGCGGACCACCCGCATCGCGAATCGAAAGCAAAGATCCGACAGCGATGAGGACGACCGCCATAATGCCGAAAACACCTGACACGGAGATTGAGCGTCGCTGGGAGATTTCCGTTGGCGATGTTATCCGCGAAGTCATAACAACACCTCAAGAGACAGGATGATGTCGCATTGGTTTCGAGACGTTTGCTTCATTTAGTTGGAATACGTGAAATGAGTTCAATAACTTCCGAGCATCTTTTCCCCAGCCTGGTCATGTTCAACTTCTGTTCCTCATAAACGGCTACCACTGGTGTCGTGATCGGAATCGTTGAAACGCCGGGGAGGAAATCACACATTCGATCCAGACTCAGATCATCGATATCGAACACAGAAACATTGATTTGTTGGTTTGTCATCACATCAGATAGGGCATCAAGAAACATTGCATCAGCTCTGCTCCAAAGCGCTGCCCCAATTCGAAGCGTCCATGCGGTATTTGATGATGAGTCCAAACGCAGTGGCCCCCATATCCATCCTCGGGCCGATACAAGTTCCGGAAAAACAATCTTTCGCTCTCGAAGCAGGAGACTTTGCTCTTCAGCGATAGCGTGAATTTCAGATTTTGCGGCGTATTTTCTAAATTGAACCGCGAATAGGTCGATAAAACGCTGATTGTTCATTGGCCCGCTCCCAAGTCTGGTGGAGCGCCAATAATTGTTCCCGTGACTTCGCCTCCCTCTTTGAGAATGCGTTCGAGTTCTTTGCTTGTGAGCGGAACGCCAAAATGATTTGCTGGGGCATCCAGCGGTGGGATATTGTTCCCAACAACTTTATCAACAGATCCATCGGCAAATGGCATTTGATCACCATTTGCAGCCACGGCATCCTGATCGGTCAAGCCACGCAAGAACTCCGAATCATTTCTGATGGCCTCCGCATTTCCGCCAAATGATGGCCGAACATTGATCACATGCTCGTTTTCATTCGGCTCATACTCGCCTTCACCACCAAAATTGACCACTAATTTCTTGGTATACTCTTCGTCCCCATTATGCACCAACACGCCGCTTGCCGCGACGTAGTAAACATGCTCTCCATCAACTTCCAGATTGAACACCGGCACTGACTGTGATCTCTGCACTGCCGCCGTCACCACAGGCGTGCTGCCATCGCGGAGCCTCAGGCGTTCGCCGATGCGGAGTTTTCCGGCCTGGACGAAGTCTTGGCGGTCTTCGCTCCAGAAGGGGTGATTGCTGGTTGTCCCGATGGCTTCAGAGATACTATCCACGAAAAGATCAATCACGTCGGCAGACGAGTGTTCAAACTTGCCGGTGACGAGTCGACCTTGACCAACCTCCGCTTCGGGGCACGGTTCAATGGCCAGCACATTCGCCCAGTTGGCGACGCCGAGTTCTTTGAACTCTAGCCACAGGCGACCGAGGTCATCGCGGCCTGCCGCTTCGAGCCACGTCACCGGGCGAGCCAGCGTCACGCGCATCCATTCCCCATCCGGCTTCGGAACCTCCAGCCGCACAATCCGCCATGACTCACGATCAAACTCACCAAAATCCGATGGAGCCTGTCCCAGCGTTTCCGGATTGTCCGCCAGCACGCGATCGGCAATTGGCTGAATCTCGCGAATTGCTTTTGAGGAATACCGAGGCTGCGTCGGTCCGATTCGTTGAATATCCGCTGATGCTAAGGGCATCGGACTCGACGGACCACCAGCCTCCCGAATCGACAAAAGCGATCCTAAAGCAAGCAGAACAGCCGCGATGATGGCAAAACAGTGACTGGCGTATCGCACCAATAGACGCATTCAGATTGCCTTTTTAGGACGGATGACTGACGTTCCTGGACGTACACCAACTGGCGTCATCGGCATACGAAACGTCACTTGCCGCAGTCGTCAAGGGAGCTTGTCCTGTAGAAATCGTTCCGAAGGAGCCTAATCGATTGTTTGCCGGACGCTTCTCCTACACGAGTCTCATCCAGCAAGAATGCGCCTGCCACATGTTCAAGAACAAACATCTCGCCGAGCACGCTATCTAGGATGAGATATGCAATTCGGGTTCGCAGTTGCTCCGAAGCGGTCGGCAGACAGGTCGTAACGAACAGTATGTACGCCCCTTTATCCGTGTGCTTCACGAGGTAGCGCCACTCACTTGCGTCAATGTGGAGTTCTGCACCAGTGTCATCAGGTAACGTCAGGCAAAAATCCCAGTTTGGCTTGGCCTGCCTGCCAAGATGAAATTCCCACTCCGGTGTCTCGGGAGCATGTCGAACAACGCTCGCAGCCAATTCAATATTTTCCTTGACGGTTGGTGATACCGAAAACGACCAAACTCGACTCGTCCCCTTTCCAATTTCCCAGTTGAGCCTGGCTGTCTTTCGATCACCAGATACTTGTCGCAATCGAGGCGCGAGATTTCGTGCCAGCCACGAAGAATCTCGCTCGCGAACAGCATCAACAATTGAGTCTTGGTTCTCTCTGAACCAATCCCAAAAAGCTTGGATGTGTTCTTCAGTGTTCATGATATTCATTTCAGCTTCGGCTCTACGGCTTTGGATCTGGCGGCATAATTTTATTGTCTAGGTTTTCAAGACCAAAGAATTCTACCCACCACCTTTCCTTGTTGTATCGCTCAACCCAATCCCCCTCCATATATCGATCGATGACGGGCGCATTCCATCGGTCGCGGCCATCGGTCGATGTTGCATCTCTCCAGTCAAGGTCGTCGGTTGAGCCAACATAGGGCTCACCAGTTGGCGTTGCATTTACTTCCCCATCCAGCAGGTAAATGTCGCCAAGACCGCGGACGTTCATGTCAGATCGCCGAGCAAGTTCCTCGTCTTCAATCCACTCGCCGTCAGCCGTCTTGAACGCATCATTGATTTCATCGTCGTCTTCATAACTGTTATGTACCAGTAGGCCATTCGCCGCGACGTAGTAAACATGCTCGCCATCGACTTCCAGATTAAAGACTGGCACCGAATGTGATCTTGGTACTGCCGCCGTCACTACAGGCGTGCTGCCGTTGCGGAGTCTCAGGCGTTCTCCGATGCCAAGTTTGCCGGCCTGCACAAAGTCGCGGCGGTCTTCGCTCCAGAAGGGATGGTTGCTGGTTGTCCCAATCGGTTCAGAGACGCCATCCACAAAGAGATCAATGACTTCCGCCGACGAGTGTTCAAACTTACCTGTGACGAGTCGGCCTTGACCCACCGCCGCTTCAGAACACGGTTCAATGGCCAGCACATTCGCCCAGTTGGCGATGCCCAGTTCTTTGAACTCCAGCCACAGGCGACCCTCGGGATCTCGTTTTGCAGCCTCGATCCATTCCTGAGGCCGTGCGAGAGTCACCTTCATCCACTCGCGATCCGGCTTTGGAACGACGAGTCGCAGTATTCTCCAGTCGGCAGCAGTGAATTCGCCGAAGTCGGATGGAGCTTGACCGTCCGTTTCCGGATTATCCGCCAGCACCCGGCCGGCGATTGGTTGAATGTCGCGGATGGGTTTTGACGAATACCGTGGTGCTTTGGACTCAACCAATCCCACATTCGCAGACGCCACGGACATCGGGCTCGGCGGACCT
>CAIXQV010000621.1 GCA_903921605.1 uncultured Planctomycetaceae bacterium | reverse complement strand
ATTTTGTTCAGTGGCCTCCGATGGGAGTCAGCACGAAGCCTTCGCGAGAGACCGAGAATTTCACCGTCGGTGTGACGGTGTGAAAGAGGACGCAGTTCCCCTTCGCTGGCTCTGCTGAGGTTTGTCCATGGCCGGTCTGCAGTCAGGAGCGAGGTCGCGAAGGTTTTCCCTCCTCCGGGACGGTTCTCCTGTGAGTGGTGTGGTTGAGAGTAGCCGGATTCGTGAGAATTCGGATGCCGTCCCCGGAATCACACTGAATTCTCACGAATCCGGCTACAAGAAAACATCTCGCTCTGTCACGAGCGAAGTCTAGTCGGTGCTGGTGCTGGTTCGACTAATGTGAGGCAGCTCACGGAGAGTCGTTAAACGCTCTGTTTGATCGTGTCGGGCGCTTCAATCGGCCTGCACCCGATAAAGTCGTCCACTTTTGTCCAGGATGATGGCCGCTGGACCATTTTCGGAAAGGACCAGTTTGTGGAGGTCCTCTGTGGGCAGCCGAAACAGCGTGGTTAACTCCAGAAGTTCGCTGCTGAAGCAACGCAGAAAACCATCAGAGCTGACGGTGACCAGCGTTCTTCCGTCCGGTGTCCAGGCCAGATCGGAGATGGCTCCGCCCTGCAGTTTCGACTCCTGAAGCACGGCGGCATCTGCGATTCGGTAGATTCGCAAAGTGCGTTCGCAATACGCGATGGCGACTTTACTGCCGTCCGCAGAAATCGCGACGGCATTCGCGCCAGGCTCGCTGTTTGGCAGGGTCGCGATGACGGTGCCGTGCCGCAGATCATGGAAGTAAATTCCATCATGAGTGGTTCGCACCAGAAACCGGCCGTCGCGTGAGATCTCCCAGAAGTACCAAACAGATTCAAGGCCGCTCACGCGACTGATTTCACTATTGTGTTTGAGATCGACAACCACGATGTCGCCTTTGCTCCAGGGGCGATCGCTCGGCTGCTCTCTTGGCATCGTACTCAGGACCAGCCAGCGGCTTTCAAAGCACCCCAGAAAATAATGCAGTACTTCCTCGGGAGCCGGTTTCCAGACGACTTCCGGAATGGCCGCTGATCCCTGCCACCGTAGCAAAACGGCGTCCAAATCCGATCTGTCACCACTCAGAAAGAAAATTTGTTCGCCGTCGTCGGAGAAACCAACCCTCTCTGTATGCAGCTGGTGACTGGCAAACTTGACCCCCACCGGCCTGCTTTCATCGCTGATGGTGAGATCGACAAGACTGGAACTTAAGTCTTTCTTCAGGATGACCATTTTTCCGTTGTCGGCTGCGGCAAAGCCTTCGACGTCTGTTGCGATCACAGTAATGTTGGAATCTTCCAGACCGGTCAGGTTCTGAATGTGGCCATTCTCATCCGCCACGATAAGGCTGGATCCATCGCCGGAAAAGCAGAGCGAGGCGACGTGGGTATCACCGACCTTCCAGGTTCTTCCGGTCAGATTCTGCGACTGCTCCTCCCAATCTGCATGCAGAGTGCCGTCAGGAAAGGAAAGAACAACCGTGTTTCCCCGAACCGACACGTTGGACGGATAAACGAGACTCAGGGTTCTGTTATTTTCATAGAACGGTTTTATGTGCAGAGAGTAATGGTTACTGACGTCGGCTGCTGAGAGCGGTTCGCTGAATTCCAGTTGCACCTGATTTGTCCCCGCCGGAAGTATGCCGTTCTGCATGGCCGGTGTGGAGCGGACCAGAAACGGCTCGCCTTGAACCGAACTGTTGTTCAGAGTGGCCCGGTTACCTTCCGCATCAGTCAACAGCTCGGAAAGCTGGAGTTCCGTCTTCACCAGTATCGAATCCAGCAGAATGACCGTGACCAATCCCTCAGCTTTACCGATCGCCAGCTTCTTGCCATCCGGGGAGAATGCGAGCGAGATCACCCGGTCATTGAAGTGCAATTCCTGAAAGAAAGGTTCCTCATCCAGCATGGATTGAAGCGTGACGGAGCCGTCTTCCCGACCCGCAGCAATCAATGACCCGGAGGGAGAAAACACCACACTGGAACAGTGTCCTGCGTAAACGTTTTGGTGAGTGCCTCCGGTCTGCTGCAGTCGATCGCTCGGATTGGTTTCCAGAAACTTTGGGCGGATCACGGTCAAGATACCTTGCTCGACCCCGAAGGCCACATCGCCCTTGGTACTGATCGCCAGGCATTCCAGGTCTTTCCCGTCGGAGCTAAGAGTTTCCAGCAGAGAAAAATCCCGAGCCGACCAAAGTTTGACATCGACTTCGTTGCCACAGGTGGCCAGCCATTGACCATCGGCGGACCATGCGACCTGAAACGCCTGTCTCTTGTGAGCCTGAAACATGCCTGTCTGTTCGCCGTTGCTTAAATTCCAGATTCGGATCGTTCCGTCATCTCCGGCGGACGCCAGCAATTGACCGTCGGGAGAAACAGCGAGCCCATTGACTTCGCCCTGACCAGCGGCAATGGCCAGTCTGATCGCTCCTGTTTCCAGATGATGAATCCTGATGATGCCGGCCACGCCGCAGGAGGCGATTTCCGGGCTGAGCTTCAAAGGACAAAGAAAGTAGATAGCGTCCTTCTGTCGAGAAACCGTCTTTGACCTGAAACTGTTCATTCGGTTCAGCAGATGCCAGTCAAAGCTGCGGCGGTCGGTCTCGCCGGGTTGAGGAAGATACCGCTCCAGTTTTCTTGTGACCTCGAACGAATCCTGT
>CAIXQV010000620.1 GCA_903921605.1 uncultured Planctomycetaceae bacterium | reverse complement strand
TTCCTTTCCCCTCGGGAAGTTCAAAAGACCGCACAACTGATCGGTCAGTATGATACGGTGGTGCAGCGCCAGAACTGGAATTTCGTTCGAGCAGAAATGCTGGCGAATACGCTCCGCACAAAGATCGCTCGCGGACAGCAGGACGGAGTCGTCTCCGATGAAACTTATATGGCTGTCGAACGTTTCGCCGACAGTCTCTCCGGATACATGAAGAATGCTCTGGAAACTGGAAAAGTCGAGAAGACCGCGTTCCGCTCTCCTCTACCAGATCTGATGCAGGTTGCTGCAGACCAGAAACTGACGGATGCAAAAACGGCCTATATGCTCAACCCTGAAAACACCGTGGGTGTGGTTCAGGTGACGGCGATTCGCAATTCCAAAGTGCCGACCGAAGATCCAAACGCCGCAGCTATCATTCGTCTTCGGGAGTTGGCTGCCGAAGTAGAGAAAGCTCATGAGTCACAGCCGGGAGATGTTTCGATCAGCGTGACGGGAATTCCGGCTCTTGAGCATGATGAAATGCATAGTACGTCGGTGGATATGCGGAACGCTGGCATTGTCGCGTTCTTCGTCGTCGGTGGGATGCTGTTTCTTGCATTCCGAGGAATCCGGCACCCGATGTTGGCGCTGATGACTCTGATCGTCGCGTTGTGCTGGACGTTTGGTGCGGCGACGCTCGTTGTCAAACATTTGAATATCATCAGCGTCTGCTTCCCGATTTTTCTGATCGGTCTGGGCATCGATTTCTCTGTTTCGTTCATTAACAAGTATCTGACGCTTCGTCAGGAACTGTATGAACTGCCAGATGCTTTGCGAGAAACCGCCGAGACAACTGGCGGAGGAATCCTGGTATCAGCCATCACGACAGCTCTTGCGTTCTCGACAGCGATGCTGACGGGATTCCCGGGACTGGCGGAACTCGGCCTGATCTCAGCCATGGGCGTACTGCTGTGTGCAGCGGCAACGTTCATCTTCCTTCCAGCGCTCGTCGCATTGTCCGATGCTGAATATGACGTCGAAGCTTTACCGCAGCCATTCTCCCCCGCAGCATTGCGAAGAGTTCTGGTGGCGTGGCCTGCTGTTTCGATCAGCATTGCTGTCGTACTGCTGGCCTTCTCTGGCTATCAGGCGTTTCGCTACTCTGATGGCACTGTTCGCTGCCTGGTGAACTACAATCCGAACCTGATTAAACTGAATGATCCAACCGCCGAATCAGTGAAGGCCGAGCGATCATTGGAAGAATCCGGTTCTGATACTGTGCTGTATGCCGTATCCGTCGCGGGCACATGGGAAGAAGCCAGCTCGTTGCGTGAGAAATTCCTGAAGCTCGGCAGCGTGGCTCGAGTCAGTGACATCGCCAGCAAACTTCCAGACCGACCTGATCAGCAGACGATGCAATTGCTGCAGTCTCTTCAACAGCGTGCGGAAAACATTCCGCGTACGGTGCCTAGTATTCCTCCCGCAGACCATATGGCGATCGGGAAAGAAGTTGATGCCTTGTACGCGGCTGTTCGCAAATCGTCGAACCCTTCCGCTACACGCGCAAGTGCGGCACTTGATAAATTCCTGACTGATCTTTCTGAAACTCCCGGACGCAAATCGATCGCCATCCTGTCGGGGTACAACGACATGATCGCTCGCTGGTTGCTTCTGGAGTATTCGGAAATTGCGTCGGCAAACAATTTCAGTCCAGTGGCTCCACGAGACCTCCCCGCAGAACTCAGCAGCCGCTATGTCTGGGCCGATCGTAATACCAAGGAACAACGCTGGGTTCTCCGAGTCTACCCGAAAGAAGATATCTGGGACGGAGCAGCCCTGAACACGTTCGTGGACGAACTTCGAACCGTCGACGCTCAGGTAACCGGAGTTCCTGTGCAGAACCTGGAGTCTGCTGGCCGGATGCATCTGACTTACGCTTCAATCGGACTCTATGCTCTGGCTGTGATTTCACTGGTGCTGCTCTTCAACTACCTGCGACCCGGCCAGAAGCTGATGACGATTCTGCCGCCGGTCGCTGTGGCAGCCTTTATCGGCTATACGCTGTTTCAAAGAAACGGCACCATCAACACAAATTTGTTGGTTGTGATATGCCTTGGTCTGGTCGCATTCATCGCTGCCGTTCTGGATTATCGCAACCTTCGCGATACTCTGCTGACTCTGGTTCCATCTCTGGCGGGTGGCATCCTGATGCTGGGTGCGATGGCCTTGATGGGTCTGGAACTCAACCCTGTCAACCTGATTGCTTTGCCGCTGGTCTTTGCGATAGGCATCGACAACGGAATCTATCTTGTCTCCGACTGCCGCAAACAGATCGCCGCCGGCAAAGACTCATTCGAACCCTCCGCCGATACGATCAGCAGTATGCTGGTGACATCGCTGACTTCGATTGTGGGATTCGGAAGCCTGATGATTGCAGCTCATCAGGGGATGTTCAGCATCGGTGTGCTACTCTCATTAGGAGTTGCCTCAAGCCTGTTGATTTCGCTGATCCTGATGCCGCCATTATTGGTGCTCGTCGCAAAGCATCAGCCGGCTTCTACGGAACCCGTGCGAATCATCCGCCGATCAGAAGGCGAAGCCGACGCCACCACCGGAAAAGACACCGCCAAGCAGGCGGCTCCTCAGCAGAAAGCCAAGAAAGCGGCTTGATCAAACGCTGATTGAAGGCGTTGCTTTAGCGACTATGCCAGAAGTCCGGTGATCGCGACGTATGTGCGACAGCAACTATTGTTGTACTGTTTCCTGAGCAACGATAAATGATCAAAAATGGAAACCTTCTCATCGGAAGATACCGGTGGTTTTCGTCAAGCGTCGGTTGGCGGTCGGGTGCATCTGAAATCTGTGCCAGCACACCCTAGAATTCTGCTTCAAACTGCAACGCAACGTCCGAATCACGCTCTGCGTACCAGCACAGTGCCTCCGTATAGTCGTTGGCCGCCGCCGAACAAACTCGAACGCGAGTCATTCGGAGAGCCCCGCTGCACGTCTAGCGCGTTTTCGGACACTTTGCCATTCTTCAGTTTCCATAAGGCCGGATTCAATCATTTCGCTCCGTCGTTGAATCTCGGAATTCCAATCCGGCGAAAGTACAACGCGGTCTTCATCTGTCAACTCATCCCAAAGAAGCGGAATTAATCGACTTCGCTCTTCGGCTGGGAGAGTTCTTACGGCTGCAAGAATTTCTTCGATGGTTGTCATGTCCAAATTTTACCGCGGCTGCAATTGACATCAAGAGCACAATTTCCAGCCTCAGCAAGTAATCAAAACATTGCTCTGGAAAGACGCCGCAACAACACAACCTGTTAGTAGAGAACCCCCAAAGATGGCTTGATCCGACGCGGACTGAGTAACTCGCTGGATCGTCTCACCTCAAGACCGGCACGCCGCACAGGCCTCACGGGGAATTTGAAATCGCACATCAGCAATCTCAAATTCCTGATCTGAGCGGTCGCTTCATAGGCAACGGTCACTGATCACGCAGCAACTCACGCCAGCACGCCTTCATGCACATTCCCGGCCACATCAGTCAGCCGGAAATCTCGGCCGGTGTAGCGATATGTCAGCCGCTTGTGGTCCATTCCCAGCAGATGCAACAGCGTGGCGTGAACATCGTGAATATGCATCGGCTTCTCCACCGCGTAGTAGCCATACTCATCCGTGGCTCCGTAACGCAGGCCGCCTTTTACGCCGCCTCCGGCCATCCACATCGTGAAGCCTTCCGGATTATGATCGCGGCCATCGGTCGTCCCCTGAGCCGTCGGTGTACGTCCAAACTCACCGCCCCACATGACCAGAGTATCCGACAATAATCCTCGCCGTTTCAGGTCGGTCAACAGACCCGCAATCGGCTTATCAACCTCCAACGCGTTCTTGCTGTGGCCGGCTCGCAAATCCCCGTGCTGATCCCATTGCACTTTTGAATCACTGTGAGTGACCTGAACGAAGCGAACACCGGCTTCACAGAACCGTCGAGCCATCAGGCACTGGCGTGCAAAGTTTTCGGTGATCGGCTGATCAAGACCGTACAATTTCTGAGTATCCTCAGACTCCTGCGAAATGTCCTGCAAATGAGGCATCTCAGACTGCATGCGAAATGCCAGTTCATACGACTGAATACGAGCATTCAGAGC
>CAIXQV010000619.1 GCA_903921605.1 uncultured Planctomycetaceae bacterium | reverse complement strand
GGCAGTGGGCGCGTCGTTACGGAGAACACTTGGCCGAAACTTGCGACGGCCAATAGTCTGGTCGACGACTATAAGCTTGTAACAGACCACGCATCACCGACAAATATTCTCGTCGGACAATCTGCCGTTAATGGCACATTTTCTGCCAATATCGCTGCTCAGGAAGTCGCTGCCGGAACAGTGCAGGACTTTCGCGTCTTCGCCAGATCAACAGAAGACTATGAGATCGGGTTTATCTGGCCGCAGGGGGAACCAAACACACCGTACACGCAAAGGCTTTATGAGCGCATTGGGGACACGGTCACTTTCCTGACTGCAACTACGGACACCACGGCGGCCGGAGCTCCTGCATTCAAACGCATGGTGCCGCTTGCAGCCGACGCCAGCCGTACAGCGGCAGGTCTGATGCAATGCCAAGTAGACCTCACTATCCAGAATAGTACTCTGACGGTGTTTGTTCAGTGGGAAAATGGCGACGTGGTTTCCAGATTAAAGCTGACTTCCACATCGGCATTACGCGTAAACAGCGGAAGATTTGGAATCTATACCGCGGGATCAGGACATCACTATATTGACAATATCAAAGTAGATGGCCGGGACATTCCGAGTTCAAGTCCACTCGAGTGGACCATCAATCGAAGGTTGGGGAGTACGAGTCAGACAATTTCCGAAAGTGTTGTCGGGATTGGTCACACGCGGACCATTCTTGAATCAGCCCACAACCTGACACCCATATCACTGACTCCCGTCGGGTTGCCTGTGCCAGTATGGAACGCCAGCGACTATCAGACGATAGCGATCTCGTTCCTGCGTCCTGACGGCAGTACTGCCGCCCACGAAGTTCTCACTGGAATCGTACCAATTCTGCCAAAAGAGCTAAGTGAGTTGGTTCGCGAAAAGATCGTGGTGCGAACTGCTACCGACGGTAGATCCGCCAGCCTCCTGTTAAATGACGTCATCTACATTAAGACCATTCCGTTCACAGGCAGTGGCGTTTTGAGGCTTCGAGTCGAACTTCGCACATCGCCATCGGCACCCGCCGAAACTCAGATTCTGCCTCTGCAGCCTGACAGTTATTCGCAAGTTTTGTTGAGGGCCGGACAGTACTCAGCGACTGACGTAGCCAATGCGGCAAGCGGATTGGCGGAGGCCTACGACAACATCCCGCTGACGGCGATCAATAGTCAGGGTGCAGTCAACACGGCGACCTACAACCCGCAACAAATCTTAGAGAGAGTGCTCTCATATTCTGCGATCCGCCTCCTGAGCCGCAGCGAACAATCGGAAGATGACATCGCTCGAATGACGCAGGCCATCCTGTTGCGTCCTGGTGTAACAGCGGGATTGATTACAGGAAGGTCCAATACAGTACAGCCTGACTCAGTATTCTTTGTTCGACCAAAAAGTATTGCTGTCGACTTTCCAGTTGGAAAGCTCCTGTATGTGGCACGAATAGCTGGCGTTTTGAACCAGACAGATCCGCTGCAACAGTCTCGGGCTCAGCTGACCCTTGTAGAATTATCAGCACGTGAACAGGATCTCCTGTCTGAGATTTCCGACAACTCTGCCCTCTCTGCACTGAAGGTCTTGTCACTGGCCAGTACGAATGGTCTTGTTTTACGAAGACTCAAGAGGAACACCGACGGAACATACAGTGATGCATGGAACCCTTCAGTCCCCGCATCAACCACGCTCTCATCGTTTCTGAGTTTTGGTACGTCCCCCAATCAGGTCTCTGCCTTTAGTCAGATTCAACAGCAACTAAATGCTGGCGGCATAGTGACAGTGGCATCGACGATGCAGTCTTTCAATGGATGGACGGGGTTCGCCTGGCTACATGAGCGATACTCTACAAACACTGCAGGAACCGCCTCACTGCAATACCCGATCATTGAATCACTCATGTTGTCCAATGAGGACGGCCTACTCCTGAATGGAGGCGTTGTTTCAAACAGTGGGATGACGGATTCGTCGGATTTCTCACAGCTACGCGATACCGGAGCTACTCCTGACCTGTACCAGGGCATCATGAGGCGATCCGATACGGATTTCACGGTCGGAATTCCCGGGTTGACGGTGCCGTTCAGCCGTACGTGGACCTCGTCAAGAAGCGATGCTTCCACGACGACACGCATCATGGACGGAACAGATGTCAGTGGCTTCGGAGTCGGCTGGACGCATCCATTTGCCCAGCAGCTGGATGTCACGACTATGACTCCCACTACAGTCTATTATGTCAAGAAGGGTAATCGCTTCACGGGCTACTACAATATTGCCGTTCAAAACAACACTGATCGCGTGGGCGAGCCAGCTTCGATTCTGTGGCGTCGTGAGGATGGATCAACCGGGGTCTTTTCACCGAACGGCAAGGGCGGCACAACGACCGTCAACGCAACACAGGTGAAGACTGCCGAATATGAAAACCCTTTCAATATGCCAGGTATTATGGTTCGTCGAATCGATGGACCGACGACTGGCGTCTACGGAGACTTTTACGAAATCATCCATGCGGATGGAGCGACATACCGATTTCAGGATTTCAACAGCACTGCTGTCAGACAGACAGGAAAGTCCACAGCGTACCTCGTCTCAATCACGGATCGATTTGGAAACAGCATCGCAATCAATCGTAGTGTGACAGATCGATCGAGGATTACGTCGATCACAAATGCGGCAACTCAGCGAATCCTCGCCAGCTTTACATACACTAACTCCCGCATCTCTCGGATCGTTGTACCCGCAGCATCAACTGGAAACGCCCCTGCCACTGGTGTTACGGGAATGCGTGTTTGGGACTATCTCTACGACGCAGAGAACCGACTAAATCGGGTCAAAGTATCCGAAGCCTCCGGCAACGATCCGGCCTTGCATGCAACAAACACGATCGCAAGATTCGCCTATTCATGGTACGACAAGATTGCTTCGAGCACTGGGGCAAGGCGGGGCGATCGACTGGAAGGCCTGATGAAATCCGCAACTGGCTATTCTGGTTCTACCAATGAGACCGGCGACTCTTCGAAAACACTTTACGAATACTATGGCAATGGACGACTGCGTTCCGTTCGCGATGCAGAGGACCGGGAAACCACATTCCTTTACCACTCCCACGAGAATTTTACGTCTACGGTCGACGCCAGTGGGGCCTTGACGACCACACAGTTCTCAGATCTTGGCGACATGGTGATGTCCACACTGCCGTCGGGAGAAAGGATTCTCTATGAAGTGGCTTCCAATGTCCGGCAGACGTCCCGGACAATGTCAACGAACGGTCGCTCCGAATCATGGGCGTACGACGACAACGGCAACGTCATCGAACATCGTGACGCGGCTGGCATCACACAATTGCTGACATACCATCCGGTCTACAACCAGGTTGTTTCGATCAGGGAAAAATCGATAGACGGAGTCGAACGACAAATTGCCTCCAACGAATACTTCGACACGACGAGTGCAGCCCTGAAAGCCGTCCGAGGTGCTCTCTCCAGATCGACAGATGCCTCAGGCAGGGCCACACAGTATCGATACACGCCGCAGGGGTTAGTTGCTGAATTAATTTCCCCCAGAGGCCACAAAACTGTCTTTGACGCAGCAGGCTATGATGCGTTTGGAAATCCTTTACGTGTCGATTATCAAACATTGGCGAACGGAATCTACACCACAGGAGATTCCTCGGAATCCGTCTTCGACAATACTGGCCGACTCGACATGGTCCGGGAATACTCCAATACCGGAGTACGAAATCGAGTTACAGATTACACGTGGGACGCTCTCGGCCGGCTCATCGAGACCTCAACACCGGATCCTTACGTCACGAGCAAAAGACTGCGAACTCAGTATTTCTATAACTCGCTGGGCCTGCTGGATCGACGAATTGATCCAGATGGCTCCGTGTGGCGAAAAGAATACGACAATACCGGACGTCTCCTGCGAGAAATCCGCCCGGACGGCACCTTCTCCGAGATCCAATACAACATTGACGGCACCGTCGCAGCCAGCATTGATCCAAACGGCAATGCAACGCGTTTCATGTATGATGTTTTGAATCGACCGATTCAGACAATCTTCCCCGATGGCACATCGACCACGCGAATCTACGATGCTCGAGGTGACCTGGAGCAGGAGATTGACCAGCGAGGCTCCATCACGCGCCACGAATACGATTCTGCTGGACGTCTTCTGAAGACCATTGATGCACAGAATCTGGAAACGGCCTATGGATACGATTCGTTCGGGAATCAGGTGTCGATCTCTACCGGCAAGGGAGTCATCACAAATCTGTTCAATGCGAATCGACAGATCATCCAGACATTGTACGAGTCCAGGCAGACCATCTCCGGCGCAATGGCTCTCCAGAAAGAGCGAGTTGACCGATTCTTTTATGACACGAATGGCAATCAGGTACTTGCCGAGAGTATTGACCTCCGTCCTGACGCGACGCTGATGTCGGCCAGCCTGATTGCGACTCTCACCGACGACGTTGTGATCATGGCAGAATCCAACGGAGTCGATCAAAGTCAGAAACGCATGACATCGACCTCCTTCGATTCTCGTGACCGAGCGATCAACAGTAGAAATTCAGTCTATGCAATCTCATCGAAAGTCTTCTCCTTCGGACAGGAGGTCGCCTCTTCAAGAGACGCTCGAGGTGCACAAACGTCGTTCTTCTACGACATGGCCGGCCAACTTCAGTTTGAAGCCTTGCCCACAGCCAACTCCGGAGATTCCTCAGGGCTCGCCCGAGTTTACCGTCGCGACAGTCTGGGACGAGCGGTAGAGACTCGGGAAACGTCATTCACCAAGGATGGCACAACTAATCTTGCCCAGCGAGATAGTAACGGCGAACCTGTCTCAGCGGCAGACTCTGATTCTGCAAGGGTGACTCGAACCTCCTACGACAATCTTGGGCGAGTCATCGCGACTCAGGATGCGATGGGCTTCATGACGCGAGTCACCTATGACCCGGCAGGCAACGTCATTGAAACTATCGACGCCTCACGACGCAGCAGATTCAAAGTTCTGGACAAGATGAATCGAGTCGTTCGCGAACTGTTGCCGCCCGTACTTGTCGCTGCTCCGTCTGCGGCATTGGAGTCAACGCTTACAGTTGTCATTCCGACGACCTTCACTTCCTATGATGCCTCCGGAAATGTTGTTGCCGTGACGGACGCCTCAGGTCAAACGACCACATTTTTGTACGACAGTTTAAATCGACGAATTCAAAAAACCGCCCCAAGCATCATGAGAGATGTTAATGGCGTTCAGTTGGTGGCCAACCCTGTCTGGAAATGGACCTATGACGCTCTTGGGAATGTGATCTCCGAAATCGATCCAGCCGCCCGCGCCACAACATTCACCTATGACATGTTTGGGCGAGTCCTCAGCAAGACGCTGCCCGATCCCGATGGCTCAGGGATTCTCACCGCGGCAGTGACCGAGTTTACCTACGATGCTTTTGGGAATCTCCTCACGCAACTCGAGAAAGGAAGCCTGTCTGTCGAGGGTGATGAACGGCTGACGACGCATGAATACAACGTACTCAATCTGAGAACCCGGACCACTTTGCCTGATCCGGATGGCACTTCCGGGCCTGCCAATTCGCCGATCCTTTTATGGTCTTATGATGCCAATGGAAATCTCCTTGCGGAAACGAACCCGCTCGGCAGGGTCACGAGGTACACATGGAACCTAAAAAATCAGTTGACCAGGACAGAACTGCCTGCCGTATCGAGCCTTCCGGCAACGACTGTTGGTTCTTCATCATCCACGACTTACGATCTGTTCGGAGATATCACATCCACGACGGACGCACTGGGCCGAACAACCAGATTCGATCACGATGTATTGGGACGAGTCATCCTGACGATTATGCCCCATCCGGATGGTGGGGTTTGGTCTGGTCTTCGATCCTTCTCCACAACAACCGACTACAATGCCAATGGTAATGTGATTCGTATCACCGATCACATGGCTCGAGTGTCCACTTCTGCTTATGACAGTCTCAATCGCCTTGTGCGGTCAACGAAACCTGATCCCTATTCGGACGACACGGAAACAGCCCCGCTGGAGACGATCAGTTACGACATTAACGGCAATATCGCTCGAAAAACAGATGCCCTCGGACGGATCACCCGATTTGAATACGACGCCTTAAATCGACCGGTACTGACCGCAGTGCAGGATGGTGCAGCATGGGCTGAAACGGAAACTCGTTACGACCTGGCAGGCAACCCGACACGAATCATCGACCCGTTGGACCGCGTCACTGTTTACACCTTCAACAACTGGAACCTGCAGACACGAGTATGGCTGCCTTCACCGGCGTCTACCCCAAATACCGGACCAGCCACATCGACGGCTTACGATCAGTGGGGAAATGTACTAACAGTGACCAGTCCACGCAGTGGCGTCACTCAAAATGAGTATGACCGCCTGAATCGGTTGACTCGACAACTTCTGCCTTTACCCGGTGCGAATATGACTCGCCCGGAAACGACCTTCGAATACGACGCTGCCGGAAACGTTGTGTTGCAAAGCGTGTTGATAAATCGCATTGGCACATCCGAAGTCTGGACCGAAACGGAAACCACTTACGACGAACTGAATCGCGTGATCCGTACCGCGATACGTGCCTCACAGGTCCCTGCGAGCTTGACGGCCTCACCAGAAACGATCACGTCCACAACGTACGACAAAGTGGGCAACGTTCTATCGATCACTCGCCATGGCGAAACCACAGCCCAGAATCGCACAACATGGTTTCAATACGATCGACTCAATCGCAAAATCGCGGAAATCGCTCCGCCTCCCTCGGCGACAAGTGGCTCACCGGTCACTCGGTACCGTTACGATCTCGCCGGAAATCTCGAAGCGACAATCGATCCGCTCGGTCGAATCACCTCGCACACTTACGATGCGTTGGGGCGACTTCGGACTACAACGTCCCCCGATCCGGATGGATTGCAGGGACCGTTGTCCGCTCCCGTGAGCACCTTCCGCTACGACATCGTTGGGAACTTGTTGTCAACGACGGATCAACTGGGCCGAATAACGACTTCAACGTATGACTCGCGAAATCGAGTCCTCTCCGTCACTCAGCCAGATGCGGATCTCTCTGACTACTTCTCGGCCCCCGTCACACGGTACAAGTATGACCTCGTCGGGAACAAGATTCAGGAAACGGATGCTCTCGGGAACACAACCGATTATGTGTACGACAATCTGAATCGATTGACCACCACGATTCTACCGGACGCTCTCGTCAACGATCGTCTGGCTCGGCCGGTGATGACCTTTACTTACGATCTTTCCGGAAATCTGACGTCAGCCACCGACGCCGCGGGAAGAATGTCGCTTGCTTTCTTCGACCAGCTCAATCGAAAGTATCAGGAGCGTACAACTGACCCTGATGGCTCTGCCGTTGGAAATTTCCCGCTGATCATGATCTACACCTTTGATGCGGTCGGAAATCTGCTGGCGTCGAACAGCTACCGGTCGGCGACGGTCGGTCGAATCACTCGGAACGAATACAACTATTTGAACCGCCTGATCAAGACGACGACACCGCCTCCGGCCAGCTCCGAAGCTCAGTCAGTTACGCTTTACGGCTACGACATCTTCGGCAATCAGACCAGCGTCACGCAAACCTCCACCGCTATCGACGCCATCCAGAAAACGACGGTCTACGTCTACGACAATCTCAATCGCCTGGTAGAGACAAGATCTCCCAACCCTGTGACCGGTCTTGTTGCCAATGGACCGGTCTCGACAACTACCTATGACCTCGCAGGTCGAGTTCTGACGCAAAGGGATCCGCTTGGTCGAGTCACCACGTTTTACTACGACGATCTTGACCGCAAGATTCGAGTCGTGGGGCAGGATCCGGATGCTTCAAGTGACGCCACGGCCGACACACTGGCCGCAGAAACACTCTATGCCTACGACAATGCTGGCAATCTTCTCTCTAACAGTGTTCGTCGAAACGTGGATGCCATTTCTTCCACAGCGTCGTCGGCTGATGTGTTTACCACCACAACCAATCTCTACGATCGCCTGAATCGCCTTACAACGGTGATCGACGCGAAAGGCGATGCAACTCAATACCGCTACGATAACGCGGGGCAGCGAATTCAGTTGACGGATGCGTCGTGGAATACCAGCCGCTGGCAATACGACAGCCTTGGGAACGTGATCGCTGAAACCGATGCGAACGGTTTCAGCACGGTCTTTGAATACGATCTGTTGGGTAAGGTGACGGCGGTCACTGATCGGCGAGGATTCCGGATAAACTATGTTCGCGACAATTTCGATCGCATAACCAACGAGCAATGGCTCAGATCAGACTCCACCGGAACAGCGTTCATTACCGAGTTCCGCAACAGGTTCGACCACAATGGTCGGCCATCAGTCGCCGAACAATGGAACATGGCGACCACAACTCCCACACTGGTCAGCATCAGTAGTCAGATTTACGACGATCTCGATCGCCTGCTGATATTGAATAACAGCTCCACGCCCGGCCAGAACTTCTCAAAGTTCACGTACAAGTATGACGCCTTTGGTAATCTCACATCGCGAGATCAACAGACCAGCGGTGGGACGTCACTCATCACCGTCACGACGAGTTATTCAGCTTATGATTATCTTAACCGGCTGACTCAATTGAATCAGACAGCCACAGGCCCCTTCGCCAACTGGCAGAATAAGTCGGTTCGTCTTGGCTACTGGGATGACGGATCAACGCAGTCGATCACTCGCTATTCGGATGCGACCTGGACTAGCATCGTCGTGAACACGGCCTTCGGGCTCGATGCCTCCGGACGACTGATCTCTCAGGTTCACACTCGCCCCAACGGCACCGGTACAACAAGTCTCGCGTCCTATCAGTACAAGTACCTCGCCGACGGCAAGCTGATGAACGAAGTCTCAGCGGTCCCTTCGCTGAACTTCAACAACATCATCAACAACTTTGGCTACGACGCGACAGGACAGTTGACGACTGCCGATCGAGGGCAGGGGGCTGATGAATCGTTTGCCTATGACAGCACAGGCAATCGCATCGTGGGCAATTCGATCGTCGGTAAAGGCAATCGAATTCAAAACGATGGCACCTTTGCCTACACGTATGACGCCGAAGGCAACATCACGCGTCGACAGCGAGTCATCACGGCTCAGGGTGTCGATACGCTTCAGGAATACACCAACTACACCTGGGATCATCGTAACCATCTGACAAGGGTCGAATTCTACAATGCGGCCGGCGTGCTGCTGAAACGAGTAGAGCATGCGTACGACAGTGACGACAATCGCATCTCCAAAAAGGTGACGACGTTTGGCACAACAACCA
Organism: uncultured Planctomycetaceae bacterium; assembly: GCA_903921605.1. Next base: position 139 of record CAIXQV010000619.1, on the reverse strand, counting down.
CGATCAGTACGGAGAACTATGTTTACGACGGAGCTCAGCTTGTTGCCACGTTGAATGCATCGGGAACAATCCAGCACCAATACTTCGACGGGACTTCACTGGACCAGATCTTTGCGGACCAGAGTTCTGTCAGCGGCAT
>CAIXQV010000618.1 GCA_903921605.1 uncultured Planctomycetaceae bacterium | reverse complement strand
TGCTTCCTGGGATGGGTCGAGCGGACTTGATTGCGTCGGCTGCAAAATAGTCGATGGTATGTCTATGTTGTGTGTTCAGCATGTAGCCAAAAGGCAAACAATGCCGAGGTGTGGCTGCTGCTGAGGCGATTTCGCGACGGCTGATTTCAACAAATCCCGTGCGCGAAGGGCGAGTGCAATCTAGTGATTGCATGCCAGGTGCTGAAGGTCCAGGCACCTGCAAATCAATGCACCGCGTTGTGCATTTTTAGGAGTTGCGTGAGCCAAGAATCGGCTCCGCTTGAATCGATAGCGACCTGCAGCCTGTCCGGATGACGCGGTGTTGCATGCTCGCTGTATTAATTCTATCGCCGGGTAGGTTTGCCGTATGTCTGGCGTTCTGACTCTAACCTGGTGTTACAAATGGAAAGATCACAGGAGAAAAGTGACAGTGGTAAGACAAATTATTCGAACGTCCGACAACCTTGCCGGACGTGGGCACGGACGCTTCGCATCCAGCGAACGGTGCAGCGACGGAACGAGCGATAATGAATTCTTTGATGACACTCCTCAACCCGGTGTAAGGGGTGTAAGCGGTGTAAGGGCTATCGATGGAACATATAACGAAGACGAAAGAGTCGAGAATCCAGAAACGGACCTTTTCATTTGGAGCGTTGAGCGTAAAACGGCCGAGAATTTTCGCGATCTCGGGCGGCGGTTGGCAGAAAGCGGCGGTCTCTATCGAAACGCAGAAGTTGGGTACGGCCTGATACAGGTGCTACCCACTGGTGATTCTCGTCTCATCACGAAAGGAAAGGATATTTGTCCGATAATCGTTGATCAAATGCACATGCAATTAGTGAAAGCCGGCAAGTATGCTGGGGACATGCCATCTTCAAGGCATCTGGACGCTATGTTGCACGCTGAATCGTTTTTGCAGGAGTTCATGCCGCTGGACGCGATTACGAGGACGCCTTTCTACCTGGCCGACTTCTCCATCGTGCAACCGGGCTTCAATCGCGGCAGACCCGGTAGTCAAGTCTATTATGTCGGTGAAGCCCCATTATGTGCGACGAGATTCGAGCGGCTGGAACAATTTCTGAGTGTGATGCAATTCGCCACGAATGCAGATCGCACAAACTTTGTCGGAGCTATGCTGACGATGCCGCTGCGGCGTCATTGGCCAGGCGAGAAACCGCTGATTTTCATCACTTCCACTCGAAGTCATTCAGGCAAAGGAACTCTCACAGAGTGCCTTCGTGGCGGAATTCCAAAAGCCGAGATATCGTATCAGTCGAAGGACTGGCCGATGCAAAACCAGTTTTATCAGCAAGTGCAGGCAGAGTCCGATATCGGCGTCGTCGTGATCGATAACGTGCGGCTGGACAGTTCAGGTGGCGGAGCCACGTTTATACGTTCGGCATATTGGGAAAGTTTTTTGACGAACTCGGAACTGAAACTCTCTTCTTCGCAGAGCGGGGAGCAACTTCGTATGCCGAATCGGTTCGTCGTGATTCTCAATGCAAACGATGGGAAATTGAGTCGTGATCTGCTTAACAGGTCACTGCCTATCCACCTTGCTCCGACGTGCGATCCCCAAGATCAACAGTCCCCGATAGGCAATCCAAGGCTGGAATTTCTGCCACAATTCGGGCCACAAATTGACGCCGAGATTCGCGGAATGATCGAGCGGTGGAAAGATGCCGGAATGCCATGCGATAATTCGGTTCGGTATCCGATGGCGAATTGGGCGAAGACTGTCGGCGGAATCCTGATGGTCAATGGTTTTACTGATTTCCTGGCAAATTATCGCGCGACAGCGTCTACCGCCGATCCTGTCCGTGAGGCATTGGCGATTCTGGGGGTTTCTCAGCCAGGCGAGGCACTTCGCCCAGCAGAGTGGGCTGAGCTTGCAGTCGCACAGGGGCTTGCCAAAACTCTATTCCCACCAAACGAACGCGACACGCCAGCGGGGCGCGAGCGAAGCATAGGGTGTATAATGAAGCGTCATCTTAAGCTGGATTTTCACGCAGAGACCGACACGAAGTTCTATCGTCTGCGATTGGATGGTGGAATTCGGCGATGGACTCGGGGAGCAAATCCTCAGACTCGCTATCGGTTTGAAGTGCTGAACGAAACCGAGAAGCCGGAGGACGTTGCGGAGTAAAACGTCGGCGTATTTGGCCGCGATTCAATTTAATGGCTGTGCGGTCGCTGCAAAGTGGCGACCGCACATGCCGCAAATTGTCTAAATCAGAAAACGAACGTCCATGAAAGATCGCTACTGGTACAGAGACGACGGCGGAGATGCGGTCATATTTTCAAATGCGATCCAATCAGAGCCCCCAGTGAATCTTCGTGTTGCGTTGGCCAGCCGAGAGAAATTGGCCCCGTTGTGGCACATTGGGATGCGACAATGGTAATAGCCGGCATCAAAGCGATCTCGGTATTGGAGGCAGAGTTTTTCGAAGCAAGACTCATGAAGAATGGGAAAGTCGATCAGAGGTGAAAATGCGGATTCTGTGCAATTCGCAAAATGCGAAATCTCTGTAACTAAGCAAAACCGTGTTGAGCCAGTTTACGCTACTACCCATTTCTTTCTGAATTCATCAGCCCGATTTTCGGCAATTGATCAGTCAATAGGGTTCGAATGGGACGCTTCGAAATTCGGATTGCGGAGCTTTCGACGCAAGATACCTCTACTCCGCCGCCGGACCAATTGGAAGAAATCTCTCGTGTCGCAGGTGCGGACTCAATTTACGTTTTTGACGTTCCGTCATCTGGCACTGCTGGGGCGTTCGATTCGCCTCGATGTTCTTCCATCGGAATCATGAATGGGCCCATGAATCATGTGCCAACTAATTTGGTTTGAACTGGCCAATCGTTCGAGGGCGGCGGCGCAATCGGTCTGACAAAAAGAGAATACCCCGGACAGTTGCCTATCCGGGGTATTCAGATTTATGCAGCTTAAAAAACAGCTGCAAGGGTTGCCATATGGCAACCCGGTTTGGCCACGTCCGGCAGGACGTCGCAATCATAGAAACACTAAACATCAACACTCTGAAGCATACCCGTCCCCTATAGATCCCCACATGGAGAAGAAGGTACGGTAACTGCTGACTGTCATTGGGATTCTGACTGGCTGTTTGGTGTCTGTGTCGTTCGGATCAGTTGTTGCCATCTTGTGGATGCTTCCCTGATACTCTCGCGAATATCCTGATCTTTTACGGGTTCAACGCCTGAGTCAATCATTGTCCTGATGATCTGTGTCCTGATTGCGTCCTGGTCGGATGTCCTGATGCAGGCTGTAATGGAGTTGATCCAGCCTATCACTGTTTGCTTGACGGTTCTGTGGGGTACAGCCAGAAGTGGGCATTCTTCCAGCGATTCTCCCAGACGCTGCCAGGCGTTGTCGGTTAGGGAAAACGTGAGTTGTCCATTTTCCCATACAGGCATTAGGCCCAGTACGGTATCGTCTGATTGGTTGGTGCGCAGGTCCATTGGAACTGTGCTTTGGCCTTTTAGGCTTTGACCGTTCTGGTTAACAGTGTTCCGGATCGCATCCATGGCTTCCAATGCATCGGAGGGACTTTGTGCCTGTACGCAGATGTCATCCACGTACCGGTGTAAAGTCGTATTGGTTGACGATGCAACTTGGAAAGTGGCATCGACTGTGACGTGGAGCAGGAGCTCCATGATGAACGGCGAAAGTGTACCGCCCTGGGTGAGTCCAGTCGACTGGTTCTCGCCCTGAAATCCATAAATGATTCTGATGATCAACTCGACGATTCCGAACTCTTCCGCAGGCATCCCCGTTCTGCACCACCCTTCACTGCTTTGCCTGACAATGCTCGAGGCCAATCCCCGATTGGCTGTCGGAAAACAGTTTTGAATATCATCCTGCAAAATGTAGAAGCGGTTGCTGGTTTCCGCCTCGACTTTCAATCGCGCGAAGATGTGCTCGCGCCCGACCCCATAGAATCTGGTCAGTACCGTGACAAACAGCGGCCTTAACGCACAGGCGATAGCCCTGCCAATCATGCGATCTCTGACATTCGGGATTTCGATTATTCGATCCGATCTGCCTGGTCTTGGGATACGCACTTCGCGCGTCGGCCCTGGTCGATAAGTTCCGGCAAGTATGTCTGCGGAAAGATCGCGTACGATCCGCCAGGCCATCGAAATCGAAATATCAAACGAAATTTCGTCTGGTCCGGCTGCCTGCCCTCCATTTGCCGCGAGGTACTTCCAAGCCGCCATCAGATTGTTTGGACTGGCGATGTGCTGCAGCAAAAAAGACCCTGGTATGTTTGGATCTGCTTTGAATGGTTCATTGTGGCGCAAACGCGACCTGCTTGTTGATTCACTGAGCACGCGCTCGGGATGATTGACGTTGCGGAACTCCGTTCGGCGGGGGCGACGTCGTGCGCGTGGTATCCTGATGCGTCGGCCTGTATCTTCACGTGACATTCTTGTCTCCCTATCTCGTGGCAGGCTGAAATGCCTCGTCGATAAAACGCTCCAGCGCTGCAAAACTATACTGATCCGCATTGGTGGCGGCTTCGTCAAAGCGAAAAACATCATTTTGTTCATAGTCGCGAAAACGTAACTGACTCCAATTCTGCGTCAGCGGCGTCCCACTGTCATCCAGATCAACGATCAGCCTGCGACGATTATGCATCGGTGTGCCCAGTGGATGTCGCATCCAGCGCATCCAGCGCGTCGGCAGTTGCAAAGCATGAGGACCACCTGTCGCATTGATGATGATGTTTGGATTGCATTCGGTCGGCAGTCGCTCCATCGCTTCCCGTGTGCAGATCATGCGTTGGACCAGGCCGCCTGGCGTCAGTGGGAGATTTCCCGGGGCCTCTGTTCTGTCCGGAACGCTGGAATCAAATATGGGCCAGCCCGGCAACATATTTGCCAATTGTCCAGCTTGCTCCGAATCACTGGCTGCGATCAAGACAGTCAGAGGCTCAGTTGCATTGGTATTACGAGATACCCATGCCCCAACCAAGCCGTCAAGCGGCGTGTTTCGCGCTGCGGCAATGTCTCTTGCCCGTCGCGCGATCTGCTGGTTGCGATTAACGTCTGACTGAAGCTGCCGCAGGTTTTGGTGTGGTGGATTCGCGGTATTAACGTTTCTCGGCCTCGTGCGATTCCTGATGCTGACCCAGCTCACAGCCGATCGCGCATACCCGGGTGCCGGGATACGCACGCGACGGAATCCGAAGACGTTCATCAGCTGATCACGCACCGGCCTGGCTGGCCGATCAACTGTCAGCAAAGCATAATGACGAAAACGGATATCAGCTCCGCACAAAAAAAACGTGTTGTCATGCCCTTGTATCAACTCAGGTTGCAGGCAGAGCACGATATCGAAGCAGCTATACGGAGTGCCCTCTGTTTCGTGCAGCCCCCCAGCGTTTACATATGTTGTAAACACGAGTTGCGCCCGGACAATCTCGTCTTCATCGGCATCAGGGTC